>NZ_JBEZYN010000007.1:0-383673 GCF_040638605.1 Streptomyces sp. NPDC026092
CTCGATAGCGGAGCTATCGGGGCGTTTCGGCAACGCGGCGAGGCGCCGTGCCAGGCGCCACGGCCCCGGCCATGATCCGCCGGACAGGCCCTAGCGGTCGACACGCCTGAGGACCTCGCCAGGGCCGACCGGTTCCTCCGTTCTCGGCAGCTTCCATGACTGCCCCGGCACCAGTCGCTGCAGTAATTGCATCGTGCCGCTCACACGCGTACCTGTGCGTCCCGCGCCGGATGCGCTGACCTGCGGAAGGCCATCGAGTCGCCTCGGGGATAGTCGGCCGCGCGCGTTCCGCTGGGTCGAGCGGCGCTCCCAGCTCCCCCGCCACCGACGGTTCCAAAGCGCTCACAATTGGATGATCTTGACGCGTCCTGGTTCCGCAGGGGACCGGGGACCGTTCGGCCCCAGCGAGATGCCCGGCCTTGGACGAGACTGATGGTGTCGGATCTGGGAGGTTCACATGAATGCCCAGCCGAGTGTCGCCACGACAGGCGAGCCCCTCTTGCTCGACACGGCCCTGCCCGAGTTCCGGTTCTCCCGCCTCGAGTGTGCCGTGATCGCCGCTGCGCCGGACGTCGTGTACGGCGCAGCCCGAGATCTGGACATGCTGTCCATCCACTCGCCACTGTTCGACGCGGTCATGTGGGCACGTGGAGTTCCGGACCGCGTACGACGCCGGCCCGTGGTCACACCGCCTTCGATGCGAGTGTCCGACCTGTTCGAAACCGCCGTAGGTGGCGATCAGGGGGACCTGGACGCCCAGCCCTGGGTTGCGCTGGGTGAGCGCGCGGGGCGCGAGATCGCCTTCGGGGCGGTCGGCAAGGTATGGAAGCCCACCATCGAGTGGCGCCGTGTCGAATCCAGTGACTACGCAGGCTTCGATGAGCCCGGCTGGGCGAAGATGGCCGCCGCCTTCGTCGTCCACCCCTACGGGGCACGGCGGTCCCTCCTGACCTATGAAGCGCGTACCGCGTGCACCGACCCGGCGTCCACCACGCAGTTCGGCCGCTACTGGACGCTGGTCTCCCCGGGCGTCGGCATCGTCCTGCGCGGAGCGCTGCGGGCGATCGAAGCGGCAGCGGAGGCCGGAGAAGGAAATACCTGAGGAGATGAGTCGTGATGCGCGCTGTGATCGTGTACGAGAGCCTGTTCGGCAACACGCGCGAGATCGCTGACGCGATTGGAGAAGGTGTGAAGGAGACGCACCCGGACGCCGAGGTCGAGTGCGTGGCAGTGGTCGACGCGCTGCCGGAGCGCATCGGCCCCACCGACCTGCTGGTCGTCGGCGGTCCGACCCATATGCGGGGCATGACCACCGGGATGAGCCGGAAGATGGGGCTGAAGGCCGAGAAGCAAGAAGCCGAGAACAGAGAGCGTCCCTTCACTCCCGAGGAGGGCGCCGAGGGCCCCGGAGTCCGAAACTGGTTCCACGACACACTCCCGAAGGCCCACACCGGTACCCATGCCGCCGCAGCCTTCGACACCAGAGCGGACATGCGCCTGGCCGGCGCCGCCGCGAACGGCATCGCCCGTCGGCTGCGCGGTCATGGCTACGAACTCGTCGCGGAACCCGAGGGCTTTGTCATCGAGGACACCGAAGGACCGCTGCGCGCCGGTGAACGAGACCGCGCGAAGGCATGGGGGGCGGCTCTCCAGGTCGCTTGACTGATCCAGCTGGGAACCGCCACTGGCAAGCATGGGGGGCACGTCGAGCAGGACCCGCTTCCGTCGCGGATCCCGCCATGAACAGGCATGTGCCCCCCCTGCCCGTGGAGGTGCTGGTCAAGCTCCCAGGACCAGAGGGTCATGCGTACCGCACCCGGCGGGACGCCACAGGCGGGTTGACGCACCTCGTACGGGCCGACCAGGCCCCCCGAGGGGGCCGTCCGGCCCTCCTCACCCCTCACGCAGCGAGGCCAGACTGGGAGTGGACACCGCCGAGGAGGCCCTCCGATGAGCACACCTCCCAACCCACGGCTCACAGCCGCTCTCTCCGCCGACCAGCGTGACCGGCTGTTGAAGTGCGCCCGCCCGGTGGACTTCCCTGAAGGAACCCGGCTGTTCGAGGAAGGCGGGTACGCCGACCGGTTCTGGATCATCAAGACCGGGACGGTCACCCTGGACGTCCGCGTGCCCGGCAAGCGGGCCGCCGTGGTCGACAGTGTCAACGCCGGGGAGCTGCTCGGCTGGTCGTGGCTCTTCGAGCCGTACCGCTGGCATTTCGGCGCCGAGGCCATGACACGGGTACGCGCGGACGAGTTCGACGCGGCGACCGTGCGCATGCTGATGGACACCGATCCGAGCTTCGGCTTCGCCCTGGACCACTTCGTGGGACAGATGCTCGCCCACCGTCTCTTCTCCGCTCGTGTGCGGTTGCTGGATCTCTACGCCCCGCACGGGAGCGGCCTGTAGGCCCTCATCCCGCTGGGAGAACGTGATGCCCGCCTCTCGCTACGCCGTCAGCGACGTCATGACTCACACCGCCATCGCCATCGGACGGGACGCGCCGTACAAGGAGATCGTCGCGCTCATGGACCAGTGGAAGGTGAGCGCCTTGCCCGTTCTGGAGGGGGAGGGACGGGTGATCGGGGTCGTGTCGGAGGCCGATCTGCTGCCGAAGGAGGAGTTCCGCACGGAGGAGCCCCGTCCGGACGAGTTCGCCGCCGCGTCCAAGGCCGGAGCCGTACGGGCCGGGGAACTCATGTCCAGCCCGGCCGTGACCGTCCATCCTGACGCGACGCTCGCGGAGGCCGCACGGATCATGGCGACGCGGAGGGTGAAGCGCCTGCCCGTGGTGAACGGCGTCGGCATGCTGGAGGGTGTGGTCAGCCGGAGCGATCTGCTGAAGGTGTTCCTCCGTACGGACGCCGAGATCGAGGAGGACATCCGCCATTCCGTCCTCGGGGAGCCGGCCGCCCCCGTGGGGCTGGACGTGACGGTCACGGACGGCGTGGCGACGATCCGTGGCCCGCTGTCCGACCGGTCGCTGGTGCCGCTGGTCGCCCGCGCCGTGCGGGCCGTGGAGGGCGTCGTCGACGTCCGGATGGATCTCGGTGCGACCTGAGACGCTCCGTTGACGGACAATCCATAGGGGGGTGCCCAGCCGATCGACCACAAGGATCGCCATGACGGACCTGCCGGCAGCCACCGCACTCACACGGGTGTTCCTCGTCGACGATCACGAGGTCGTCCGCCGGGGTCTCCGTGACCTGATCGACGACGAGCCCGACATGGAAGTGGTGGGCGAGGCGGCGACCGCCGACCAGGCACTGGCCCGCGGCCCCGCCCTGCGGCCGGACGTGGCGGTTCTCGACGTCCGGCTGCCGGACGGCGACGGGATCTCCGTGTGCAGGGAGCTGCGGTCCCGGATGCCCGAGCTGGCCTGCCTGATGCTGACGTCGTTCGACGACGAGGACGCTCTCCTCGACGCGATCATGGCCGGCGCGGCCGGGTACGTCCTCAAGCAGATCAAGGGGTCGGACCTCGTCTCGGCCGTGCGGACCGTGGCCACTGGGCAGTCGATGCTGGACCCGGCCACCACAGCGCGGCTGATGCACTCGCTCCGAGACCCGGAAACGGCGAAGCCGGAGGACGAACGGCTCGCGGTGCTGTCCGAGCGGGAGCGGTCCGTGCTCGACCTCATCGGCGAAGGGCTCACCAACCGGCAGATCGCCAAGCGGCTCTACCTGTCGGAGAAGACCGTCAAGAACCACATCTCGCGGCTGCTCGGCAAGCTCGGTGTGGAACGCCGGGTACAGGCCGCCGTCATCGCCGCGCAGGCACACGAGCACGACTCCGAGGAGAAGTAGGCATCCGGACCTCACGTCCGCCCTTCCGGCAGCGGGATCCTCCATTCCAGTACCGTCCCGCTCTGCGGCTCCGCTCTCGCACGCACCGACAGGGTCCCGCCCAGCCGCTCGGCCCGTTCGGAGAGGTTGCGCAGTCCGCTGCGGCTGCCGCCCTGCGGGATGCCGGTACCGTCGTCGCGCACCGTCACTGCCAATACGCCGTCCTCGGCCACGACCGACACCTCCGCCCTGTGGGCCCGTGCGTGCCGGGCCACGTTGGTGAGCGCCTCGCCGATGACCGCGATCACCTCCTCGGCCGCCTCATGGGGCACGTCCGTGTCGAGGAGACCCTCCATACGCAGCGCCGGAGCGAATCCGAGCGTGGTCGCGATCTCGTCGACCGCCTTGACCACACGGCTTCTGAGCCTCGGCGCCCCGGCGCTCTCGTGTTCCCGTAGACCGAAGATGGTCGATCGGATGATCTTGATGGTGGCGTCCAGGTCGTCGATCGCCCGGGTCAAGCGATCCACGGCCTCCGGGTGCTCGACGAACCGACGGGCGCTCTGCAGCGTCATGCCGGTGGCGAACAGCCGCTGGATCGCAAGGTCGTGCAGGTCACGGGCAATCCGGTCGCGGTCCTCAAGGAGGACCACCTGTTCGGCGTCCCGGCGGCGGTCGGCCAGCTCGAGTGCCAAGGCTGCATGCCCTGCGAATCCCGGGAGAGCAGTGATCTCCAAGCCGGTGAACGGGGGCCGCCCGTGCTTCCGGGCGAGGATCAGCACCCCGCTCAGTCGCTCCTTGGTGCCGACCGTGACGGCCACCGCCGGCCCGAATCCCCTCCACCGTTCGGGCTGCACCCGGATGCGCGACTCGTTCTCGACGTCGGCGACCGTGAGCAGGCCCTCCTGCGCGAGGGCTGCCTCGGCAAGGGTTCCCTCGCTGGACGGCAGGACGACGCCCCGGTGCGCCTCGGCCCCCTCACCACGAGCGAGCGAGCCCCGCAGCTCACCGCCTGCACCCACCAGGTAGAAGACACCCACATCGGCGCCCGCGATGTCCACGGCCTGCTCCAGCAACCCGTCGAGCACCGTGGTCTCCTCCGCCCCGGACAAGAGGGCACTGGTCAGGTCGGAGCTCGCAGCCAGCCACCGTTGCCTGAGGCGGCCCTCTTCGTAGAGGCGGGCGTTCTCGATGGCGATGCCGGCCGCGACGGACAGCGTCGTCACGACGGCTTCGTCCTCGGCGTCGAATTCAGCCCCTCCGCGCTTCTCGGTGAGGTACAGGTTCCCGAAGACCTCGTCGCGGACCCGGATGGGCACGCCCAGGAAGCTGTGCATCGGAGGGTGGTGGGGCGGGAACCCGTACGAGGCGGGATGCCCGGACAACTCGGAGAGCCGCAGAGGCTTGGGGTTTCGGATCAGCTCGCCGAGCAGTCCGTGCCCCGAGGGCAAGTCGCCGATCTGCGCCCGCAGGTCGTCTCCGATGCCGACGGGGAGGAACTCCGAGAGCTTCCTGTCGTCCCCGATGACGCCCAGAGCGCCGTACTCTGCGTCCACGAGGGTGACGGCCGCCTCCACGATGTCCCTCAGCACCTGGGGAAGGTCGAGTTCCCTGCCTATGGACATGACGGCTTCGAGAAGCCCGTTGAGCCGGTCCCTGGTGCCCCGCACCTCGTCGATGCGCACTTGGACCTCGTCGAGCAGCTCGTCGAGTCGCAGCCGCGGGACCTTGCGGTTCGCAGGCCCCAGTCCCTCCGACACCATCGTCACCTCCGGCCACGCCGAAAACCGGTCCACGCCTGAAGCGCGTCTTCACGGTAGTTCCGATGCCCTGGACCCTCCAGCCGGACGCGTCCCTCGGAAGGCGGTGCGGACGAGTCGTGCGGCCAGGAAGCCGGCGGGTGCGCAGGCTACGGCGATCCCGGCGCCGGCCCAGCCGAGCGCTTCGGTCTCCAGGACCGAACTCAGGAACGGCACGTTGAGCGCCGCCGCAGCCAGGAGGCCGGAGGCGAGGACGGACAGGGGTAGGAACGGGTTCTTCCGGGTGAACAGCCGCGAGCGGAGTCCCAGTACGACTCCTAGCTGCGCGGCGAGCAGGGCGAGGAAGAGGACGCTCTGCCAGGCCAGGTCGAATGTCCTGGCGGCTAGCCCTGCGCCGAGGGAAGCCGCCGTAACGACGGCGGCGAGGACGAGCAGACGCTGCCAGGCACCGCCACCGAGGATGTGCTGGTCCGGCGGCCGTGGCGGCCGTCGCATCGCTCCCGGGGACGCTGGTTCGGCGCCCATGGCCACGCCGGTGAGGCCGTGCGTCAGGAGGTTGATCCACAGGATCTGGCCCGCCCGCAGGGGCAGTGGCAGCCCGAGCAGCGGGCCAATGATCATGACGAGGATCTCGGCGGCTCCGCCGGCCATCCCGTAGACCAGGAAGCGGCGGATGTTGTCGTAGACGCGCCGTCCCTCGTCGACGGCCGCCACGACCGTCGACAGCTCGTCGTCGGTGAGGACAAGGTCGGCGGCCTGACGGGCGACCTCGGTGCCGCGTGCGCCCATGGCGACACCGATGTCGGCCCTGTGTAGCGCGGGGCCGTCGTTGACTCCGTCGCCGGTCATGGCGGTGACCGCGCCCCGGGAGCGCCACGCCTCCACGATGTCCAGCTTCTGCTGGGGGTCCGTACGGGCGAAGACCCGCACCGAGGTGAGGTCGGCGACGCGGCCCGCGGCCACGTCCGCCCCCGTGACGACGTGGCCTTCCGTCTCGCCGCCGTCGCCCAGGAGGGCGACGTGGGACGCGACCGCCCGAGCCGTCGCCGGATGGTCCCCGGTGATGAGGACGGGTGTGATGCCGGCCGCCCGGCAGGCGGCGAGGGTAGCTGCCGCGTGCGGCTTGGGCGGGTCGCTGAGCGCGACGAGCCCGAGGAGAGCGAGCCCCGACTCCGCCGCGGTGATCGGGATCGGGGTGTCGTTCCGCACGCCCGATGCCACGGCGAGCACGCGGTAACCCCGGGCCGCCAGGCTCGCGGCCTCTTGGCGGGCCGCCGCGAGCGCGTCCGGGGGATCGAGCAGGACGGCCGGGTCGAGAACGGCTTCGGGAGCCCCCTTCAGGCAGACGAGCACTCTGTCTCCGCCCGTCTCGTGGAGCGTGGTCATGCGTCTGCGGAGGCTGTCGAAGGGTGCTTCTCCGATCCGCGGCCGGGTCATCGCCAGTTCTGCGGCATCCGGGCAGCCGGTCTTGGCCGCGGCCGTGAGCAGGGCGGCTTCCATGGGGTCGCCCAGGGCCGTCCAGCGGGCGTCGGACGCTTTGCTGTCCGCGGGGCGCAGCGTGGCGTCATTACAGAGCGCAGTCACCGTCAGCAGCTCACGCAGCGACTCGAGCTCGTCCGACGCCGCCGGCCTTCCGTCGACCAGGGCCTCGCCCACGGGCTCGTACCCCACACCCGAGAGCACGGCGCTCACCTGCGGTGTCCAGACGTGGTGGACGACCATGCGGCCCTCGGTCAGGGTGCCGGTCTTGTCCGTGGCGAGTACGGACACCGAGCCGAGCGTCTCCACCGCGGGAAGTCTGCGCACCAGGGCGTGCCGGGTGACCATGCGCCGGGCTCCGAGCGCGAGTGCCAGGGTGACGACGGCGGGAAGGGATTCGGGTACAGCCGCCACGGCCAGGCTGATGGCGGTGACGGCCATCGTGCCGAGCGGGAGCCCCCGCATCAGGCCGAGCGCGAAGACCAGAACGCACAGGGCGAGCGTCACGCCTGCAAGGACGCGTCCCAAGGCGGCGAGGCGGCGCTGCAGCGGGGTGGGCTCGCGGCGCTCGTCGAGAAGGGCCGCGATGCGGCCGAGCGCGCTGGATGCTCCGGTTTCCGTGACAACGGCGACGCCCCGGCCCCGGACGACGACCGTGCCTGCGCTCAGCGTCGCACCGGGGTCCTTGTCGACGGGCACGGACTCCCCGGTGAGCATGGACTCGTCCACCAGTACTGCGGACGCCTCGGCGAGTTCTGCGTCGGCGGCGACGATGTCACCTTCACCGACGAGGAGGACGTCACCAGGGACGACCACCGCAGCGGGGAGGTCGACAACGGCACCGTCGCGCCGCACGCGCGCGTGCGGGGCGGTGAGGGCCGAGAGTGCGGCGACGGCGTTGTCTGCGCGGATCTCCTGCGCCACGCCGACGGTCGTGTTCACGAGGACGACCAGGCCGATCACGATCGCGTCGGGATGGTCTCCGATCGCGAGAGTCAGCACGACGGCCCCGAGGAGCACCATGATCAGCGGGTCTGTCAGCTGGGCCAGGATCCGCTTGTGGAGCCGCACTGGCCTGCTTGCCGTCACCTCATTGGGGCCTGTGTCGGCGAGCCGGCGGGCCGCCTCCTCTTGGGTGAGTCCCGTCGTCTCCCGCACCTGTGCAGGAGCCCGGTCCGGTGCTGACCTCGCCATGGCCCGCTCACACCGCGGGCACCGTGATCACCGGGCAGTGGGCACGATGCAGCAGTCCGTGCACGACGGAGCCGACGCGCATCCCGGTGTATCCGCCCCGGCCTCGACGGCCGACGACGACGGCGAGGGCGTGCTCGGCGGCGTTCGCGAGCGTCTCGACGGGGGAACCGATCAACACCTCGTGGGTGATCCGGACGTCGGGATACTTCTCCGCCCAGCCTGCGGTGGTCTCCGAGAGCATGCGGCGCTCGGCGTGGAACAGTGTGTCACCGCTGTGCAGGGAGAACACCGGAGGCTGCCAGACAGCGATGGCCCGGAGCGCGCAACGCCGGAGGTCCGCTTCCTCGAAGGCCCAGGCCAGGGCTGCTCGCGAGGACTCGCTGCCGTCGACGCCGACGACGAGGTACGGCGCCTCCTGAGTGACATGCTCCGCGTCGCCCACGACGGCCACCGGGCAGTGCGCCTGCGCGGTGACCGGGACCACCAGAGAGCCGGCGCTGAGGAACTCCTCTGTACGGCTGAGGTGCCGGGAACCGAGCACGATCATTCCGGCCTCGGATGACAGACCGTTCAGGACTCCTGCCGGGAAACCGTCGAAGAGGGCGGAGGTGGCGTTCACGGCGGGCTGCCGGGAGTGCGCCCAGGCAATTGCTGTGCGGAGTGCTTCCGTGCCGGTCTGCCGCTGTGCCAGGTGGCGAGGTGTGTCGTCGACGTGCTGGGTGTCGTGCTGCGGTGGAACCGCGACCACGAGCCGCAGTCCCATGCCTCGCAACCGGGCCTCGTCCACGGCCCAGGCAAGGGCCAGGTGCCAGTTCTTGACCGGGTCGATGCCGACGACGATGTCATGGCGATCCGTGGTGCGTGTCATGACGTACTCCCGTGTCCAGGGCCTCGCCGGGGGATGAGCTCCACGGGACAGTGGGCGTGCTGCAGCAGAGTGAGCGTGGTTCGCCCGATACTGGGTCCGAGGTATCCGGGCGACCGTCTCCCTCCGACGACCACGAGGTCGGCGTGGTGTGACGCGTCGACGAGAGCCCCTGGCACGCTGTGGCTCTTCTGGCCGTCGGCCTGCACCGTCAGTTCCGGGAATTCGTTCTGGACCCGGTCGGTGACTTCGGCCAGCGCGTGTACGTGCTCGCTGGCGATCTCCTCGCCTCTGTTGTGCAACAGAGCGCGTGGGCCCGCGGACAGTCCCGCATTCCAGATGTGCAGGAGCCGCAGGGGCACCTTGCGCAGCACGGCCTCACGGGCCGCCGCGAGGGCGCAGCCCACATCGGCCGCGTCCCGGACCGCTGCCAGGACAACGCCCGTCTCGGCAGGCTCGGTGGCCCCGCGAACCACGACCACGGGCGTGGTGGCGGCAGCCACCACGCCAAGCCCGACCGAGCCGAGCAACAACGAGGAGAACCCGCCCAGGCCCCGGTGCCCGACGACGATCGTTCCGGTGACGGCAGCGGCCCGTCGCAGACTGTCAGGGGCAGCGCCGTCGTCGAGTTCTGTGAGAACCGTGAGCTCGGGGTGACGCGTCGCGATCTCCTCGGCAGTCCTGTCGAGCAGTTCCAGCCCTGCTCGCCGACTCGCGACGATCTCCGCCTGGGACAGAAACGGGACCGGTGCGTCCGTGTTCGCCGCGTGGACGACGCAGAGAGAGCTACCCCGCAGGGCCGCCTCCTCCGCCGCCCACATCACCGCCATACGCGCGGATGGTGATCCGTCGACGCCGACAACGACACTGCCGAGGCCCGGACGGGACGTGGATGCCGCCATGGCTCCTCCTCACACAGTCCGAAGGACTCCTTCCACTTTCCCATTCGGTCGCAGGCGAACGGAGGGCCGCTGGGGCCAACGACGGGACCAAAGGGCCCACCACCTGGTCGGGGAAGACCACGGGCCATGCCGAGAGACCGTTCGGTCCTGAGGGTGGACCGTTCGGCCCTCCCCTGCACGCATCCGGAAGGGAAGGGTGATGAAGCAGGACAGCACCGCCGAACCCCTGAACAGGAGGCGTGGCGATGAAGCACATGAAGGTCGGCGGCCTGATGACCGACGACGTGGTTTCCGCCCTCCCTGCGATGTCGTTTCGGGACGCGGCGAAGGCCCTCGCCGAACACGACATCAGCGGACTTCCTGTCGTGGACGAAGACGACCATGTCGTCGGAGTCGTGTCGGAGAGCGATCTCCTGGCCCGCCACGAGCTGACCGTGAAAGACATGATGACGCAGCCGGCCATCACCGTTCACGCCGAGGAGACGGTGGCTGACGCGGCGCGCCTGATGGTACGGCGGGGCGTCGAACGCCTTCCCGTCGTCGACGAGGAGGAACGGCTGGTGGGCATCGTGACCCGCCGCGATCTGCTCTACGTCTATCTCCGACCCGACGCCGAGATACGACGACGCATCCATGAGGACGTCCTCTCGGACGCCATGGACCTGCCGGCCGACGCGGTGGACGTCCACGTCCTCGACGGCGTGGCGACGCTCGCCGGCCGCGTCCGGCGACGCGCTCAGGCCCGGATGCTCGTCGAACTTACCGAGAGGGTGGACGGTGTCGTCGCCGTCGTGGACCGACTGTCCTCCCAGGAGGACGACACGCGGCTCTCGTCCTCCACTCGGACTCCGCACGACAGCCTCTGGTGACTCACCGCAGACAGGACTCACCGTGTCCACCACCCCTCTGACCCGACCGCTCGTGACGTCGCTGATCGAAGACGCCGTCACCGCTCCCTCGATGCACAACGCACAGCCGTGGAAGTTCGTCGCCCGCACTGACATCGGCGTCATCGAGCTGCACGGCGATCCGCTGCGCGGCATGCCGCACGAGGACCCCGATCACCGCGCTCTCCACCTCGGTTGCGGCGCGGCCCTGTTCGGTCTGCGAGTCGGCGCCGCGCACCGGGCCCTGAAGCCGGTGGTACGGCTGCTGCCCACCCCCGACGATCCCTGGCACCTCGCAGACGTACGGTTCGACGGTCCGGACGACGCCGACAGCGACCTGGGGGAGTTCCACGCCGCCCTGCCGCATCGGCACACCAGCCGATTCCCCTTCACCGAGGAGAAGATCCCCTCCGAGGTGATCGACGAGCTCCGCGCCGCGGCTCTGCTGGAGGGCTGCCGGCTGGTCGTACCCGGGGCCTGGCACACCGACACCGTCATGAACCTCGTCCACGCCTCCGAACTGTTCGAAGCGGCGGACGAGGCCGTCCGCGCGGAGATCGCCGCTTGGACGCGCACAGGCGCGGCAGGAGAAGGCTCCGACACCGAGGGCATCCCCTCATACGCCTTCGGTCCACGGCAGTACGACGTGACGTCTCCCGTCAGGGACTTCGGCGCTCCCCGCCAGGTACCCGGACGTGTCTCGGCGCGCTTCGAGAAGAGGCCGCAGATCGCGCTGCTCGGCACGGTCGGGGACACGCCGGAGGAATGGCTGAAGGCCGGCCAGGCCATGCAGCGGGTGCTGCTCCAGGCCACGCTGGACGGTCTCGCCACCTCCCTGATGTCCCAGCCGCTGGAATGGCCCGAACTCCGGTCCGACGCACGCGATCCCGGCTCGGCGATCGGCTTCGTCCATATGGTGTTCCGCCTGGGCTACGGCCCCCAGGGGCGGGCCACGCCGCGCCGGCCCGTCGCCGAGGTGCTCACCTTCGACTGAAGCCGCGCTCAGAGCCGGAACCACCGCTCCTGCCCAGGTGCGACGCTGAGCTTCCGGTCACCGGGAAGCACGACGGCGAGCGGGCCCTCGGGCGAGTCAGGAACCGTGATGGCGAGCCGCCCGGGGAACATCCTCAGCCGCACTCCGCGATGACGGCCGCAGCACAGAGTGAAAGTGAACCGTGGGATCGCCGCCAGTGGCACCGGAGTCACTCGCAGACCTTCCGGTCCCGTCTCCAGGCCGGTGATCCCGCGCTCGACGAGGTCGATCGTGCCGGCCATCGCTCCGAGATGGACGCCTTCCCCGGTCGTACCGCCCTGGACGTCGGCCACGTCGGCGAGCAGGGCCTCCTCGCAGTACCGCCAGGCGTCCGCGCCCTTCTGCCGGGCCAGCACCCAGCCGTGGACGAGGCTGCTGAGCGTCGACCCGTGGCTGGTGCGCCGGAGGTAGTACGAGACGGTCGCCCGCCACACCTCGTCGTCCAGCGCGTAGCCGAGCCGGCCGAACAGGTCGGCCAGCTCCTCGGGCCGGAACAGGTAGCCGAGCATGAGGGTGTCGGCCTGTTTCGACGCCTGGTAGCGGTTGACCGTGTCGCCCTCGGCCTCCAGGATCCGGTCGAGTCTGCGGATGTCGCCGTACAGGTCGCGGTAGCGGTCCCAGTCCAGCTCCGCCAGATCGCCGTACCCCTGGAACTGGCTGACGACGCCTCGGTGGAACGGCACGTACAGGCGGCGGGAGACGTCCTGCCAGCGAGCGAGTTCACCGTCGTCGAGCGACAGTTGCTCCCGGAGCTCCGAGCGGCGGGCCTCGGGCAGTTCGCCGAGGAGGTCGAGGCCGCGAGCGAGTACCCAGGCGGCGGTCGCGTTGGTGTAGGCGTTGTCGTCGATCCCCGGGTTCGCGGCGTCGGGGTAGGCGTCGTGGTACTCGTCGGGTCCTACGACCCCGCGAATGCGGTGACGACCGAGGACCGGGTCGAACACGGCGGCCGTGGACCAGTAGCGGGCGACCTCCAGGAGGATCTCCGCACCGGCGGAGTGCAGGAACCCCCGGTCACCGGTGGCCTGTGCGTACCGCCACACGTTGTAGGCGATGGCGGAGTTCACATGGTGCTGAAGCCTGGAGTGGTCGGGGAGCCAGCGTCCTGATCGCGGGTTGAGGTGTAGGGCCTGGGTCTCCTCCCGGCCCGAACTCGCGCTCTGCCAGGGATACATGGCTCCTCGGCGACCGGCGAGACGAGCGGCCTCGCGCGCGGCCGGCAGTCGACGGTGCCGGTACATGAGCAGGGCCCGGGCCACCTCGGGGAAGTGAAGGTTGAGATAGGGCAGGACGAAGAGCTCGTCCCAGAAGACGTGCCCCCGGTATGCCTCCCCGTGCAGTCCGCGCGCGGGCACGCCCACGTCGAGTTCCGCCGTGTGCGGGGAGAGCGTCTGCAGCAGGTGGAACACGTGCAGCCGCAGGATGCGGCCCACCTCCCCCGGCACCTGCAACTCGCCCTGATCCCAGACGCGCTGCCAGGCCGCCTTGTGGGCGGAGAGCAGCCGGGGGAAGTCGGGAGCGCGGCCGATCGCGTCGACGGCTGCGCAGTGCGGGTCGGCGGCGGGCCAGTCCATCGAGGTGTGGAGGGCCAAGGTCTTCACGACCGTCGCCGAACGGCGGGGGACGACGGGCAGGTGGTACGTCTGCACGGTGCGGGTCACCGTGACCTCCTCCGTCGCGGGCCGGACAGGGCTGGTGACCGTGCGCACGGCGGCTGTGATCCCGATGCCGGGGTCGGCCGTGCGGCAGGTGAGCCAGGCGACGCCGCCAGGCTCGAATCCGGCCCGGTGGCCGGTGAGATGCCGCCCCCGCAAGTGCCGGTATCGGTCGACTCCGGAGTTGGTCACGGCGCCGTCGAGGATGGACTGCACCTCGATGTCACCGCTCCAGCCGTAGGCGCGGAACAGAGTGCACTGGGCCGCCAGTCCGGGGTCTCCCATGTGAACGAGGCGGAGGTGGCTCACGCGCAGGCCGCGCCCAGGGGCGTCCTCGAAGAAGAGGCGCCGGGTGAGAACCCCCGCGCGCAGGTCGAGATGGACGTCGTAGTGGCGCAGTTTCTCGTTGTCGGGCGTCAGCCAGTCGCCGGCCGGACCGTCGTCCGGAAGGCAGCGGTAGCGCAGCAGCGTCCAGTTCGGAAGGTTGACGAGGTCCTCGTTCTCGACCCGCTCCCCCGCGACGAGCGAGGTGAGCCGGTCGTAGCAGCCGGCCAGATAGGTGCCCGGGTAATGCGCGCCACCGGCCGTGCACTCGGGCGCGGAGCCCCGGGTCGCGAACCGGCCGTTTCCGAGGGTGCACAGTGCCTCGACCAACGGCTCGTGTTCCGCGTCGTACCGGTCGTACCTCCATGTCCAGCTCGAGGTCATCCGCGCTCACCCCACACGCTCCGGACCAGTGTCGTGAGATCGGGGACCACCAGGTCGGCGCCCTGCTCGCTCAGCGGGGCGGCGGTACGCCGCAGCGCGGTGCGATCGACGCCGACGACCAGGCCGAAGCCGCCGCGACGCGCCGCCTCCACCCCGGCGAGTGCGTCCTCGGCGACCGCGGTCTCCTGCGGGCGGGCGCCGAGGAGAGCGGCCGCCCGCAGGAAGAGCGCGGGATCGGGCTTGCCGGCGAGGCCGAGGCGGGCGGCGTCCTCGCCGTCCACGATCACGGCAAGGAGATCTGCGAGACCTGCCGCACGGATCAGTTGCCGAGCGTGTCGGGAGGCCGACACGGCAGCGCACGGCACGTCCGCCGCGCGCAGGCCCAGGAGAGCCGGCCGGCTGTCGCCGAAGGCCGCGACTCCTTCGTCACGAAGCAGGTCGACGAACGCCAGCTCTTTGCGGGCGGCTACCGCCCAAATCGTGGCGCGGCCCGGCGGGTCGCCGGGAGTACCCGCCGGGAGTGCGAGGCCCCGGGCTGTGAGGAAGGCCGCCGCGCCCTCGTAGCGGGGTCTTCCATCGACGAACCGCCGGTACTCCTCGTCGGCGTCGAAGGGCGGCTCCTCCTCGCCGGCGACCGCTGCCATGCAGGCGTCCAGCGCGGTCTTCCAGGCCGCCGCGTGGAGGCCGGCCGAGTCGAGGAGCACCCCGTCCGTGTCAAGGACGAGGGCGCGGGGCGAGCGGGTTCCTGGGCCTCGGTCGTCCCCTGCACCGCTGCCTGCCGGGCGAGGGTCGGTGCCGCTCACCGGCGTGCCCTAGGCCCCGCCGAGCGCGACCTTGAGGGCCCCTGTCTCTGCCGCACGCCCGAAGACGTCGTACGCCTCTTCCATCTGCCCCAGGTCGAAACGGTGGGTGATCAGCGACGAGGACGGCAGTCGGCCCGCGGCCATCATGCGCAGCAGCAGAGGTGTGGACGAGGTGTCCACCAGCCCCGTGGTGATGGTGACGTCCTTGATCCACAGGTCTTCGAGGTGGAGCGCCGCCGGCTTGCCATGGACACCGATGTTGGCGACCCTCCCCCCGGGCCGCACCATCCGCGTGCACATCTCGAACGCCTCGGGAACGCCGACGGCCTCCATGACGACGTCGGCGCCCAGGCCGTCGGTCAGATCCGCGACCAGCTGTTCCGGTTCCTCCGTGGCGTGGGCCGTGGCGTGCGCGCCGAGGGCGCGGGCGGCGTCCAGCCGCGACTCGGCCAGGTCGACGGCGACGATGTTCCCCGGGCTGTAGAACGCGGCGGTGGCGACGGCAGCGAGCCCCACGGGTCCCACGCCGACCACGACCACCGTGTCGGCGGGGCTCACGGCACCGTTCAGCACACCGACCTCGTAGGCGGTGGGGAAGATGTCGGCGAGCAGGACGGCGTCAAGTCCGTCCGTGGAGTCGGGCAGTGCGTGGACGGACAGATCGGCGAAGGGCACCCGGACGTACTCCGCCTGAGTTCCGTCGATGGTGTGCCCGAGGACCCAGCCTCCCCCTCCCCTGCACTGGCCGTAGCGGCTCTCGCGGCAGAAACGGCAGCGGCCGCAGGCCGAGATGCAGGAGATCAGGACGCGGTCACCGGGACGGACGGTACGCACGTCACCGCCGGTCTCGACCACCGTGCCCACCGCCTCGTGACCGAGCACGCGGCCCGGCGTCACCTCCGGCACGTCCCCCTTGAGTATGTGCAGGTCCGTGCCGCAGATGGTGACGACGTCGACCCGCACGATCGCGTCGCCGGAGTCCTTGACGACCGGGTCGGGCACGTCCTGCCAGCCCATACGGCCCGGCCCCTGGAAGACGAGTCCCTTCATGGCGTGCACCCACTCTTCATCGCGCGTCGTTGCGGTCTTCGGCACCAGGCTCCGCGGAGTCCCCCTGCGGCGCATGAGCCGGTCGGTCCCAAGACGGGTCCGATTGGACCCTCAAGATCGGATCGGCCGGATGCGAAGGTGGAGACCGGCCCCCACCGAAGGAGGGCTGGCCATGTCCGAAGCAGCCCCGAACCCGGCTCCCACCACCCCTCGCCCGGCACTCCTGAGCTTCCTGGGCGCAGTGGGGACGGTCACCGGCAGCAAGTTCCTCGTCGAGAGCGACCATGCCCGCATCCTCCTCGACTGCGGTCTCTTCCAGGGTTTCGCGACCCTGCGGCGGCGCAACTGGGAGCGTTTCGCCCGCGACGCCGCGGACGTCGACGCCGTGGTCGTCACCCACGCCCACCTCGACCACTGCGGCTACCTGCCCCGCCTGGTCCGGCAAGGATTCCGGGGCCCGATCCTCACCACCGCCCACACCGCCCGGCTCGCCGGAATCGTGCTGCGCGACAGTGCCCGCCTCCAGATGGAGGCCGCCCGGCATGCCGACGAGCACGGCTGGTCCAAGCACCGCCCGGCCAAGCCGCTCTACGACGACTCCGACGTCGAGAAGACGCTGGCGTTCTTCGACCCCGTCCCGGTCGGCGCGGACGTCGAGATCATGGCCGGCAACCGGCTGAGGCTCCACCACGGCGGGCACATCCTCGGGTCGGCCTGGGCGCACCTCACCCTGGAGGACGGCCACACACTGGCCGTCTCCGGAGACCTGGGCCGGCCCGGACATCCGCTCCTGCTGCCACCCGAGCCGTTCTCAGGCGCGGACGCGCTGCTCATGGAGTCGACGTACGGAGACCGCCGCCACGACCAGGAGTCCGCCCGGTCGGAGTTCGCCTCAGTGATCGCGCGGGCCCTCGCACGCAGTGGCACCGTCGTCATCCCGGCCTTCGCGATCGACCGGACCGAGGTCGTCCTGCACGAACTAGGTCTGTTGCGCGACAAGGGCGTCCTGCCTCGGTCTGTGCCCGTGTACGTGGACAGCCCCATGGCCCTGGCCGCCCTCGACGTCTACCGGGACGCCGTACGCGAGCGCTCGGACGAGTTGAGGCCGGAGATCCTCGCCGAAGGAGAGGCCGCGCTGAGCCCCGAACCGTTCCTCGCCGCCCGGACGGTCCAGGAATCCATCGACATCAACAGCGCGCACGGACCCGCCGTCATCGTCTCCTCGGCCGGCATGGCGACCGGCGGCCGCGTCCTGCACCACCTGCACCGGCTGCTCCCCGATCCGCGAAACGCAGTCGTCATCGTCGGATTCGCCGCGGCGGGCACCCGGGCGCGGGACCTGGTGGACGGGGCCCGGGCGCTCAAGATGTTCGGCGAGTACGTGCCCGTACGAGCCGAGGTCGCCGACGTACCCCACTTCTCGGCCCACGCCGACGCCGGCCAGATCATCGACTGGCTGCGCGGCGCCCCTCCCCCGCACACCACCTACCTCGTGCACGGCGAACCGGCCGCGTCCGAGGCCCTGCGCGACCGCATCGACCACGAACTGGGCTGGACAGCCGTCGTACCCCGCTCCGGGGAAGCCGTCCTGGTCCGCTGAGGCGGGGCCCTTCGGGCCCCCAGTGTGACCCGTACGGCCCTCCCGATGCCCACCCGCCGCGCGGAAGTCTGTGGGGAAAGGCGGGAGGCAGATCATGAGCACTATGAGGATGCTGTTGAACGATCTCGCTCCGGCGGCGCGCGACCAGCTCCTGCGACAGGCGCGTCAGGTCCGCTTCGCCGCGGACACGCGCATTTTCCGCGAGGAGGAGCATGCCGACCGCTTCTGGATCATCGAGTCCGGGCGAGTCGAACTGAACAAGCACGTCCCCGGTCCCGGCCCCGCTCTCGTGGACACGCTGGTGGCCGGAGATCTCCTCGGCTGTTCCTGGATGATCCCTCCGTACCAGTGGCTCTTCGGCGCCACAGCCACCACCGAGGTGCACGCCCTGGAGTTCGACGGGAGGACGCTCAGGGGTCGCTGCGCACAGGACATCTCGATCGGCGAGGCGGTGTCCGCGGCCGTCGCCGCGGCGCAGGAGCGCCGACTCCTCGCGTGAGGAACGAGCCATGACACCTCAGCCGTTCACAGTCGCCGACGTCATGACCAAGAAGGTCGTCGCCGTCCTCCCCGGCGCGGAGTTCAAGGAGATCGTCGCCACCATGGAGCGGTGGAAGGTGACGGCCATGCCCGTGGTCGAGGGCGAGGGCCGTGTCGTCGGAGTGGTCTCCGAGGCGGATCTGCTCCACAAGGAGGAGTTCCACGACCACCGCCTCGGCATCGTCGAACAGATGCGCCGTCTCGACTCCACCGCCAAAGCCGGCCTTCACAGGGCCGAGGACCTGATGACCTCGCCCGCCGTCACCGTCGATTCCAAGGCGTCACTGCCTCGGGCCGCGCGTCTCATGGCCGCCCATCGCGTGAAGCGGCTGCCGGTCGTCGACGCCGACGGCACGATCCAGGGGATCGTGAGCCGCTCCGACCTCCTCAAGGTCTTCCTCCGTCCGGACGAGGATCTCGCCGCCGAGGTGCGCCACGACGTCATCGATCACTTGTTCCCGCTCTCCCACCACCAGGTCGACGTCCGTGTCGACGCCGGAGTCGTCACCCTGGCCGGGGAAGTCCGCGACAGCGCACGCATCCCACTCGCAGCCCGCCTGGCCCGCGCTGTCGAAGGCGTGGTGGACGTGCGGTGCGAGCTCACCGCCCAGGGCCGGACGTAGCCATGTCCGGTCCTTCCGACACGGGTCACGGGGGCACCGCGCATTCCCGCAGCATGTCTCAGGTGACCTGCACCGACCTGTACGAGGTCACGATGGCGCTCTCGTACCTGCGGGAGGGCATGCGGGCCCCGGCCACCTTCAGCCTCTTCGTCCGCGACCTACCCCCGGGCCGCGGATTCCTCGTCGCGGCGGGGCTCGAACCGGGCCTCGACTACCTTTCCCGGTTCCGGGTGAGCCGCTCCGACGTCCTGGAGTTCGCCGAGGCGCTGCGTCGGCCGGTCGAGGACCTGGAACCGCTGCACGGCCTGTCATTCGACGGCCAGGTCCGCGCCGTACCCGAAGGGCGGCTCGTCCTCGCGGGTGAGCCGCTCCTGGAGGTCACCGCGCCCCTGCCACAGGCCCAGCTCGTGGAGACGTACCTGCTGTCCCTCGTCTGCCACCAGACGGCGGTCGCCTCCAAAGCGGCGCGGTGTGTGCTCGCCGCCGCCGGGCGGCCCCTGGTGGACTTCTCTCTGCGCCGCGACCACGGACCCGAGGCCGGCATGCAGGCCGCGCGCCTCTGCGCCCTGGTCGGGTTCGCAGGCACCAGCAACGTCGCCGCCGCCACCCGGTACGGCATTCCCGTATCCGGCACCATGGCCCACTCCTACGTCGAGACCTTCGCCTCGGAAGAGGACGCCTTTCGAGCGTTTGCCCGAACCCATCCGGGCCCCGTGACCCTCCTGGTCGACACCTACGACACCGACCGCGGGGTCGCGACGGCCGCGCGCGTCCTGAACGACTTGCGGCTCGGCCCGGGGTGCGGAATCCGCCTCGACAGCGGCGACCTCGGCGCCCTCTCCCGACGCGCCCGTTCCGCACTCGACGCGGCAGGGCTGAGAGACGTGCAGATCATCGCGAGTGGCGGCCTCGACGAGTACGCCGTCGCCGCACTCGTGAGGGACAGGGCACCCATCGACGTCTTCGCCGTGGGGACGAAAGTCGGCACGACCGCCGACGCCCCGTATCTGGACGCGGCGTACAAGCTGGTCGAGTACGACGGCCGGCCCGTCATGAAGCTCTCGCCGGCGAAGGTGACGGCTCCGGCCTCGAAACAGGTGTTCCGCGGCCCCGGCTTCCGCGATGTCATCGGCCTGGCGCACGAGCAGCCACCCGAGGCCACGGAGCCACTGCTGCAGACCATGATGCACGGCGGGCTCCGCACGGAACGGCCCGACACCCTGGCCGCCGCCCGCGCCCGATTCGA
Organism: Streptomyces sp. NPDC026092; assembly: GCF_040638605.1. NCBI lineage: Bacteria > Bacillati > Actinomycetota > Actinomycetes > Kitasatosporales > Streptomycetaceae > Streptomyces > Streptomyces sp. NPDC026092. The sequence goes on from NZ_JBEZYN010000007.1 coordinate 20,128, forward strand.
TGCGGATCTCGCCGCACTGCCGGAGGTGGCGCGCCGCATCGAGGACCCCGTGGCCCCGGTGTCTGTGATGTCGAACCGGCTGTCGGCTCTGACGACCGTCGTACGAGGCCGCATCGAGGCCCGGACACAAGTTGGGCTGTAAAAACAGGGACACGCGGGCGGAGACGGCGCGCCCGATGGAGCGAGCGGGCACGGCCAGTGGCCTGAGATCGAAGCCCGTCGCCGGGACGCCGTCGCCGGTCGTGGGAAGGATGCGGGGATGACGTGGCTTGCGACGCCGGTGGGTGCTGTCCTGGTGCTGTTCATCCTCCGGGACGTGTTCCACACGCTCTGGCACCCGACCCGTCACGGAGGTCTGAGCAGGTTGGTGATGGTGTCCCTTTGGTGGCTGTCCGCACGCCTCGGGGGGCGGAGGCGGCCGGCCGGTCTAGCGGGCCCGCTCGGCATGGTGGTGGTCGTCGCCGCGTGGGCGCTGACGGTGGCCGTGGGGTGGGGGCTCATCTACTGGCCCCACATGCCGGAGGACTTCTCGTACACGACGGGGCTCGTCCCGTCCGAACACGCGGGCCCGCTCGACGCCCTCTACATCTCGCTGGTCACCCTGGCCACGCTCGGACTGGGCGACATCGCGCCGGCCTCCGGATGGCTGCGGGTCCTCGCTCCCATGGAGGCCCTCGTGGGCTTCGTCCTGCTGTCGGCGACCGTCGCCTGGGTCCTCGGCATCTACCCGGCGCTCGCCCGCCGCAGATCGCTGGCCCTGCGGCTGTCCCACGTGCGCCGCAGCAGCGCCACCGCCCAGGCCCTCGACTCCGACGGCGGCGCCGCGCTCCTGGACGGACTCGCCTCCGCCCTCTCCACCATCACCGTCGACTTCCTTCAGTACGCCGAGTCGTACTACTTCCACGACGGGGACGAGAACACGTCCCTGCCCCGGCAGATCCGCTACGCCCTGCGCCTCGCGGACCAAGCCGACGGGGCGCACCACCCGGACGTCAGGCTTTCCGCGTCGGTCCTGCGCAGGGCACTGGAAGACCTGGCCGTGGTGCTCGACGAGAGCTTCCTGCACACGGCCGGGGGACCCGAGCGGGTCTTCGCGGCCTATGCCGGCGACCACGGGCATCCCCAGGGGCCGGACGGCCCTCCCCAGGACGGCGGCAGCGGGCGATCCTGAACGTGGGGGCGCCGGTCGAACGCGTGAGAAGGTGACGAGCGATGAGGCACCGCAGCGTCGCGGATCTCATGACACCCACGGCAGTCAGCGTCGTTCGGGGCACGACGTTCAAAGAGGTCGCACGGCTCCTGGACGAATTCGACATCACCGCGGTGTGCGTGGTGGACGAGTCGAACCGGCCACTCGGCGTGGTCTCGGAGGCGGACCTGGTCCGCCGCCGTGCTTCCGGGGCCGGGCTCGACACCGCAGGCGCCCTCATGTCGAGTCCCGCTGTCGTCGCCCGACCCGAGTGGAGCGTGGTGCGCGCCGCACGCGTGATGGACCGGGCCGGCGTCAAGCGCCTGCCCGTGGTCGACGACGACGGGCGGCTCGTGGGCGTGCTCAGCCGCAGCGACCTCGTCCGGCTGTTTCTACGCAGGGACCGGGCGATCCAGGAGGAGATCGTCGAGGACGTGATCACCCACACCCTGAGGCTGAGCCCGTCCGCCCTGTCGGTCGAGGTGGTGGACGGCCGGGTCACCCTCAGTGGCACGGTCCGCCGCCGCAGCCTCGTTCCGGTGCTCCTCAAGCTCTGCAACAGCGTCGACGGCGTCGTGGGGGTCGTCGACCGACTCACGTACGAAGACGACGACCTGACGAGGAAGTGACGATCATGGTCACCCCGAGTGCCCCGTACGTTCCCGTGAACGTGACGGCCGAGCTGGACAAGGAGCTGTCCCGCTGGCTGTGGCTGGTGAAATGGGTCCTGGTGATCCCCCACTGGATCGTGCTGTTCTTCCTCTGGATCGCCTTCCTCGTCGTGACGGTGATCGCGTTCTTCGCCATCCTGTTCACCGAACGCTTCCCACGGGGCCTGTTCGACTTCAACCTCGGCGTCCTCCGCTGGTCCTGGCGCGTGTCGTACTACTCGTACGGCGCCCTCGGCACCGACCGTTACCCGCCCTTCAGCCTGGGCCCCGAGCCGGACTACCCCGCCCGGCTGGACATCGCCTACCCGGAGCGCCTCTCCCGCTCGCAGGTCCTGGTCAAATGGTGGCTGCTCGCCATCCCCCACTACCTCGTGATCGCCTTCTTCACCAGCGGCATGCACGCAGGATGGTGGAGCAGCGGACTGATCACGCTCCTCACGCTCATCGCGGGCTTCGCCGTGGCCTTCACGGATCGGTATCCGCGCGACCTGTTCGCCCTGATCGTCGGCCTGAACCGCTGGGTCCTGCGCGTCGCCGCATACGCGAGCCTCATGACGGACGCCTACCCGCCCTTCCGTCTCGATCAGGGCGGCACGGAGCCGGGCTGGACCGAGCGCACCGTCGCCGGCCGCTGACGGCGCCGCCTTGCACGCCGCAGTTCGTCCGTGCCCCACACCAGGACCGGGAACGTCGCGATGATCAGGACGACGTCCAGGGGCAGGGCGGCCGTGCCGAAGAGGTGCTGGAGCGGGGGCGCGTAGACGAGGGCGGCTGTGAACGCGAGCTCGAAGGCGATACCGGCCAGCAGCAAGGGGTTCGAGAACAACCCGATGTCGCGCAGCGCCGCGTGGTCGGTGCGGGCCGCGAGGGCTGTGCCGACCTGGCAGGTGACGATGCCGGCGAAGGTGGCCGTGGTGGCCGTCACGTAGTCGTGGTGGAGAGGGCTGCCCGTACCCGTGGGATCGCCCGGCTGCCAACCCGCGCGCCACAGCACGTAGAAGTAGCCACCCATGACGAGGGCTGCCGACACCAGGCCCAGGTAGCCCCAGCTGCGGACCAGCATGTCGCGGGAGATCACACCCTGGTGCCGTGGCCTGGGCGGCCGCTGCATGATGCCGGGCTCGGAGCGTTCCCGGCCGAGAGCGAGTGCGGGCAGTGTTTCCGTGCCGAGGTCGATGGCGAGGATCTGCAGCACGGTGAGCGGGAGTGGGACGGCACCGGCGGACAGTGCGAAGACGAGGAAGGGAACGATCTCCGGGGTCGCGTGGGCAAAGATGTAGACGATGAACTTGCGTACGTTGTCGTAGACGCGACGCCCGGACTCGACAGCGGTCACGATGGTGGCGAAGTCGTCGTCGGTGAGCACCATGGTGGCGGCCTCGCGGGCCACGTCGGTGCCGGAGCGTCCCATGGCCACCCCGATATGGGCGCGGTGCAGCGCCGGGGCGTCGTTGACGCCGTCACCCGTCATCGCGACGATCCGACCGTGGGCCCGCAGGGTGTCGGCCACCTTGAGCTTCGTCTCGGGCGAGGAGCGGGCGAAGACGATCTCGGCGTCCCCCTCCACCAGGAGCCGGTCGAGCTCGTCGTCGCCCAGCGACTCGGAAGCCGCGACGACGTGCAGGCCGGGCACTCCGATGCCCACCTCCCGGGCCACCGCCGCGGCGGTGGCTCCGCTGTCCCCCGTCACGATGTGCACGCGCATCCCGGCCTCGTGGCAGCGGCGGACCGCCTCCGCCACCTCGGGGCGCGGCGGGTCGTACAGGCCGACAAGACCGAGCAGTGTCAGTCCCGATTCGGCTTCCTGACGGTCCGACGGCGACTCCGCGCCCGACGGCAGGTCGCGCACGGCAACGGCGAGGACCCGCATGCCACCCTGGGCCAGCTCCTCCGCCGCCGAGCGGGCCGCCTCCGTGGCGGAGTCGGGACGCACGCGGGTCAGGACGGCTTCAGCCGCCCCCTTGGTGACGATCCGCGGGCGACCCGTCGCCTCGTCGTCCTGCACGACCGACATCAGCCGCAGCCGCGGGTCGAAGCGGAACAGTCTGCGCCGTCCCTTGTCGCGCCGCGTGAGATCCACCGGGACCCCGCGGTCGGCGGACCCGGTGACGAGGGCGGCCTCGGTCGGATCACCGTGCAGCTCACCGTCCTCGTCACCGGTGACCGTGGTGCACAGCGCGCTCGCCCGTGCCAGCTCCCGGGCCCAGGGGCCGGGTTCCGTTCCATGACCCGCAGTCCACAGCACCCTCAGGCTCATGCGGTTGCGGGTCAGCGTGCCGGTCTTGTCCGTGCAGATGACGCTCGTGGAACCGAGTGTCTCCACCGCACTGAGCCGCTTCACCAGGGCACCCTCACGCGCCAGCGCGCGGACGCCGACGGCGAGGGCCAGGGTGATGGTCGGAAGCAGCCCCTCGGGGACGTTGGCGACGAGGAGTCCGATGGCGAACATGAGGGAGTCGGTCACCGGCAGCCCGACAGCCACTCCCAGGACCAGGAACACGCCCCCCATGCCCGTTGCGACGCCGGCAATGAGCCAGGCCACCTTCTTGACCTGCCGCTCCAGGGGGCTGGCCTCGCGCCGGGTTCGCTGACTGAGAGCGGCGATCCGGCCGAGCTCGGTGTGGTTGCCAGTGGCGAACACGACCGCACGAGCCTGTCCTTCGACACAGGTCGTCCCGCTGAACACGAGGTTCGGCTCCTCCAGTAGCGGGGCCCCGAGGAGCCCGGCCGCGGCCATGCGCTCGGCGGGGACCGACTCCCCCGTGAGCATCGACAGATCGACTTCCACTCCGCCTTCGGAGACACGCGCGTCGGCAGGGACCTTGTCGCCCTCCTCCAGGACGATCACATCGCCCGGCACCAGGTCGCGGGCCTCCACGGTGAGCGGCCGGCCGTCGCGTACGACGAGGGCGTGTTCGGGCAGATAGCGCGCGAGGGTCTCCACCGCCCGCTCCGCCTGGCGTTCCTGAAGCAGCGCGAAGGCCGCATTGACGGCGATGACCGCGAGGATCGCCCAACCAAGCACCGCGAGGTCCGCGACGAAGGCCAGCACGGCTGCGGCCCACAGCAGCAGGGCGAGGGGGTGGATCAACTGCCCCACCAGCTCCCTCACGAAAGAGGAGCGAGCCTTGCGCCGTACCTCGTTGGGACCGTGAACGGCGAGCCGGCGGGCAGCCTCGCGAGCGGACAGTCCGTCTGGTCCTGTGGCCAGTTCCCTGCGCAGTCTGGGCAGGGGTTCACTGGGGTCGAAGGGCAGAGCCGGGGCAGGGGTGGTGCTCGCCTCCGCCGCTGCGGCTCGGCCAGCGGCACGATCAGTCATCGTCACCCCCGGCATCGCTGCCCCGGTGCAGGCGGCCTGACCAGACGGGTTCCACCTGCTCCCACTCCCGCTCCCAGGCCGCGAGCCGGTGACCTTCGCCCTGCCGCCGCACGAGGAGCACCACGCCGGCCCCCGTCACCCCGACGGCACCTGCCGCCGCGATACCGCCCGAGAGGGAGGTGAATGCTCGGTCCGCAGCGCTACCCGGGGGCCGGGCAGGGGCCCCTGCGTCGTCCACCCAGATCGTCACGGTGCGGCCCTGGGGAGTCCGGGGCGGGACGTGGATGGTCCCGGATCGGCTGACGTGCTCTGGCTGTTCCCACACTGCCGGTGCGAGGGCCTGCGGCTGCGTGCCGTACCTGGCGGCGGCAGAGGGGTCCTTGGCCGGCCCTGTGGTCGTCGCCTGCACCTGATGACGGTGGGCGGCGAGTTCGCGATCGATCCTGGCTCCGGCGTTCCACAGCATTCCGGCGGCCACGGCGCCGCAGACCAGGGCGACGATCAGGACGAGGACGTAGGCGGCACGCCCGCGGGATCCTTTCGCCAGCGGGATGGACCCGTCGCTCGAAGACTCCGGGTGAGACATGCAGCACCTCCCGTCGGGTGTGGCCGGCTGAAAGATCCGGGACGCCGTTCAGGGGGCGGCGTCGAGTTCCGTTCCGATGTGGTGGGCCCACGCCCGGCTCCGTTCCGGATTACGGAAGTCGCCGCCCTTGCCTCGCTCCACCATGTGCCGGGCGACGGGATCCGACGTCTCGGCCGTCACGGCGCCGCCGAAGGTCATGTGCTCACGAGCACCGAGCTTCTTCATCCGCCGGGCGACCCCTCGCACGGGCGGAATGTCACGCTCGTCCGCGGAGCTGTCGACGGGGCCGCTGCTGAAGAGCCAAAGCGGCCGTTGTCTGAGCTGGTCGGCGTTGCGCCGGGCGCACCGGCGGGCCTTGCCGGTCCAGTGCCCGGCGTAGAGGGCTCCACCGAGGACGACGCCGTCGTAGCCGTTCACGTCGGTGACGGCGTCGGCCGGCAGGACGACGGCGTCGAAACCGTCGTCCCGGAGCGTCTTGCCGATCTCCTCGGCGATGCCGGCGGTCGAGCCGGCCTTGCTGCCGTAGGCGACCAGGACTCGCTTGGGGTTCACGATGTGGCTCCTTCGGGCGGGGTGCCGCCTCGCTTCACCGGGATGGTGCGTACGGCGTCGGCTTTCTCCTCGGGCATCGGGACGCGGATGGTGAGGATGCCGTCCTCGTACGACGCCTCGACGTCATCGGCCGGGATGGTGCCGGGAAGTCGCACGGTCCTGCGGAACGATCCGTAGCGGAACTCCGAGTGCTCTTTGTCCTCCTCGCTCTCGCTGTGCTCCGCACTCACCGTGATCAGGTTGTCGTCGACGGTGATGGTGAAATCGTCGGGGTCCATCCCGGGAAGTTCGGCCCGCAACACGTACATGCCTTCTCCGCCGGTCACCTCGACGGGAATGGAGTGAGCAGCCGTCGCGGGTCGCCACCCGGGCAGCCCCGGGAACTCTCGGTTGAACCAGTCGTTGAAGTCGGGGAAGAGGCTGTGCCTGCGTTCCACCTTGCCTCCGGCCATTGCTCTACTCCTCGTTCGGGGGCCCAGGGCGGTCGCGAGGGACCCGAGTCGGTACGGACGAGCTGCGGACCGGGTTACGGGGCCGGTCCGACTCCGTAACCCCATCGTCCGCCCGCGCGGTCACGCTGCGCAGCATCCAAGGGGGCTGTCCGACGGGGCCGAACGGACCGCACCTGGACCGACCGGCCCATGGCGCCACGGCTCCGTTGCTGTCAGCGGCAGATCTCCTCGACGAAGTGGCCCACCCGTTCCTCCGGAAGGTGCCGGGCCACGTCCGCCTCGCTGATCATGCCCACCAGGCGATGGTCGTCGATCACGGGCACGCGGCGGATGCGGTGGTCCTGCATCGTGCGCAGGACCTGTTCGCTGTCGGCGTCCACGTCCACGGTGATCGGCTTGCCCTGAGCGAGGTGCCCGGCCGTCATGTGATGGGGGTCCTTGCCCTTGGCGAGGCACTTCACCACGATGTCCCGGTCGGTGATGATGCCGTGCAGCCGGTCGTCCGGCCCGCAGATGGGCAGGGCGCCGACATCCAGTTCGCTCATGCGCCGCGCGGCGTCCATCAGCGTCTCGTTCTCCTGCACGCAGCTCGCACCGGCGTGCATCATTTCCCTTGCGGTCGTCATGGCCGCGGCCTCCTTTCGGGCCCCCTACTCTCGATCCGGCCGATTCGCCGTTCATTCAGAGGAAGAGCGTCGACGCCCTGATGGTGTGTACCGGGCGGAGGGGACGCTTCACTCCCCCTGAGGGCGGCTGGGCCTCGTCGGAGCGCCCGCGCCGCGTGTCCGTGGAAGCCGGTCGACCGAGCTTGGCCGTCGGCACGGTGTCCCGGGCAAGTTGCTGCCGTGTCTTCCTGGGCATGGTCACTCCTCCGTTCGTCCGGCGCCGCTCTCGAGCGTCGCCTCCGCTGCGGCCACGTGCCGTTTGACGGCGGCGAAGCTGTCCGGCGCCACGGAGATGGAGTCGAGGCCCGCGTCGACCAGGATCGCGGTGAACGCCGGATCGTCGCTGGGCCGCTGCCCGCACAGCCCGACCGGGCGGCCCGCCGCGTGGGCGCGGGCGGCGAGGGTCTGGATGCTGCGGACGACGGCGGGATCCCGCTCGTCGAAGACGTGGGCGAGGGCCTCGGAGTCACGGTCGACGCCGAGCGTGAGCTGGGTGAGGTCATTGCTGCCGATCGAGAACCCGTCGAAGCGTTCCGCGAAGTCCTGGGCGAGGATGATGTTGGCCGGTATCTCCGCCATGACGTAGACGCGCAAGCCGTTCTCACCTCGTGCGAGTCCCTCCTGCGCCATCACCGCGAGGACCTGGTCCGCCTCGCCGAGAGTCCGGCAGAACGGGATCATGACGACCACGTTCGTCAGTCCCATCCCCTCACGGACCCGGCGCAGCGCACGGCATTCGAGGACGAATCCCTCGCGGTAGCCGTCGCTGTAGTAACGGCTCGCACCGCGCCAGCCGATCATGGGGTTGGCCTCATCAGGTTCGAAGGGCCGACCGCCAAGCAGCTTGGCGTACTCGTTGGTCTTGAAGTCGCTGGTCCGCACGACGACGGGGGTCGGCCAGCGGGAAGCGGCGATCCGGGCGATCCCGTTGGCCAGGCGATCGACGAAGTACTGTCCGCGGTCCAGGTACCCCTCGGTGAGCCGGTCGATCACATCACGGTCATGTGCATCGAGCCGCTCCGGGTGCAGCAGGGCCATCGGGTGGACCTTCACCTGGTGGGCGACGATGAACTCAAGACGCGCGAGGCCCACTCCGTCGGCGGGGAGCCTCCACCAGCGGAACGCGGCCGACGGGTCTGCCAGGTTGAGCATGACTCGGGTGCGCGTGACGGGCAGCTCCGCGAGGTCGGTCAGGATCTCCTCGTACGCGAGCAGCCCGTCGTAGACGCGTCCGCGTTCGCCCTCGGCACACGAGACGGTCACCTGCCTGCTCTCCTGCAGAACCTGGGTGCCGGTGCCCGTGCCGACGACGGCGGGGACGCCGAGTTCGCGGCTGACGATGGCGGCGTGCGAGGTGCGGCCGCCGTGGTCGGTGACGATCGCCGACGCCCTCTTCATGACCGGTTCCCAGTCGGGGTCCGTGATTCGGGTGACGAGAACCCCGCCCTTCGGGAACCGGTCGAGATCCACGGGGGCATCGAGGGCGACGACGGGGCCCTGGCCGATCGCCTCGCCGACCGCGATGCCCTCCACGAGGGCTTCACCGGGGACGGCGGTCAGCCGGCAGCGACGGAGGGTCGTGGACCGACGGCGCGACTGCACGGTCTCAGGACGCGCCTGGACGATCCAGAGTTCGCCCGTGAGCCCGTCCTTGGCCCATTCCAGATCCATCGGGCAGCCGTAGTGCTCCTCGACAGCGGCCGCCCATGCGGCGAGCTCGCGGATCTCCGCGTCACTGAGTACCCGCTGGCTCCGCTCGGCGTCGGGGGTGTCGACCGTGTGCGTCAGCCCGGTGTCCGCGTACACGGTCTTCAGCCGCTTCGTGCCGATCCGCACATCGATCACGGGATTGAGGGAGGGGTCCTTCATGCTGGGCTTGAACACCGTGTACTCGTCGGGGTCGACCTGGCCGCTGACGACGGTCTCGCCCAGGCCCCAGGCGGCACTCACCACGATCACCTCGGGGAAGCCGCTCTCCGGGTCGAGGGTGAAGGCCACGCCGGCGCCGGCGAGGTCGGAGCGGACCATGAGCTGGACGCCGACGGAGAGGGCGACGGCGAGGTGGTCGAAGCCCATCCGCTCGCGATAGTCGATCGCCCTATCGGTGTACAGGGAGGCATAGCAGCGTCGGCACGCCTCCAGGAGCGCCTCGGGTCCTCGTACGTTCAGATAGGTCTCCTGCTGCCCGGCGAAGCTCGCCTCGGGCAGGTCCTCGGCTGTCGCGCTGCTGCGCACGGCCACCTCCGGCACCTCCCGGCCGCTCTCCTCGGCCAGCTGCTCGTACGCGGTCAGGATGGCGTCCCGCAGGGGTTGGGGCAGTGGCTGCGCCAGGAAGGACGAACGGATGGCCGCCCCGACCTCGTCGAGCGGGGCCCCTTGGTGCAGGCGGCCGATCTGCTCCTCGACGGAGTGGCGCAGTCCGTGGCCCGCGAAAAACTCCTCGTACGCCTCGGCGGTGGTGGCGAAGCCCGGCGGTACACGTACGCCCGCAGCGCCGAGCCGGTTGGTCATCTCGCCCAGCGAGGCGTTCTTGCCTCCCACCCGACCGACGTCCGAGCGGCTCAGCTCACTGAACGGTACGACGCGTCGCGTCGGCTCCATGACATCCTCCGTGGCTCGCAGGCTTCCTCAGTACGGGAGCGGTCGGCCGGACGGCGTGCGCAGATCGAGGGTGCTCGGCCGGCGGGGCTGTCGGGGCCGGTGGCTGATCCGGATGCGCTGCATGGTGCTCACCTCTCCGGGGAACCGGAGGACGGACCGGGGTCGTCCTCGCGTCCCACCGTCCCGTGTGGAGGCCGTCGCGCCCCAGTGCCGAGCGGGTCAGCCCGGCGGGGCCGGTCGGTCGTCCTGGAACGGGACCGGTCGGCCCATGCCGGGTCGCCGACACGCTCCTCGCGCTGTGGAAGGGGGACGGTGATCACGGGGCACATGGCGCGGTGCAACACGCCGTGGACCGTCGAACCCAGCCGCATGCCGGAGTAGCCGCCGCGGCCTCTGCGGCCGACGATCAGGGCGAGGGACTCCTGTGACGCCAGGGCGAGTTGCTCGACCGGGTGTCCTCGAAGGACCTCTTGGGAGATGGCGACGTCCGGATACCTCTGCGCCCACCCGGCCACCGACTCGGCCAGCAGCCTACGGCGCTCGGCCAGCCCCTCGTCCACGTCGTCGTGGGCGAGGATGGCAGGGGGCCAGACCCAGACGGCACGAAGTCGTGCCTCGCGCAGGCTCGCCTCCTCGAAGGCGAAGGCGACCGCGGCCCGCGAGGACTCGCTTCCGTCCACGCCGACGACGAGGGTCGGTGGGTGCACGGCACTGTGTTCGGGTTCTCGGACCACGACGACGGGGCATTCGGCCCGGGCGGCGAGCGGGGCGACCACGGAGCTCTCGCTGAAGACTTCGGCCGCCCGGCCGAGACGGCGCGAGCCGATGACGACGAGCGCGGCGTGCGCCGCCAGGTCGCGGAGCACGGTCGCCGGCACACCGTTCACGCGTTCCGTCGCGATACGCAGACCTTCGTGGAGTTCCCGCACGAGGTCCTCCGCATTGGCGATCGCCGACTCCGCGCGGAGTCGCAGGGCGCTCTGGTGGGCAAGCGCGTCGTAACGAAGCCAGTCGTGAGCGGGCGGTACGGCGACGACCAGGCGAAGCGCCAGTCCTCTTCGTACGGCCTCGTCGGCGGCCCAGACGAGAGCGGGGATCGACTGCTCCCGGGGGTCGATTCCGAGCAGTATCTCGTTCACGTCTCTTCGACCCGGGTGGCGAAGGCGGGTGGGACGATCTCCACCGGGCAATGGGAGTGGTGGAGCAGGACGTGGGCGACGCGCCCCAGAGACGGGCCTGCGCCCAGAACTCGGTGTTCTCTGCCCATCACGAGCAGATCGGTGTGGGCTGTCGCCTCCACCAGGATCCCGGGCGTGCTCGTGCCCGTTTCCACGTGATGGCTGACGTTGAGTCCGGGGTAGAAGTCGTGCACGAGGTCAGCGAGCGTCTTGATCTCGTGCACACGCTGCCGCGCGATCTCGTCGAGGTCGTCCAACATCGTCGCGACGCTGCCGACGTGGGTGAGCACGTTCCAGACACTCACCAGGCGCAGCACCGCCTTGCGGGCGTCCGCCTCGGCAGCCGCGACGAGCAGCCAGCCGATGTCCGAGGCACCGTGCACGGCTGCCGTCACCGAGCCCGACTCGGGGCGGTCGCTCTCACCACGGACGACGATCACCGGCACCTCGGCACGGGCTGCCACCCCCAGACCCACGGAGCCGAGCATGAGCGCGGAGAATCCGCCCAGGCCGCGGTTGCCCACCACGATCGTGCCCCGGTGGCCTGCGGCTGCCCGGAGACCGGCGACCGGCTCCTGGCGGCTCAGTTCCCTCGTGACGGAAAGGTCCGGAAAGCGCTCTTGGACCGCGCCCTCGGTCTCGATCAGCAGGTCGCGGCCCGCTTCGCGCACCGCCTGGATCGTCTCGGCATTGGCGAAGAGGGCCCGGCGGTCGGTGTCGGCGGCGTGGACGAGACGCAGCGGCCGTCCGCGTCGGTCCGCTTCGGCGGCGGCCCAGAGTACGGCCGTGCGCCCGGAAGGAGACCCGTCGACGCCCACGACGACGTTGCCGAGCTCCGGTCGAGCGGGGGTCTCGCTGGTCATGGCTCCTCCTGCGGGTACGCCCGGCGCTCGGGAGCATCTCCCGAGGGGCGACACCTCCCACGCTGACACCCTGGCGGGCCTTCTTGGGATGGGCCGTTCGGCCCCGATCGAGACCTGACCGGCCCTGCTGCCGAGAGACACGGGACCACCAGCCTGAAAGTCGGGATGTCCTCTCCGATCCGTATCACGCACGGAACGGAGCGGAGCGGACACGACTGAGGAGGCTCTCCATGACGGCCCAGGTCACCGTCGGTCTGGACGGCTCGGAGGAAAGCCTCGCCGCTGTGGGCTGGGCGGCGACGGCAGCGGTGTTGCGCGAAGAGCCCCTTCGGCTGGTGCACGTGGAGGAGTGGCCGAACACCCCTGAGGTGCCCCTGCCGTACGCACGCACCTTGGCCGAGCGGGCCGAGCATCTCCTGCGGGACGAGGCGGACCGTGTGCGGAAGGACCATCCCGGCCTCGAAGTGCTCACGGAGCGTGCGCGTGGCCGGGCGGCCGACGAACTGACGGCCGCCGCGAACGACGCGGAGCTGACGGTGCTCGGATCGCGTGGGCTCGGTGGGTTCCGGGGCTTCTTCGTCGGTTCGGTCTCCCTTGCCGTCGTCGGCGCGGCCCGCCGGCCGGTCGTCCTCGTACGCGCAGAGGGCACCCCCGGGGCCCCCGAAGGCGGAATCGTGGTGGGCGTCGACATCTTCCACCCGTGCGAAGCTCTGCTCGCGTTCTCGTTCAACGAAGCCGCGCGCAGGGGCCTGCCCCTGCGGTTCCTGCACAGCTGGACGCTTCCCGCCTCGTACGGCTACGCGGCCGTCATGGACCCGGGAATCGGTGAGGAGCTGGGCGGCCGACTCCTCGGAGGTCTGGACGACCTCCTGGAACCGTGGCGGAAGCGCTACGCGGGCGTGGAGGTCGCGGCCAAAGCCATCGTGGGCTCGCCTGCGTACCAGCTGGTCGAGGCGTCACGGACGGCGCAACTCGTCATCGTGGGACGGCGGAACCGGAAGGTCCCCCTCGGCGCACATCTCGGCCATGTCGCCCACGCGGTCATCCACCACAGCCCCGCGCCGGTCGCGGTCATCCCGTTGGTGTGAGCGGGCGTTGATGTGAGCGGACGCGATTGTCGATCCCCTGCCCCATCGGCACAGGGGACTGAGCTGCGCCTCGTCCTCGGCCGTGTCAGCCGTGTGTACCAGGCGCCGCGCGGGCGGGCGGCCGGGCACGCCCGCCGCAGCAGTTTTCGAGCCCGCCCAGCACTCAGGGATCACGTACGCGACCACTCAGGGATCACGAACGCGACGGCCCTCGGTCAGCAGACCCGGACGGAGTGCCGGGCGCGCCCGGCACCCGGATGCGGCGGCCGGTCACCCGGCGCGGCGAGAGCGTCACCAGGGTGTCGCGCCCGTCTCCGGCCCACGGCTCCGGGCTGCCGGCGTCCTTGATCCTCCGTACCGAGGTCTCGTCCGGCACCGTGCGTGCCGGGCCGACCAGAAGCACGCTCCAACCCTGGCTGAACGCCTCGTCCAACCGGTCCTCCTCGAAGGCGACCTCTGAGCCGGACGCCGAGGCGCGCGCGAGGGACGAGTCCGCTGCTGTCATGAAGACAATCTCCCTGTCGACGACCCGGTAGTTCACAGGGAACACCGCCGGCCCTTCCGGCCCCTCGATGGCGACCCGGCCGACGCCATGGCCGCCGAGCAGCTCCCAGCACTCCGCCTCACCTATCTCCTCCATCCGCGCCCGGTACCCAGCACGGGCTGCTCCGGGCGCGAGCTCCACCGTGTACCCGGTGAGATCCTGGACGGTGGTCTCCAGGGCATTCGCAAGCCGGACCAGGAATTCGACACCTGGGGTGGGCACCTGCTGCTCCACGTAGGCGACGTAGCCGGGCGTGGAGCCGGCTCTCTCGGCCACGTCCTCCCAGGACAGGCCGAGTTGTGCACGCCTGGCCGCAACACGGCGGCCGAGGTCGCTCGTGGCATGCGGGGCGTTCCGGTCGCCGTCCCTGTTCATCGCTGCTCTCCTTCCGTGGTCTCGGGACGCCTCTGAGGAACGACCGCGACCGGGCACGAGGCGTGGTGCAGAGCGCGGTGAGCCACCCTGCCGAGTTCCATGCCGACGAGCCCATCCCTGCGTCGAGCCCCGACGACCAGCAGGTCGGCGGCGGCGGAGCGCTCGGTCAGCACTCTGTGGGCGGAGCCCTCGGCCGAGGTCCTGCGCAGGCGTACCTGGGGATGCTCGGACGCCGCGGCCTCAAGGGCCTTGTCGAGCAGTTCGGAGGACCGCTCCGCGAAGTAGGCTCCCTCGTCACCCCTCATCAGCGGGTGGTCGATCGGTTCACGGGCCGGCCGTCGCCAGGTGCGGACGACATCGAGTTCCGCGTCGCGGACGGCCGCCTCTCGGAAGGCGAACCGTACGGCCGGCGAGTCGACGTCGTGGTCTCCGACGCCGAGCAGGACGCGCCCGTGGCGTGCCTCCAGGGCATGACGGTCTCCGCGGACGACGACGACCGGGCAGTGGGCCCGGGCGGCCACGATGAGGCTGACGGATCCGAGCAGAAGGTCGGCGAACTCACCGCGCCCCCTGGACCCGACGACGAGAAACGAGCCCTCCCGCCCCTCCCTGAGCAGCCCGCTGGCGGCGTCCTCGGCGAGGACCTCAGTGGTGAGAGGGAGGTCGGGTGCGCGGCGTCGCGCGCGTTCGGCCGCGGTGCCGACGATGTTCTCGGCGAGGACCTGGCCCGAGGGCCGGTTCGTGGCCCAGGTCGGGACGACTCCTTCGTACCGTTCCCACATCGAGGCGTGGACGATCCGCAGGGAAAACCCGTGCCGTACCGCTTCGTCGACGGCCCAGTCCAAAGCCGTGAAGCTGGCGTCGGAGCCGTCGACCCCTACCACCAGGGGCGCTTCCATCGTGCTCACCGCCTTCCGGGTCGAGTGATGGCCTGCTCCCACGCTCGCACCGGCTGCGGGGGCTGGGTAGGGCCGGTCGGTCCCGGGCACGGTCCGCCCGGACCACGCGGGGAGCGGTGCCGCGACACGACGGGAGGAGGGGCCCATCCGCTTCTCGCGGATCCTGATCGCGCGGTGCGCGGCTCGAAGCCGCTTCCCCGCGTCCTTGGGGCGGGCCCCTCCTCACTTTCAGGAAAGCACCGGTCGACGGTCCGTGCCAGGGCTGCCCGGGTCCGGGCGTGCCCCTTTCGGCCCTTGCCGCTGCCGCCCGGCGGCGACACGCTCTCAGCAACAGGACTCGGGGCGCAGGAGTACTGGAGGCCGGTCATGAAGCACCCACGTACCGTCGACGACGTGATGACCCATGCGGTGGTCTCCGCCAGGCTCGATGCGCCGGTCAAGGAGATCGTCCAGTCCATGCGGCGCTGGGGCGTGAGCGCGGTTCCCGTGCTGTCGGCCGAGGGGCGGGTGGTCGGCGTGGTGTCCGAGGCGGACATTCTCGGCAAGGTTCCGGGAGAGGACCGGGACAGCGTGGGATCGGTGACGGCGGGCAGCTTGATGTCGGCGCCGGCGGTCACCGTGTCGCGCGGTGCCACGATCGCCGGGGCCGCTCGCCTGATGGGTCGGGGCCGTCTCAAGCGACTTCCCGTGGTGGACGAGGACGGCCGCCCGGTCGGCGTCGTCAGCAGGGGCGACCTGCTCAAGGTCTACCTGCGCTCCGACGCCGAACTCGCCGAGGACGTGAGGCACGAACTCCTCACGCACCTGATCCCGGAGGGCGACGCTGCACTCACCGTACGGGTCGCGGACGGCGTGGTGACGTTCACCGGACATCTGCCCCAGTCCGTACCTACGGATCTGGCTCTGCGGCTCACCCGGGCCGTGCCCGGCGTGGTCGACGCAGCGGCGGAGTTCACGACCGCGTAGCGGCGTTCACGACCGCGCAGCGGCCCTCATGTCATGCGGCGGAAAGTGCTGGACCCGCGCGTCCGGGCCCGGGAACACCAGAGTGACCCGGCCCGTGTCCGACCACCGGACGTCGAAGGGGGGAGTGCCGTCCACGTGGTGCAGCCCGACGATCTCACCGTCACGCCCCTCGTCCCCGACCGTGGCACCACCCACGATCAGCCGGTCGCCGATGCGAGCCCACAACCCGGCGCGTGGCTTCACCGCACCCTTCCGTGTTCCGGTCGCAGTCATTGTTCTCGCCTCCCGACCCGCGCGCCTGGCCGCGGCCCTCCCGAGACCGGCGCTCTCGCCATCCAGCGTGCGTCTCGGACGGTGGACCGTCATAGGGGCGAACAGTCCCGGAAGGGGACCATTCGGCACTGCCCGAGGGTGAGCCTCGCACAGCAGGGTGAGAAGTACCGGGGCCGCTTCCCCGCGAAGGAGGACCGTCATGCAGCACCGCACGGTTTTCGAGGTGATGACCCACGACGTGGTCACCGCCGCCCCTGAGACCTCGTTCAAGCAGATCGCCCGTCTCTTCGCCGACAACGACGTCTCGGCGGTTCCGGTCGTCGACCCGGACCGACGCCTGCTCGGAGTGGTCTCGGAGGCCGACCTACTGCGGACCACCGCCGAGCTCCCCGATCTGGAGGGCCGCGCGGCGGGCGTCCGACTGCTGTCCCAGGAACGAGGGCTGCCCGACGCGGAGACGGCCGCCCAGCTGATGACCTCGCCCGCTGTCACGGCCCAGCCGACCTGGAACCTCGTCGAGACGGCCCGAACGATGCACCGCAAGAGGGTGAAGCGGCTTCCCGTCATCGACGAGACAGGTCGGCTCGTCGGGATCATCAGCCGCAGTGACTTGCTGCGTCCCTTCCTGCGCGGCGACACCGCGATCCGTGACGAGATCGAGCACGACGTCCTGGCCGGCACCCTGCGCCTCGCCCCGGACGCAATCCGTGTGACCGTGGACGACGGAGTCGTCAGGCTGACGGGCCGGGTCGACGAGCGCGCCGACATCCCCGTGATCGTTCGGCTCTGCCGCTCGGTCGACGGCGTCGTCGCCCTGCACGAATCGATCGAGTACACCTACGACAACCTCGCGCTCGACGTGGAGTCACCGCAATGAACGTCCGATGGGTGTCACCGGTCATGCCCGACTACGACAGCGCGCGGGCCACGTTCTCCTGGCGACGCGAGCGGTCCCGGCTCGCCGGGCTGCCGGACGGCGGCGTCAACATCGGGTACGAGGCCGTCGACCGCCACCTGCGCGAGGGCCACGGCGAACACGCCGCGCTGCGCTGCGTCGCCCGCGACGGATCCGTCCAGACGGTGACTTTCACCCAGCTCGCGGCCGCGAGCTCCCGCTTCGCGCACGTGCTGGAATCGCTGGGCGTGGAACGCGGCGAGCGAGTGTTCACCCTGCTCGGCCGCCGCTTCGAGCTGTACAGCACCGTCCTCGGAACGCTGCGTGCCGGACGGGTCCTGTGCCCGCTGTTCACCGCCTTCGGCCCCGAACCCGTCTCACTGCGTATGGAGCTGGGCAACGCCCGGGCGCTGGTCACGACCCGGGAGCTGTACGAGCGCAAGGTGGTCCCGGTACGGTCCCGGCTTCCGCACCTGCGCCACGTGCTGCTCCTCGACCCCGGGACCGACCCGCCCCCGGACACCCTCTCCTTCCCGGCTCTCACGTCGGCCGCGCCGGACGGGTACACCGTGGGGCCGACCGATCCGGCCGAGCCGGCGCTGCTGCACTTCACCAGCGGCACGACGGGCACCCCCAAGGGCGCGATCCACGTGCACGAGGCGGTCCTCGCCCACCATGTCACCGCCGCCTACGCCCTGGACCTGCACGACGGCGACGTCTTCTGGTGCACCGCCGACGCCGGCTGGGTCACCGGCATGTCGTACGGCATCATCGCCCCGCTCACCCACGCCGTGACGACCGTCGTCGACGAAGGGGACTTCGCCCCCGCCCGCTGGTACGGGATCCTCGCCGACCAGCGCGTCACCGTCTGGTACACGGCCCCCACCGCACTGCGCATGCTCATGCGGGCCGCACCACGCAGCGGCGACGCGACGCCTGCCACGCGCCACGACCTCTCCGCGCTCCGGTTCGTCGCGAGCGTCGGCGAGCCGCTCAACCCCGAGGCCGTGCACTGGGGACGGGAAACACTCGGGCTACCGGTCCACGACACCTGGTGGCAGACCGAGACGGGGGCGATCATGATTGCCAACTTCGCCGCCGATCCGGTGCGGCCCGGTTCGATGGGCCGACCGCTTCCCGGTGTCGAGGCCACTGTGCTGGCATGCGGCGAGGACGGCCGGGCAGCGGTCACCAGCGGGCACGTCCAGATCGTTGAGAAGCCGGGCGCCCAGGGCGAGCTCGCCCTGCGGGCGGGCTGGCCGTCGATGTTCCGCGGCTACCTTCACGAGCCGAGCCGGTACGAGGCGTGCTTCGCGGACGGGTGGTACCTGACCGGCGACCTGGTGAGCCGCGACGCCGACGGCTGGTATTGGTTCGTGGGCCGGGCCGACGACGTCATCAAGTCGGCAGGGCACCTCATCGGACCGTTCGAGGTGGAGAGCGCGCTCATGGAGCACCCGGCAGTCGCCGAAGCCGGTGTCATCGGACGCCCCGACCCGCTGGCCGGCGCGATCGTCAAGGCGTTCGTGCTGCCGCGCCCCGAGTATCCGCCCGACACCGAACTGCGGCGCGATGTCCTGGCGTTCGCCCGACGGCGTCTCGGCCCGGCCGTCGCTCCCCGGGAGATCGAGTTCGTCGAGGATCTGCCCCACACGCGCAGCGGAAAGGTGATGCGCCGCCTGCTGCGGGCCCGCGAACTGGGCCTGCCCGAGGGTGATGTGTCGACGTTGGAGACACCCGAACCGGCCGGGACGGCCGGCACGTCCGGGAAGGAGCCGTGATGGCCACCGCACGCGGCGGCATGTCTGCCGGGACACCAAAGACGAAGCGCCCCCGTCGTGCTCGTGGCACCCCGACCGCGACACCCTCCCGCACTCCTGCGAACGCCCACGACCTGGATCTCCTGCGGCAGATGCTGCTCATCCGGCGGTTCGAGGAGCGGTGCGTCGAGCTGTACAGCGCGGCGGCGATCCGCGGCTTCGTCCACCTCTACATCGGCGAGGAGGCAGTGGCGGTAGGCGTCCATCAGGCGCTCGACGAGCGGGACGCGGTCGTCTCGACGTACCGCGAGCACGGCCATGCCCTGGCCCGCGGAGTGCCGCCCGAGGCCGTGATGGCGGAGATGTACGGGAAGACCACCGGGTGCAGCCATGGTCGCGGCGGCTCCATGCACCTCTTCGACGCCGCGCGCCGCTTCTACGGCGGCAACGCGATCGTGGGAGGCGGCCTGCCACTCGCGGCCGGCCTGGCGCTCTCCGACCGGATGCGTGGCGAGTCCGGGGTGACCTGCTGCTTCTTCGGTGACGGGGCCTTCGCCGAGGGCGAGTTCCACGAGACCGCCAACCTGGCGGCGCTCTGGGGACTGCCGGTGCTCTTTGTCTGCGAGAACAACCTGTACGCGATGGGGACGGCCCTCGTCCGCGAACACGCCCAGACCGACCTGGCGATGCGGGCAGCCTCGTACGGCATGGCGGCCTGGGCCGTCGACGGCATGGACGTGCACGCCGTGGAGAAGGCGGCGCGCGGGGCGGTCGAGTCCATCCGCGCCGGCAACGGACCGCACTTCCTGGAGATGCGGACGTATCGGTTCCGAGCGCACTCGATGTACGACCCGGACCGATACCGGCCGAAGGACGAGATCGAGGAGTGGAAGCGGCACGACCCTGTCACGGGCCTCGCCGATGGCATGCGTGCCGCCGGTCTCCTCGACGACGCCAAGCTGGAGGCTCTGGACCACGGCGTCATGGAGGAGATCGACGGCGCCGTCCAGGCGGCCGAACGGGCTCCCGAGGAGCCTGCCGAAGACCTGCTGCTCCATGTCACCGGCCTGCACGAGGAGGCTCCGTCATGAGCACGCGTACGCGACCGCGGGCGCATCCCGACGACGGCACCAGGACATACAGGGAGGCCCTGCGGGAGGGTCTGCGCGAGGCCCTGGCCGCGGATGACCGGGTCTTCCTGATGGGCGAGGACGTCGGCCGTTACGGCGGCTGCTTCGGGGTGAGCCTCGGTCTCCTGGAGGAGTTCGGGCCCGAGCGTGTCCGGGACACGCCTCTGTCGGAGTCCGCGTTCGTCGGAGCCGGTATCGGCGCTGCCTTGGCCGGGATGAGGCCGGTCGTCGAGATCATGACGGTCAACTTCAGCCTGCTGGCCCTGGACCAGATCCTCAACAACGCCGCCACCCTTCGGCACATGTCCGGCGGGCAGCTCGGTGTGCCGCTGGTGATCCGCATGACGACGGGCGCGGGACGGCAGCTGGCTGCTCAGCACTCCCACAGCCTCGAAGGCTGGTACGCGCACATCCCCGGCCTCCGTGTCCTGGCGCCTGCCACGGTCGACGACGCCCGCCACATGCTGGCGGCCGCGCTTGCCGACCCCGACCCTGTGCTGATCTTCGAGCACGGCAGCCTCTACAACACGGCCGGCATGCTCGATCCGGCGGTCCATGATGTCGACCTGGACCGCGCGGCCGTCCGCCGCGAGGGCAGCGACGTCACGGTCGTCGCGTACGGCGGTTGTGTGTCCAAGGCCCTCGAAGCCGCAGAGACACTGGCGGGGGAAGGGATCGACGCGGAGGTCGTCGACCTGCGGACGCTGCGGCCCCTGGACGACGCCACGATCGTCGGCTCGGTCCAGCGGACCCACCGGGCGGTCGTGGTAGACGAGGGCTGGCGCAGTGGCAGTCTGTCGGCCGAGATCGAGTCGCGTATCTACGAGCAGGCGTTCTTCGAACTCGACACACCCGTCGAGAGGGTGTGCAGCGCGGAGGTCCCCATTCCGTACGCCCGCCGGCTGGAGGAGGCCGCTCTCCCCCAGCCGGCCGGAATCGTGGCCGCGGCACACCGGGTGGTGAGCTGACATGGCCGAGTTCACCATGCCGTCACTCGGCGCCGACATGGACGAGGGCATGCTCTCCGAGTGGCTGGTGCACCCAGGTGACCAGGTGGCGCGGGGCGACGTCATCGCCGTGGTCGAGACCGCCAAGTCCGCAATCGAGGTGGAATGTTTCGACAGCGGTACGGTCGAGGCCCTCCTCGTCGACGAGGGCACCACCGTGCCGGTGGGCACCCCGCTGGCACATATCGGAACGACCGCCGAGCGCCGGCCCACCGAAAGGCAGCCCACCCGAGGACAGCCCGTCGAAAGCCAGCCCCCGTCGACGCCTCTGGTCCGCCGCCTCGCCGAGGACCGGCACGTCGACCTCGCTGCCGTCCATGGTTCGGGCCCGGGAGGCAGGGTCACGCGCGCGGACGTGGAGCAAGCGGAACCGGAGCCGGCCCGAGCGCCGGAAGCGGAGACGACCGCAGGCCCGGAAGAGCCCACTCGCCCCACGGCCAGACGGCAACGGGGTACGGAGCCGACGACACGGAAGCGCAGTGGATCCAAGGCCACGGCGAAGACTGCGCCGACGCCACGGCCGGCGAAGCCGGTGCGCAGCGACGACTCGGCCGGGAAGCGTCCCGCTCCGGGGCGTGTGAAGTCCTCACCGCTCGCGCGGAGGCTGGCCACGGAACTCGGCGTCGACCTCTCAGAGGTGACCGGCACGGGCCGGGGAGGGACCGTCCGTGCGGAGGATATCCGTTCGGCCGCGGCCGCCGGGAGCGCCCGGCGGCCAGCCGTCCCGGATGCGGCTCGGGCGGCGACCGCCCGGCTCATGAGCCGGTCCAAGCGGGAGATCCCGCACTTCTACCTCTCCACGACCGTGGACATGACAGCAGCCCTGGAATGGATGCACGCTCGCAACCGCGAACTGCCGCTGTCCGCCCGCCTGGTGCCCGCCGCACTCACCTTCAAGGCCGTCGCGATGGCAGCACGCAAAGTGCCCGAACTCAACGGGCACTGGGGTGGCGACGGATTCGTTCCGGCGGACGAGGTACGGCTGGGCGTTGCCGTTTCCTTGCGGGGCGGTGGCCTCGTCGCCCCAGCCCTCGCCCACGCCGACATACTCTCTGTGGCCGAAGTGATGGCCGCGCTCAAGGACCTGGTGGCACGGGCACGGGGCGGTCGGCTCCGAGCGTCGGAGACCGCCGATCCCAGTCTTACCGTCACGAACCTCGGCGACCAGGGCGTCGAGGCGGTCTTCGGCGTCGTCTACCCGCCGCAGGTCGCGCTCGTCGGCCTGGGCAGGATCGGCGAGCGGCCCGTGGCCGTGAACGGGCTGCTGGGAGTGCGTCCCGTGCTGACGGCGACGTTGTCCGCCGATCACCGAGCAGCCGACGGCGCCACCGGAGCGCGCCTCCTCACCAGCATGGACCGGCTCCTGCAACGACCGGAGGAACTGTGAACCACGAACAGGCAAAGGCGTTCGTTCGGCAAGCAGTGCAGCGTGTCGTCCCCGGCGCCGAGTTCACCGGGCTCGATCCGGGTGCCTCCTTGCGGGACACGTTCGAGATGGATTCGTTGGACTTCCTCGAGTTCGTCGAGGCGCTCGCCGAACTCAGCGGGACGGAACTCACCGAGGACGACTATCCGGCACTCGACACCTGGGACGGCTGCGCCGCTCACCTCGTGGGCGAGGCACGTACGTCCGTACAGGGAAGGAGAGGCTGATGCATCACCGCAGGATCAGTCGGCTGATGACCCGTAAGGTGGTGAGCGTCCGCGGCGACGCCTCGTTCAAGGAGATCGCCCGCACGCTCTCGCAACACCAAGTGACCGCGGTTCCCGTGCTGAACGGCGGGGGCCGGGTGGTCGGGGTGGTGTCGGAGGGGGATCTCCTGCGCAAGACAGCCGACCAAGCCGCCACACCGGGTGGCCTGCCGGCCGTCCCGGACCTGGAGGCGTGGGAGCGAGCAAAGGCCGAGGGGACACGGGCCGAGGAACTGATGACCGCCCCCGCCGTGTGCGCCCGCCCCGACTGGACCGTCGCGGAAGCGGCACGGCTGATGGAGGTCCAGGGCGTCAAGCGGCTCGTCGTCGTCGACGAAGAGGACCGCCTGGTGGGCATCGTGAGCCGCCGCGACCTGGTGGGCATCTTCCTCCGCGAGGACGAAGACATCCGCCGGGAGATCGTCGAAGACGTGCTCGGCGACACGTTGCGACTCGAACCGGCCGCCCTCGGCGTCGAGGTGCACGACGGACGGGTGGACCTCAGCGGCAGGCTGCCCTTCCGAGGCATGATCCCGGCGATCGAGCGCATGTGCGCGACGGTGGACGGCGTGGTCTCGGTCTCCTGTACTCGTCTCACGTACGACGTCGATGACACCGCACGAGGAGGTGGACGGTCATGACGCGGAGCATCGTGGTCGGCCTGGACGGAACAGAACAAGCGAAGGCCGCCGCGGAGTGGGCGGCCGAGGAGGCGCTTCTGCGCGGCACAGACGTGCATCTGGTGTATGCGAAGGAACGAGCACCGGGGTCCGCTCTGTCTCTCGTGGAGTGGGAGTCCGAGGAGCCGTGGGTGAGGGAGATGATGGCCCGCACCGCCGGTGAGCTGCGCGAGCGCCATCCCGGCCTGTCGGTGACCTCCCGGGTGCTGTCCGCGGTCCCCGTGCCTGGTCTCGTCGCCGCGGCCGAGGAAGGCGAGCTGCTGGTCCTCGGCTCCCGGGCGCTCGGCAGCGTGGCCGGCTACCTCCTCGGCTCGGTTGGCCTGACGGTCGCCGGTGCCGTCGAGCGACCCGTCGTACTGGTAAGGGCCGTCAGCGCGGCGAGCACTCCACGGGGCCCTATCGTGGTCGGGGCAGACGTGCGGCAGCCCGTGGACTCCGTGCTGGGCTTCGCCTTCGAAGAAGCCGCGCGACGGCTCACCCAGGTCCTCGTCGTGTACGTACAGCAGCTCCCGCTGCACGCGGGAATGGGGCCCGCAATGGTCCCGGACTTCAGGCTTTCCATGGTGCCGGAGATCAAGCGTTCGGTGGAGGCCATGCTGGAACCCTGGCGGGCGAAGTATTCCGACGTCGAGGCGGTCGCCCGCGTAGCGGTCGGATCGGCCGGACTCGAACTGGTCTCGGTCGCCAGGGAAGCCTCCCTCGTGGTGCTGGGGCGGCGTACCCGCCATTCGACGCTCGGCGCGCACATCGGCAGCGTGGCCCACGCCGTCCTGCACCACAGCCCGGTGCCCGTGGTCCTCGTTCCCCACGACTGATCGGTGCCGCTCAGTCGTCGAACACCGTCGGACGCAGCCGTACCGCCGTGACCTTGTACTCCGGGCACGAGGTCACGATGTCGGCGTGCTCCGAGGTGAGGGAGTTGACTCCGCTGGCAGGGAAGTGGAAGGCGCAGAAGACCTGCCCGGGAGCGAGTTCCCTCCCGACGCGGGCGACGAGTCGGGCCTGTCCGTGGCGGCTCTCGACGGTGACGCGGGTGCCGTCCCGGACTCCGAACCGGGCGGCGTCCTCGGGGTGCAGGTCCAGGTGGTCGGAGGCGTCGAGGAGGAGGTTGCCGCCGCGCCGGGTCATGCTCCCGGAGTTGTAGTGGGCCCATCGGCGCCCCGTGACGAGCACCAGCGGATAGTCCTGGTCCGGTTCTTCGCCGGGCGGGAGGTAGGGGGCCGCCGACAGGTGCGCACGCCCGTCGGGCGTGGCGAACCCATCAGCGTACAAGGTGCGTTCGCCGGGTCGGTCCGGCGCGGTACAGGGCCAGGGTACGGCCCCCTCCCGGTCGAGCCGCTCGTGTGAGAGGCCCGCGAAGAGAGGCGTGACACGTCCGCATTCGGCGAGTGCCGCCGCTGGGGTGGGGCAGCCGAGGTCTGCGCCGAGGGCATCGGCGATGGCATGGACGACCTCGAAGTCGGAGCGCGCCGTGCCCGGTGGAGTCACCGCAGCCCGTACGCGCTGGAAGCGGCGGTCGAAGTTGACGAAGGTCCCGTCCTTCTCCAGCCAGGAGGCCACGGGCAGGACGACATCCGCGTGGTGGGCGGTCTCGCCGAGGAAGAGCTCGTTGACGACGACGAGGGGGCAGGCGTCGAGGGCCTCGGCGACGCGTCGGCTGTCGGGGTCGGTCGCGCAGACGTCCTCTCCGATGATCCACAACGCCCGCAGCCTGCCTTCTCGGGCTGCCGCGAACATCTCGGGGATACGCATGCCCGGCTGTTCGGGGACCGGCCGGCCCCACACCGCCTCGGCGCGGGCGCGGGCTTCCGGGTCGGTGACCCGGCCGTACCCCGGGAGCAGATCGGGCAGGGCTCCCATGTCGGAGGCGCCCTGGACGTTGTTCTGCCCGCGCAGGGGGCTGATGCCGAACCCACGGCCGGTGCCTCCGACGGCGCCGCGCAGGATAGGGAGGTTCGCCAGGGTCCGGACGCCGTCGGTGCCGTGCAGATGCTCGGTGACGCCGAGTCCGTACACGACGGCCGGCCGCTCCGCGTGGCCGTAGAGCCGGGCGGCCCTCCTGATGTCGTCGACGGGAACCCCGGTGATCTCGCCGACCCGTTCGGGCGTGTAGTCGGCCAGCAGCTCGGCGAGTTCGTCCAGTCCGGTGGCGCGATCGCGGAGGAAGTCCGCATCGGTCATGCCTTCCTCGACGAGGACGTGGGCGAGGCCGTGGAAGAGGGCCACATTCGTGCCGGGGCGGGGGCGCAAGTGCGCGTCGGCATGGCGGGCGAGTCCGACGGTTCGGGGGTCGGCCACGATCAGGGACGCGCCTGCGAGCGCCCGCTGGAGGAGACGGGCACCGACGACGGGGTGGGCTTCGACGGGGTTGGCCCCGACGACCAGGAGGCAGTCGGCGGTCTCGACGCCGTCGAAAGGGTCGGTGCCCCCGGCACGTCCGAAGGATGCGGTGAGGCCGGCAGCGGAAGGGGCGTGGCAGAGGCGGGAGCAGTTGTCGACGTTGTTGGTGCCGATGACGGTCCGCAGGAACTTCTGGACGAGGTAGTTCTCCTCGTTGGTGGCGCGGGCTGAGGAGATCGCGGCGACCGCGTCGGGGCCGCCGTCACGCACTGCCGCGCGCAGGCCGTCCGCGACCCGGGCGATCGCTTCGCCCCAACTCGCTGACCGCAGAGCTCCGTTCTCCCTGACGAGAGGCTCGGTGAGACGTTCGGCGGAGCTGAGGTACCCGTACGCGAAGCGGCCCTTGACGCAGGCGTGGCCCCGGTTGACCGGCCCGTCCCGGGCGGGGAGGACAGCGGCGACACGGTCCTCGCGGACGACGACGTCGAGGGCACAGCCTACGCCGCAGTAGCCGCAGGTGGTGCGCACGCGATCAGCGGGCGCCTGTCCTGAGGTGAGGCCCTGCCCGGGGCCGGGCTGGGTGATCGCGCCCGTGGGGCAGGTGTCGACACAGCCGCCGCAGGACACGCAGTCGGATGCGGCCCAGGCGCCGCCAGTTCCCGGGGCGACGACCGTGTCGGCGCCGCGCCCGGTGAGGGTGAGCGCGAACGTGCCCTGGACGTCGGAGCACATCCGGACGCAGCGCCCGCAGGCGATACACAGGTCGGGGTCGAGGTGAACGTATGGGTGACTCTCGTCCGGTCCGCGCGTGGAGTCACCGGCGGCCGCATCCGCAGAGATCCCCAAGGCCCGGCACACCTCGGCAAGTTCACTGTGCGCACCATCGGCGAGCGCGCGCGACGGAAGTGCCGAGGCGATCAGGGCGACCGCGTCCCGGCGCAGGTTCCGCACCTCCTCCTCGGTCGTGTCGACGGTGAGGCCCGGTGTCGCGGGTGTGACGCAGGCGGCGACGGTCCGGCCGTCGGCGCGGACCAGGCAGGTCCGGCAGGAGCCGGCCGGCCGGAGGCGGTCGTCGTGGCAGAGGGTGGGCAGATCGGCTCCCGTGGCACGCACCGCGTCGAGCAGCGAGGCCCCTGCGGGCAGTTCGACCGGGACTCCGTCGACCTGGAGCCGTGTCATCGGGCCCACCCTTCCAGGGCCGGCCCGAAGGCTCGGGCCAGGCTGCGGACGGCGGCGGGGACGCGCCTGCCGAAGGCGCAGAGACTCGCCTCGCCCATCAGTCGCGCCAGCCGTTCGTAGGACTCCCCCGGCCCGTCCCGGCCCTGTGCTCGTTCGCGTCCTCGTCGGGTACCGATCCGGCAGGGAGAGCAGGCCCCGCAGCTCTCGTCGGCGGCGAACTCCCAGACATGTCGCAGGAGTTCGTACGGATCAGTGTCGGCGTCGAAGGCGACCATGCCGGCGTGACCGAGGGCCGCGCCGTGCTCGGCGAGCGCTGCCGTGGTGAGGGGGACGTCGAGCGCGTGCCCTGCGAGGAAGCCGCCGAGGGGCCCGCCGATCTGGAGGGCGACGAGCTCACGCCCGTCCTTGAGGCCGCCGCCGAACCGGGTGACGATCTCGTCCACGGGAGTGCCGAGTTCGACCTCGTAGGCTCCGGGCCGGGCGAAGCGTTCGGAGAGGCACACCAGTTTGGTGCCGGTCTCGTCCGGTACGCCGCGTCGGGCGTAGGACGCTCCGCCGTGGGCGACGATCCATGGCAGGGCGGCCAGGGTCTCCACATTGTTGACCACCGTCGGCGTGTCCCACAGGCCGTGGTCCGTGGGGTAGGGGGGCCGCGGTCGCGCACAGCCACGAGCGCCTTCCAGTCGGGCGATGAGGGCGGTCTCCTCGCCGGAGACATAGGAGCCGGCTCCTTCGACGATCTCGACGAACGGCCGCAGACCGGCTGCCCCGACCGAAGGAGCCAGGTCGCCCGCCTCCGTCGCGCGCTCCACCGCCAGGCGCAGCCGGGCCATGGCCTTCGGATACTCGGAGCGCACCAGGACGATCCCGCGCCCGGCGCCGCAGGCGAAGCAGGCCAGGGCGAGGCCCGTGAGGACGCGCTCGGGGTCCTCCTCCATGAGCAGCCGGTCGGCGTACGAGCCGGGGTCGCCCTCGTCCCCGTTCGCGACGACGACCGCGCCCGGCTTTCCCGCCGCAGCGGCCCACTTGTCGGCCACCGGGAATCCGGCGCCGCCGCGCCCGCGCAGCCCTGAGGCGGCGGTCTCCTGCCGTACCTCCTCGGGCCGCAGCCCGGCCACCGCCCGGCGCCACACGTCCCAGGCGTCCTGCCCTCCCACGATGCCGGCGAGCAGGACAGGCGCCCCGGTGGTGTCGGCCGCGGGGATGCCCGGCGTGCGCGGTTCGGCCCGCCCGCGGAGTTGGTCGGCCAGGTCCGGTCCCGTACGGGGAAGGGTGCCGTCGAGGGCGGCTGGGCCCGCGTAGCAGTAGCCGAGGCAGTGCACGGTCTGCAACGAGGTCACGCCCGCCTCGTCGACCGTGCCCGCCGTCACTCCGAGCGCCCGTTCGACCTCCGCCAGATGCCGTCCGCCCCGCGCGGCGAAGCACGCCGTCGCGGTGCAGACGCGCACGTGCCGCTCGCCGCGCGGGGCGGCGAGATCGGCGAAAAAGGTGGCGGGGCCGAGCCCCGCTGCGGCCGGCAGTCCGGCTGCCTCCGCGACCTGGGGCGCCCACGCCCCGGGCCCTTCGGCAGTACCCGCCCTGGCACGCTCCAGCGCGGCCGGCAACAGCCCCCCGCGCCTTCCGTGCCGGGCGGACAGCTCACGGAGCGCGTCTGAGCGTGGGCCCGGCTCCCCGGACATCCTCATGCTCCCAGGGTGACCGGCCGGTTCCCTGCCCGCATCCCAGCCGGCCAAGAGACTCACGGCTCCACGCCGCGCAGGGCGGTCAGGCGCCGACGGTACTCTTCCTCGTCGATCTCACCGCGCGCCAGTCGTTCGCCCAGGATCTGCTCGGCCGACGTGGCGGGCAGAGTCCCCGGCGGCCGTTGCGAGGCGCGATCCAGTGTGCGGAAGAGCATCACCGCGACGGTGATGAGCAGGCCCCAGAACAGCACCATGCCGGCCGACATGGCGAACCAGCCCCATCCGTTCATGCCATCGCCGTACCAGAACATCATCGCCACTCACGCTCCCGGCGGCGGACCGGCAGGAGCGGACGCCCTGGCTCTGGTCCGTTCGCCACTCCCACCGTGCATTGCCCCAGGACGCCCGTACAGGGCCGACCGGCCCACGGCAGGGGTCCGGTCGGCCACGGATGGGAACGAGCGGCCCATGGAGCCGGGATCCCGACGGCCGGAGGGTGGGAAGGAGCGGGGCTCACGTGGCCCCTGCGGATCGCTGCCGGGAGGCCACCATGGTCCGGAACTCGGGGAGCCCACCCGTCACGGATGCACCGCGGCCCTGGCAGATGCTGTTCCTCGCCACCACCGGGTTCGCACTCTGCTTCTGGGCGTGGGCGCTGCTTGCCCCGCTCGGCCCGCGGCTCCGGGACGACCTCGGCCTCAGCTCGTTCGAGCAGTCGCTCGTGGTCGCCGTGCCCGTCGTGGTGGGCGCGCTCGGCCGGATCCCGGCAGGGGCGCTGACAGACCGCTGGGGCGCACGCCGCGTCTTCCCGCTCGTCGCGGCCCTGACGATCCTGCCCGTGCTGTACCTGGGTCACCTGGCCGACTCGTTGGCCGAGGTGCTCGCGGGCGGTTTCCTGCTCGGGCTCGGGGGAACGGCCTTCGCCGTCGGTGTGCCGTTCGTCAACGCCTGGTATCCACCCGCACGGCGGGGCGTCGCCCTCGGAATCTTCGGCATCGGCACCGGTGGAACGGCCCTGTCGGCCTTCACCACCGTCCAGCTCACCGACGCCGTCGGACGGGCCTTCCCCTTCGATCTCGTGGCCGCCTGCCTCGCCGTGTACGCCGCAGTGGCCTGGTTCCTGCTCCTCGACCGTCCAGGGCGTGCGACGGCGGCGGGGTCGATGTTCTCGCGCACGGCGCTTGCCGTGCGTACGCCCGCCACCTGGCAGCTGGCCGTCCTGTACGCCGTGTCCTTCGGCGGATTCGTCGCCTTCAGCGTCTACCTGCCGACCTACCTCACCCGGGCCTACGAGCTCGACCGCTCCGACGCGGCACTGAGAACCGCAGGATTCGTCGTCCTCGCCGTGGCCATGCGGCCCGTGGGCGGCTGGCTTTCGGACCGCGTCCATCCCGTGCCCGTGCTGACGGCTTCGTACGGGCTCGTTTCGACGTGCGCCCTGGTCGCGGCGTTCGAGACGGAACTGGTCCCCGTAGGAACGGTGGCCTTCCTCGGCATGGCCGCGGGCCTGGGCGCCGGGTCCGGGGCTGTCTTCGCGCTCGTCGCACGACTGGTCCCGGCCGAGCGGGTCGGCTCGGTGACGGGAGTGGTCGGTGCGGCGGGCGGCCTCGGCGGCTTCTTCCCACCCCTCGTGATGGGGGCGGTCGACGGCATCGCGCACGACTACACCTGGGGGTTCGCCCTGCTCGCCGTCACTGCGGCGGGCGCGGGGACCCTGTCCGCCACCGCCGTCCGGCGACGCGCGCGAGCGGCAGCGGATGCCTGACCACGACGGCGAACGCGCTCGCGCGGAGCTCAAGGTGAACCGACGATTAGGCCCTTCGGCCCCTCCTCCGGACCTGGATGGCCGTAGCCTTCACTTCCTTCCGGCGGTTGGTATGGACAGCATGAACACCGACCGGGCGCTCCTCGTCGCCACCGGGGTACGCAAGATCTACCGGACGGGCTCCGTGGAGGTCACCGCCCTGCGCGACCTGGATCTCCTCGTGCGCCACGGAGAGATGGTGGGCGTGATGGGACCGTCCGGTTCCGGGAAGACCACGCTGCTGAACTGCCTCTCGGGGCTCGACGACATCGACGGAGGCCGGGTGGAGGTCGACGGCCACGACCTGTTCGCCATGTCGGACGCCGCGCGCACGGAGCACCGCGCTCACACGATGGGCTTCGTCTTCCAGGCGTTCAACCTCATCCCGGTCTTCTCCGCGGTGGAGAACGTCGAACTGCCCCTGCTGCTCGTGGGCACGCGGCCGCGTGAAGCGCGTCGCAGGGCTCTGGACATGCTCGACCGGGTGGGCCTCAACCATCGGGTCGAGCACCGGCCGAGCGAGCTGTCCGGAGGCGAGCAACAGCGGGTGACCATCGCCCGTGCCCTGGCCGGCCGCCCGGCCATCGTCTGGGCCGACGAACCCACCGGCAACCTGGACAGCGCGATGGCCGACCAGGTCATGGACCTGCTGTGCGAGCTCAACCAGGACGAGGGCCAGACGATCGTCCTGGTCACCCATGACAGCGCCATCGGCGCGCGCGTCCCCCGACTGATCCGGATGCGCGACGGGCAACTGGTCGACGACATCCGCCAGGCCGTCACCGCCCCGCCCGCGGTCCCCGACTTCCCTCCGGGCTGACCATGTACCCGAACCTCCTCATCCCGCTGCTCACCGCCCTGGCGCTCGCCCTAGTGGCCCTGGTGCTGGTCGCCGTCCGGCAGCCGGTGTCACGGCGGCTGGCCTTCCGGCAGGTCGCCCGCCGGCGCACCGAGGCTGCGCTGGTGATCGGCGGATCGATGCTCGGAACGGCCATCGTCATCGGGGCCCTGGTCGTCGGCGACACCTTGAACTTCTCCGTACGACAGGAGGCGTACCGCACGCTGGGACCGGTGGACGAGCGCGTCGTCGCACCCCCGGGACCGGCCGGCCGCGCCGTCACCGATCGTCTGGCCGGCCTGGCCGACAACCCCGACATCGACGGAGTGCTCAACGCCCAAGCCACTCAGGCAGCGGTCATCAGCGGCTCCGCCGACCACGAGGTCGCCGAACCGCGCGTCCTGGCCTGGCAGATGGACTTCGGCGAGGCGTCACGCTTCGGCTCCGCGGGCGGAGACTCCGGTCTCGGCGGACCGAACCCGAAGCCCGGCCAGGTCGTGGTCAACGAACCGCTGGCCCGGTCGCTGAGCGTGGGAGCCGGCGATCCGGTCACGG
Organism: Streptomyces sp. NPDC026092; assembly: GCF_040638605.1. Lineage (NCBI taxonomy): Bacteria > Bacillati > Actinomycetota > Actinomycetes > Kitasatosporales > Streptomycetaceae > Streptomyces > Streptomyces sp. NPDC026092. Next base: position 51,911 of record NZ_JBEZYN010000007.1, read on the forward strand.
TGTACCTGTTCGGGACACCGCAGACGTACCGGATCGAGCGTGTGGTGCCGGAGCAGGGCCTCGCCGGTGTGGGCCTCGGCGGCAGGCTCAACCGCGACGTCTTCCTGCCGCCGCAGGCCCTGGACTCCGCCGCCCGGGCCGCCGGTGCGGAGCCGCGCTCGGTCACCTTCGTCTCCAACCGGGGCGGCGTCGAAAGCGGCGAAGCCCTGACCGACCGCGTGACCGCCGACATCCGGCAGACTCTGGGACCGCTCGCCGACCAGACGGCGATCGACACACCGAAGCACACCGTCCTGCGGGACGCGAAGCAGGCCGGGGACTCCCTCGGAGCCCTGTTCCTCATGATCGGCAGCTTCAGCATCATCGCGGGCGCCCTGCTCCTCGTGAACATCTTCGTCATGCTCGGCGAGGAGCGGAAGTCCCAGATGGGCATGGTGCGGGCGGTGGGAATGAAGCGCTCGCGCCTCGTTGGGTCCTTCACCCTCGAAGGCGCGGCCTACGCGTTGTTGTCCGCGTTGCCGGGCGTGGCCATCGGGGTCGCCGTCGGCTGGGGCGTCGCCGTGGTCGCAGCGCAGATCTTCCAGGGCTGGTCGGTCGGCGGCAGCAGCATCCGCATCACGTTCGCCATCACCCCCACCAGCGTCCTCAACGGACTCTCCATGGGCCTGCTCATCGCCTTCGCCGCGATCCTCGCGACCAGCGTGCGCATCAGCAGGTTCAACATCATCGCCGCAATCCGCGACCTCCCGACGACACCCGGTCAGCGACCGCGCCGCCGCCTGCTCGCAGTCTCCACCGCCCTGGCGATCCTGTGCGCGTTCGCGGCCGTTCCTGCCGTGGCACGCAGCCAGCCCGACGCCACGTACCTCCTCCCGGCGCTCGCCCTCGCCTTCGCCACCCCGGCGCTGCTGCGCGTCCTCCCCCGCCACACGGTAACGACCCTGGTGGCAGGAGCCGTCCTGGCCTGGACGCTCTTGGCACCTGTCATCCGCCCCCGGATCTTCGACACGCCCTCGATGTCCGTGTACGTCATCCAGGGCACCCTGGCCGCCTTCTCCGCGGTGGTGCTCGTCAGCGACAACCAGAAGACATTGCTCCGCCCCGTACGGCGACTCCTCCAGCGCCCGACGGAAGGCGGCCTGGCGGCGCGCCTCGCGGTCGCGTACCCCTTGGCCAAACGGTTCAGGACCGGCGCGACACTGGTGATGTACACCCTGATCGTGTTCGTCCTCGTACTGCTGACGGAGATCTCGGGCATCCTCCGCGCCGGAGTCGACGGAGTCGTCGCCGACGCCACCGCCGGATACTCCCTGCGACTGGACTACAACCCCCAGGTCGCTGGCGACCGACTCGTCCACGATCTGCGCGGCGGCCCGTCGGCCGCCGGGATCTCCGCCGTGTCACCGCTGCTCAACGCCACAGGGCGGGCCACCGATCCGGGTGGACGCAGCCCCCAACCTCTGGACACCGCCGTCGTCGGCGTACCCGACGGAGCGATCACCGGCATCACCTTCCGCGAACGGCTGCCCGGCCTGGCCGACGACCCCGCGGTATGGCGGGCCCTCGCCTCCGACCCCCGCTACGTCGTGCTCGACGGCTTCTTCGGCAGCACCGGCGGCCCGGCCGGCGACTACTACGACCCCGGCGACACCCTCACCCTGACGGATCCCCGCACAGGCCGCAGCGAACAGAAGGTCATCGCCGGTGTGCTCAGCAACGGGCTGGTCTTCTACCCGGGAACCGGCGCCAGTTCCACCACGTACCCCGTGGTGATGAGCGAGCGGGCGACGCGCGAACTCTTCGGCACCCAGGCACAGAACGCCTCCGCACTGGTGAGGACCAGCCCCGGCACCGCACCCGACGCGCTGGCGACCCGACTGCAGGGCGAGCAACTCTCCTCCAGCCTGGTCGCCACACCCATCGAGTCGGACATCCGCCAACAGTTCGACTCCAGCACCGCCTTCTTCCGCCTCATGCAGGGCTTCCTCGTCCTGGGCCTCGGCGTGGGCATCACCGGCCTCGGAGTGGTCATGGTCCGAGCCGTACGAGAACGCCGACGCACCATCGGCATCCTCCGGGCCCTCGGCTTCCGGGCGCGGACCGTCCAGCGGTCCTTCCTGTGGGAGAGCACCTTCGTCGCCGTGGAAGGAATCGTGCTCGGATCACTCCTCGGCGTGCTCACCACGTGGCTCATGTACAGCAACAGCGCCGCGTTCGAGGGCCTCGAAGGAGGGTTCCCCGTCGAATGGGCCAGCATCTGCGGCCTGGCCGCAGCCACCTTCGCCGCGTCGCTCCTGGCCACAATCGGCCCAGCCCGCCGCGCGGCCGCCATCCGCCCCGCGCTCGCTGTCCGCGTCGCAGAATGACCGGCCTCAGCAGCGGCAACACCCTTGCCTCCGCCAGGTAGTGCTCGCTTTCCAGGTGGAACCCGCGATCGGGGCCCTCGGCGACAGCACCGCCAAGGGCCCCGCCCTCGTGCAGGAACGCACGGAGCCGGTGTCGGGGCTCGGCGCTACTTCAGGTACGGTCCGTCCGCGCCGATCTTGCCGGGTGCCGCGTTGGCCCCGGCGAGGTCGAGGACGTAGACCCGCAGGTTGCCCTTACCGGAGGCGGGGGCGGTGAGGGTGCCGTTGGTGACGGTGACGGTCTGGCCGGTGACGGCCTCCTTGTAGGTGCCGTTGAGGACCCCGCTGAAGGTCGCGCCGTTGCCGACGGAGACCAGGGCGTAGCTGTCGACGCCCGTGGCCGTGTCGGTGTAGCGGCGCTTGAAGGCCATGCCACCGCTGACGCCTTCGGTGGAGTACTGGCCCATCTGGAGGGCGGGGACGGCCCGGCGGATCTGGTTGAGTCGCTGGAGGTGCTTGACGAGAGGCTGCTGGAGGGTCGTGGCGACGGCGCCGCTTGCGCTGGTGACCTGCGAGAAGTCGCCGGCCGTGACGTCCCCCGCGATCCTGTCGCCGTAGTACGCGCGCCCCGTGGTGGCCAGTGGACAGGTGGGCCCGCAGTCGATCTCCTTGCCGGCCTGGAACTCGATCTCCGATCCGTAGTACAGGGTGGGGATGCCGCGGAAGGTCCACATCAGCGACATGTTCTCGGCCCAGGCGTCGGTGCCGCCCGTGTAGCGCTCCTTGGACTTGTTGGGTCCGTAGTCGTGGCTGTCGACGTAGACGACGTTGTAGGTGGCGTCGTTGACGCTGTCGTCGGAGTCCTTGCCGTTGTCGAAGGCGTTGGACGCGTAGCCGAAGTTCATGTGCATGCGCATGTCGATGATGTTCATGCCGCTGAACCGGCTGCGGTCCGGGGTGTGGTAGCTGTTGCCGGCGAGGAAGGCGTTGTTCGAGGTGGGCTGGTTGCCGGTGCCCTGCTGCTGCTCGTAGTCGTACATCTCCAGGGCGGCCCCGGTGTCGTCGGCGTCGTACTCCTTGCGCTCCTTCCAGGTGAAGAACTGCGCGGAGTGGTTGACCGAGCCTCGGTTCCACTTGTCGTTGACAAAGGCCCCGACTTCACCGAAGACGAAGAAGTCCCGCGCCTTCTGCGCGCCGAACCTGCTCGTGACCCGGTCCTGGACGGCGGGCAGGAAGCGGCGGTTGAAGGTGGTGCGGGGGATGTGGACGGCGGTGTCGACACGGAAACCGTCGACGCCCATGTCGATGTACTTGTTGTACGCGCCGATCAGGTAGTTCTGCACCGGAGTGCTCTCGGTGTCGAAGTCCGCCAGGTCGTCGTGCAGCCAGCAGGAACGCGAGTCCTCGCCCTCCCAGTTGCCGAGCCAGCACTGGTGGTAGTACGCCGACGGGAACATCTTCGACGTGGGGCTGGGCCACTGGCAGTTGTAGATCGTGTAGCCCTCAGGGCTCTTGGCGCCGGTCGGCACGCCCCAGTTCAGACACGTGTTGCCGCTGGGTTCGGCCGTCGACCAGAGGTCGCCGTTGTAGTACGACTTCCCGGAGACGGGCTCGACGGTCAGCCCGTCGTACTCGAAGCCGGAGTTCGGCTGGTCGTAGTACCAGCTCCACTGGGCGTCCCGGACGCCGTACACCTTCGGCGTGAACAGGCCCTTGGCGCCCCAGCGGGACGAGTGGTTGTAGACCACGTCCTGGTAGATCTTCATGCCCTTGGCGTGGGCGGCGTTGATGAGGTCCTGGTAGCTCGCCCCGGCGGACTCCAGGCGGGGGTCGACCTTGTAGAAGTCGTAGCCGTGGTAGCCGTGGTAGTCATAGTCCGAGCGGTTGAGGACGACCGGGGTGATCCACACGGCGGAGAAGCCGAGGCCCTTGATGTAGTCCAGCTTCTGCACCAGCCCCTTGAAGTCGCCCCGGAACATGGGGTCGTTGTTGGCCGCGTTGCCGGACTTCGTGTGCTGGCTGCCGCCGCGGTTGTTGGAGCTGTCGCCGTCGTTGAAGCGGGCGGTGAGCACGAAGTAGATCGGGTCCTTGCGCGGATCGCCGCCGAGCGGGGTGCCGGGGGAGGCGGGTGGCGGGGCGTCGCCGGTGGTGGCGCACTTCTGCGCGCTCGCGGCGGAGATGTTGCCGGCCGCGTCCAGGGCCTTGACGGTCCAGCAGTACGCGGTGTGCGCCGCCAGGCCGGTGACGGAAAGCACGGTGGAGGAGGTGTTCACCACCGACGTGCCCTGACCGCCACCGGTGCGGGTGACCTGATAGCCGGTGACGCCCTCGTCGTCGGTGGACGCGTTCCAGCTCAGCACGGCGGAGGTGTCGGTGACGCTCGCGTCCAGGCCCGAGGGCACGGTGGGTGCCGTGGTGTCCGGCACCACGGCCGCGCAGGGGTCGGTGGCGCTCGCCGTCACCACCCTGTCCTTGACGGTGGAGTTTCCCGTGCCGAGCGGGTAGTTGGCGCCGTTGTTGTTGTCCCAGACGCCGTTGCCGTTGTTGAAGGTGGCCTGCCAGGTCGTGGCCGTGCCGATGTCGACCGTCTTCCTCACCCACCCGGCGCAGGCGGGTTCCATACCGGTGCCCGGCGCGGTGGTCCAGGTGCCTCCGGTGGGCGCCCAGTGCAGGTTGACGGTGGTCCACCCGACGGTGGCGGTGGAGTACCAGACGGTCGCGGCGTTGCCCTGCGGTGGCTGCGTCGAGCCGCACGGGTCGCTGTGGGCGATCACACCGTCCCTGACGGTGATCGTGCCGGTGCCGAGCTGGTGGTTGGCGCCGTTGTTGCTGTCCCAGGTGCCGGAGCCGTCGGTGAAGGCGGCCTGCCAGCCGGTGGCCCTGCCCAGGTCGACGGTCAGCTTGACCCAGTCGGTGCATGCGGCGGTCATCCGCGTACCCGGGGCCGTCGTCCAGCTGCCGCCCGCGGGTGCCCAGTGCAGGTAGTACGCCGACCAGTTCCGCGTCGGCGTGTAGTAGTACACGGTTGCGGAGGCGGGCTCGGCGGCGGCGCACGGGTCGATGGTGGTCACCGCGCCGTTGTCGACGGCCGAGATCCCGCTGCCGAGCTGGTAGTTGGCGCCGCCGTGGTTGTCCCACGTGCCGGAGCCGTTGTTGAACGTGACGGCCAGGCCGGAGGCCGTTCCCAGGTCGATCGACTTCTTGTACCAACCGGCGCAGGCTGCCGTCATGGGCAGACCGGGAGCGGTGGTCCAGCTGCCGCCGGTCGGGGCGTAGTGGATGTTGACGGTGGTCCAGCTCGCGGCCGGCTTGTAGTACACGGTGGCGGTCGTCGCCGCGTGAGCGGTCACGGCCGGCAGCAGCGCTGCCAGCATGCCGAGCAGCGCGACGAGAAGGCCGAGGCCGGTCAGGGGGCGGGCTTCCCCGCGTGGCGGATTGCTCATGAGGGCGGCTCCTGAGGGGAGAGGGGAGGCGTGCGGGTGCCCGCCTCCCCGACAGCTACTTGGCGATCAGCAGGAGGGTGGAGCGGCCGTTCAGGCGGTAGACGGTCCCGGCGCCGCCGATCAGCGCCTCGCCACCCGGTTGGGCGAACTGACCCGCGCCCTCGGCCCAGGTGGACGTGTCGGTGACGCGGTACCAGTTCTTGCCCGCGCCCGGGGAGGGGAGTGTGAAGTCGACAGCCCCGGACCAGCCGTTGTAGCCGACATAGACCGCGCTGTTCGGGTCGCCGAGTTCGGTGCCGTCGTAACGCCAGGCCAGAGCGTGGTTGTTGACATTGCTCCAGTACGCGCCGTCGGGCGCCGCCCCTGCCGGGGTGAACCAGTCGAGCTGGCCCATGCCGTTGCCGTTGCCGTCCGAGGCGTTGTAGAAGGCGGCCGGGCGGAGAGCGGGGTGGGCCTTGCGGAAGGCGATCAGGCGCTGTGCGTAGGTGCGGAACGTGGACTGGTCCGATGTCCAGGACGTGCTCAGCCAGTTGGCGGACGAGTCCAGGTTGTAGGGGTTGTTGTTGCAGTTGACCGAGCGCAGGTACTCGTCGCCGCCGGTCATCATCGGGGTTCCGGCGGACAGCATCAGCAGGGCCAGGCCGTTGCGGGCGGCCTTGCGCTGGTCGGCGGCGATGCCGGCCTGGTCCCAGGAGAGGTTGTGGTCGGAGCCGCCGTCGGACGGTCCGTACGGCCAGGCCTGACCGTTGTTCTTGGCGTTGCAGCGGTACAGGTCGGCGAGGGTGAACCCGTCGTGCGCGACCACGAAGTTGACCGAGTTCCAGGGCGCCCGACCGCTCGATGCGTACAGGTCGGAGGAACCGGCGAAGCGGGTCGCGAGGTCGCCGGGGGTGACGTTCTCGTTGCCCATGGCGTTCTGGTCGCGGCGCACGGTGTCGCGGAACTTGTCGTTCCACTCCGACCATCCCGCGGGGAAGTTGCCGACCTGGTACGTGCCGCTGCCCAGAGCCCAGGGCTCGGCGATCCAGTCGGTGCCGGAGCCGCCGCCCGCGGGCCGCGGGGGCATCAGGGCGGTGATGCGGTTCAGGGCGGTGTTCGGGTCGGTGCGGCTGTACTGGAAGCAGCCGTGCTCGCAGGTGTTGCCGAGGACGGGAGCAAGGTCGAAGCGGAAGCCGTCGACGCCCAGGGTGTCCTTCCAGTGGGCGAGCGAGTCGGTGATCAGGTTCCTGGTGACGGGGTTGTACGTGTTGAGGTTGCCGTTGACGCCCGTGTTGTCCCAGGACGCCTGCCTGTCGCTGGTCAGCGAGTAGTAGGTGGGGTTGTCCAGGCCGCGCAGGTTGAACAGGCTGTAGGTGTTCTTGTCGCCCGCGGTCCACGGCCCGCCCTCGGCGGCGTGGTTGTACACGACGTCGGTGAAGACCTTGATCCCGGCGTCGTGATAGGCCTTCACCATCTCCTTGAACTCGCGGGTCGGTCCGCCGGGGCTCTTGTCGGCGGCGTAACGGCGGTCCGGGGCAAAGAAGTTGAGGGTTTCGTAGCCCCAGTAGTTGTCGCCCGCGGTACCGGTGGAGTCGACGTCGTTGGTGTCGTTCTGGGCCTCCTGGAGGGGCAGAAACTCCACCGCGGTCACCCCGAGGGCCGCGAGGCCGGCGGCCTTGAGGCCCGCGCCCTTGTAGGTGCCCTGATAGGGGGCAGGCACGGATGGGTCGTTCCTGGTCAGCCCCCTGACATGCACTTCGTAGACGATGTCGTCCTTCAGCGCCCGGGTCGGTCTGCTTCCCGTGCTCGTCGCGTCGGCCGCCAGCACGATGCCCTTGGGTGCCTGCGTCCCGTTGTCGACCGCGCGGTGCGCGGGGCCGGTGCCGTAGACGGTCTTCGAGGGGCCGCCCGGGGTGAGCGGGTCGTGGCTGAGTTCCAGCGCGTACGGATCGGTGAGCAGCTTGTTCGGGTTGAACCGGTTGCCCGCGCCGTCCACATCCGAGACGAAGCCCACCGTGGAGCCCTTGGTCCACGCCGCGTCGTACGGCCAGTTCGGGCCCCAGGCGCGGTAGCCGTAGTGGACCGGGCCGGTGATGCCGTACTGCTGGCGGATCGTGGCGACCGGCACGGTCACGGACCAGACGCCCGTGCCGGAGTCCTTGGTGAGCGTGAGCGCGGCGGCCTCGTGGACTCCGGTGGCCGCCGTGTAGAGGTACAGCTGGATGCGGGTGGCGCGCGAGGAGTGGATCCGGAACTCCACATTGGCGCCGGTCGCGTCGTACCGCGCACCCAGCGGACCGCCGACGGCGGCCGCGGCGGGCGTGACGAGGGGCACGGGGACGACTGCGCCGGTGAACGCGGCCGTCGCCGCGAGGCCGACCGTCGCAGCGCGCAGAACCGTGCGGTGCTTTCTCCGGGGGCGGGCAGGGTGGAACGCGGACATGGCGGCTCCTGAGGGCAGGCAACGGGAAGCCTTCGGCGTCGTCCCGGACGCCGCTGGCTGAAATCCCTTGCTGAATCTTGCCGAAAATTAGTGCAGCCATCTGCGCGCGTAAAGACCCGCCGCACAGCTTGTTCCAGCGCGACAGCGCCAACCCCCGCCCACTCTCCAGAAGGCGCCTCCCTGCCCACCCCTTGCAACCGAGGCGGTCCTTGCAATACCGAACCGCTCGGTTTAGATTTCAGGAGCACGATGCCTACTGTCGTGTCTCATCACTCCCGGAAGGACCTCTCCCGTGCGCTACGCAGTTCTCGGCACCGGCATCGTCGGCCGGACCATCGCAGCAAAGCTGGCTTCCCTCGGCCACGAGGTCGTCATCGGCACCCGCGACCCGAAGGCGACGCTCGCGCGCACCGAGCCCGACGGCTACGGAAACCCGCCGTTCGCCCAGTGGCTTGCCCTGCATGACCGGATCCGCTTGGAGGCCTTCGCCGACGCCGCCTCCTGGGGCGAGACGGCCGTCAACACCACCGCGGGCGCCGGCAGCCTGCAGGCCCTGGAAGCGGCCGGTGCGACGAACCTGGCGGGGAAGGTGCTCATCGACATCGCCAACCCGCTGGACTTCTCCCAGGGCGTGCCCCCGTCGCTGAAGCCGGTCAACACCGACAGCCTCGGCGAGCAGATCCAGCGCGCATTCCCCGACTCCAGGGTCGTGAAGACCCTCAACACGATGAACTCGCAGATCATGGTCGATCCGACGCGCGTCCCGGGCGACCACAGCGTGTTCGTCTCCGGTGACGACCCGGGCGCCAAGCAGGCCGTCACCGACCTGCTCGTCTCCTTCGGCTGGCCCGAGAGTAGCGTCCTCGACCTCGGTGACATCAGCACCGCCCGCGGCGCGGAGATGCTGCTGCCGATCTGGCTGCGCCTGTGGGGTTCGCTCGGCCACGCCGACTTCAACTTCCACATCGCCGGCGCCTGACGAGGAGCTGATCGGCCGCCGGAAATCCGTACCGAACCGCTCGGTGCGGATTTCGCCTTATCCTGACGGGATGGGTGATACGGAGAGCAAAAGTGCCGGGCGGCCGCGATCGGCCGAGAAGGACGCCGCCATCCTCCAGGCGGCGCTGGAGCTGCTGGCCTCGCACGGCTACACGCGCATGAGCCTCAGCCAGGTCGCCGCCGCCGCGCAGGTCAGCAAGTCCACCATCCACCTGCGCTGGAAGACCAAGGCCGACCTGCTCACCGCCGCCCTCGCCGCTCTGCGCATGGCCGACGCCCCGCCCACGAGCGGGGACACCCGCTCCGACCTGATCGCCATCCTGCAGGACTTCGCCGCTACCGTCGAACGCGTGCGCGGCATGGCTCTCATCGGCACCTGCCTCGCCGAGGAGGCCCACACCCCCGAACTCCTCACTCTTCTGCGTGAACGGACCGTCCTGCCCAGGCGCGCCCTGTTGCGCGAGGTCCTCGAACAGGCCCGCGACCGAGGCGAGATCCGCTTCGGGACCGACCTCGAAGCAGCCGTCTCCGCGCTTCTCGGCCCCTTCTACGCCGACTACATGGCCGGACGTGGCGGTCGTGCCGACTGGGCAGAGGCCGCCGTCGACCTTGTCCTGGCCGGCCTGCCCCCGACGAGCAGTCAGGGCCCTTCCTCCGGCACAACGGAGTGACGTCGTCATCGGCGGGAGGTCCGCCACGGCAGGCGCGCTCGTCGCGGCCCGCGTGCGCGATGGAACAACCTGAGGTACTTCTCTGAGGGGAAGCGGTGCGCTCCCCTGCGGATACGCCCGCACGCCCGTCCGTCCCGTCATCGCACGGTTAAGGAGGCGGTCGCCATGGAGCCAGCCCTCGAACCGGCATGCGTCCCTTCGGAGTTCGTCCGGAAACCACGGAAGAGCGCGGCCGAGGAGCGTCCGGGTGACTGAACCGGACGACACAAGGGGGCAGGCCACGGCGGGCCGTCCGGATCACGAGGACGCGCTTGGGGCGGGCACCGGGCTCGACACCGGCTCGCTCCCGCGGGCCGAGGTGATCGAGACCCACACGGCAGTCGTACTCTTCGTCGGCGATCGCGCCTACAAGCTCAAGAAGCCGGTCGACCTCACGTTCCTGAACTACACCGCCGTGGCGGCACGGCGGACCGCGTGTGAACGTGAGGTCGCGCTCAACCGGCGCTTCGCGCCCGACGTCTACCTGGGCGTGGGCGAGATCCGTGCCCCACACACAGAGGCACCTGAACCTCTCGTGGTGATGCGCCGTATGCCGGCGGACCGCCGTCTGTCCCGGCTCGTGCGAGAAGGGGCGGACGTCGGCGACTGCCTGCGGGCAGTGGCCCGCCTCCTCGCCACCCGGCACGCGGACGCACCCCGCACAGCGGACGTCGACGCCCAGGGCACGCGGGACGCCCTGTCGTCGCGCTGGGAAGCGAGCTTCGCACAGGTGCGCGACCTGGTGGCCGAAGGCATGGCCCTGCCCGACGGCTTGGAGGAGATCGAGAAGCTGGTCCGAAAGTACCTCACCGGCCGGGACCCGCTGTTCGACATGCGCGTCGGGCAGGGCCGTATCGTCGACGGGCACGGCGACCTGCTCGCCGAGGACATCTTCTGTCTCGACGACGGCCCGCGCGTCCTGGACTGTCTGGAATTCGACGACCACCTCCGCTACGTCGACGGTCTCGACGACGCCGCCTTCCTGGCCATGGACCTCGAACAGCTCGACGCACCGGAGTCGGCGGCCTCTTTCCTCACCTGGTACAGCGAGTACTCCGGCGATCCCGCGCCCCCCTCCCTGCGCCACCACTACGTCGCCTACCGTGCCTTCGTCCGCGCCAAGGTCTCCCTGATCCAGGCACGCCAGGGTGCTCCCGGCGCGGAGTTCGCGGCGCGGCGACTGATCGCGGCGACCCTGCGCCATCTGCGCACGTCCGCCGTCGGCCTGACCCTTGTCGGCGGCCTCCCCGGCAGCGGCAAGTCCACGCTCTCCGGAGCGCTGGCCGACCGCCTGGGTGTCACGCTGCTCAGCAGCGACCGCGTACGCAAGGAACTCGCCGGCATCCCGGCGGACCAGCCCGCCGCCGCCCCGTACGGCGAGGGCCTGTACACACCGGAGTGGACCACCAGGACGTATGCGGCCCTGCTCGATCGCGCATCCGCCCTGCTGTCTTGCGGCGAGTCCGTCGTACTGGACGCCACCTGGTCGAACGCCGCACAGCGCGAGGCCGCACAGCGCATGGCCGAACGCACCAGAGCCGACCTCGTGGCCCTGCACTGTCACGCCCCGGAGGCGACGGCGGCTGCGCGCCTGGAAGCCCGCACGACCGGACCGTCCGACGCGGACTTCGACGTGGCGATCGCCATGGCGGAGCGCGAGTCGCCGTGGACCGAGGCCGTCTCGGTCGACACCAGCGGCCCTCTGGAGGCCGCGGTCGACCGTGCGCTGGCCGCGGTACGCCCGTACGGCACGGGCCCTCTGGTCTTCCGCCGCCCCTACCTGGAGGCGGGATGAAGGTCTCCGAGGTCATGAGCCGTCCGGCGGTCTCCGTTCCTGCGGGGACACTCCTGGGCCAGGCCGCCCGGGAGATGGCCGGGTACGAGGTCGGCTCAGTCCTGGTCACGGAAGGCGGAACGCTCCGCGGCATCGTCACCGACCGGGACCTCGCGGTGCGCGCTGTCGCCCGTGGATGGGACGCCGACGAGAGGGTGGACTCGGTGATGACCTCACCCGTGATCACGGTCGACGTCACCGACGACATCCACGTCGCCTACCAAACCTTCCGCAGGTCCGGGTTCCGCCGCCTGCCCGTCCTCGACGGTCACCGGATCGTCGGTGTCCTGACCGTGGACGACATGCTCATCGACGTCTTCCAGCGCCTGGCGGACCTGCTGGGTCCGATCGCGTGGAGCGTCCTCGAGGAACCGCCCGAGCCGCCCTCGGCGAGCACGGGACCGAGCGGGACCTGACGATCCGGTCGGCCACCGTCCTCGTGGCCCCCTGGGCGCCTGGCGTCACAGAACGTCACGGCCAAGAAGCGAGCGGACGGGGAAGCACACTGCTCGACCGCCCGCCTCCCCGCCCCCAAGGGGCGCGGGGGGTCCGAGACCTGCGGGTTCCATGTGTGAGTCAGCCTCGTCCAGGACCGAGATGGAGCGCGGCCAGCCGTGGCGGACGTCGGCGCATCTGCGAAGTCGCAGCTCTGATCGAAGAGTTGGATCGAGGCGTGCGCCGTGGAGGCCTGTTGGCCCGCCACTCGTTTGCGTGTCGGCTCGCCGCCGCCACGGGCCATCGGTCAAGGAGCCCAACCCGTGACCAAAATCCGGGCCATTCGCGGACCAGCCGCCTGCGGCCTGGCCGAATCGAGGTCGTTTCCGCTGGTCAGCGGCCATACGAGGCGTGCACCACCAGTACCCGAAGAAGGTGCTGGGAGGCGACACCACGAGCATCCGCGGCAGGGTCCACGATCACGGCCTCCATGGTGGGTCCAGACGCGCCCGCCTACGCAAGCAGACGGGCGCCGGATCGTCCGCCATGGCCCCCTTGGCATTCGCGTCCCGCAGGATCGTCTTGAGTACCCGGAAGATGTTGACCTGGTTGCCCCGGCCGACCCCGTCGCCCTCCATTTCGTCCAGGAACCGTTCGACCACCATCGGGTTGACTGAGTTCAGCTTCCGCGCTCTCAGACGCGGAGCGATGTGGACGTTGATCGAGCTGTCGACGTGCTCCCCCGTGGAATAGTCCGTCATCCGGCGCTGCCGCGGCCGCCACTGCCTGGCGTACTCCTCGACGGTTAGTTGCCCCAGTTCGCGGCGGGCCGCCGCCACGGACGGCGCCGTGGTCTTCTTCTCCGCATACAGATGCGTGAGGCGTTCAATCGCGTCGTTCTGCGTGGCGTAGCCGGACTCCTCACGCTGCTTGCCGAGCGCGTCGCGGAAACAGATCGAGTACGGGTGGGGGCAGCGGGTGGGCTTGGAGCAGCCGCAGTCCTTGAAGAAGGACCCCATGCCGCGGGCGAGCTGTCGGGCCATGTACGCACCATCCGTTCCAGCCCAAGAACCCACTCAGGCGCCGCACTGTAGGTCGCAGGTCAGCAAGCGGGGACACGTCCGGGACGCATGCTGACCGTTTACTGACCTGAGGGGGGGCACATGATGCCCCTGACCTGCGACAACACCAAATAGTCAGATCTTGGACTTGCACAGCTCTGCCCGCCGCAGGTCAGGTCACGCCGTGCTGGGCTCGCGAACCACGACGGCACAGAACAGAAGCAGCGCGTCTCACGCCAAGCCCACGGGCGACCGGTGGCAGGACGCGATGGCTTGTATTTCGTCGGCCACTGCTGCAACCCCGGCGGTCATGAGGGGCCGCACGGAGCTCGCTTCGCGAGCGTCCCTCCAAACGCCGGTGTTGGGAGTCACGAAGGGCACAACGCTCAATCCATGTACGTCGAACGGCGCGGTGGCCAGGTAGCGCATTCCACCGGGTCCGCACAGGTAGCCGCGCGCGCCCGTGACGGCGGCGAGGTCTGCGAGCCGCTCCGAGCGCTCCGCCCGGGCCGGCAGGCGGCTGCTCCGCAGAATGCGCCCCTTCCACCCCAACAAGCTGAGCAAGAGCCTCGTGGACTCCTCGGCGACATCGGCCACGCTCCCGCCCCCGAACCGGTGAAGCACCGGGTCCAGCCCGTAGCGGAGCATCGGCCAGTCGGGACTCTTCGCGTAGTACTGCGTCAGCATGTGGGTGACGCGCCGACGAGCCAGCTGCGGGTCGACCACCACCGCGTCCTTGATGAGGGTGGACCGGCCGTGTGGCAGGTGGGTGGGAACGGAGAGCCACTGGAGCCGGGACGGGCTGGACATGCTCCCGAGGCGGGCACGGTGCTGAAGAGGAAGGGGTTGGTGCCGTTCTGTTCGCCGCACACGGCGAGACCGTGATCGTCGCGCACACCCTGCTCCTGGTGCTCCCGATCGGTTCACCGGCCGGGTTCGCGGTCTCCCATGGGTCCATCACCCGCTGGCAGTACCACCTCAACCGACTCGGGCAGGGACGGTGGATGCTCGACCGCCACAACGACACCGAGCACCTGGCCGCCTTAGCGCAGGAGGCCGCCTCGTGATCACGTTGTTCGACGACCCGCGTCTGAACCTGGCCCGTGGCGCGCTCGGAGCCGTTCGGGTCGTGCACGACCCGCTCCTCCCGTCCCGAGTCCTGCGCCTGGTCGACGCCGAGGGCAACGAGTTCTTCGCCAAGCAGCACAGCGAGCGCGACCGGTACGTCCGAGAGCTCCGGGCCTATCTCGCCTGGGGAGCCCACTTGGTCGGCCACACCCCCCATGTCGTGGGTCAGCAGGACATGACGTGCACGCTGCTGCTCACCGCCGTTCCCGGCATACGGGCGGACACACTCGCACCGGGATCGCCCGAGGACGAACTGGCCCACTACGAGGCCGGTCGCGTGCTGGGCAAGCTGCACCGCGCCACCTCGGTGCCGCCCAGCGGAGCCGTCGGCACGGAACTCGCCCAGCGACTGCGCGACTGGATCGCCCGTGCGGACCGGGCCGGCCTCATCTCCGCGGTCGAACGCAACGGCCTGAGCCACAGCGCCGACGACCTGGCGAACACGCCCATGGACAGCGCGGCATGCCACCTCGACTACCAACCGCGGAACTGGCTCGTCGGTGACACCTTCGGGCTGTGCGACTTCGAGCACATGCGCCGCGACGCCCGCATCCGCGACTTCGCCCGGCTCGAGTTCCGCCGCTGGCAGGCAGCACCCAACCTCCGCACGGCCTTCTTCGCCGGGTACGGACAGCCGCTGAACGACACCGAACAGCGGCTGCTGGAGTCCTTCGGCGCGATCGAAGCCGTCACCGCCCTGGTGCGTGGACACGAGCAGGACGACCCCGCCCTCAGCACCCACGGCCGCACCGTGCTGGCCCGCCTCTCCTGAACGTCTCCCTTCGCCACCTTCTGGAGATTCCCGTGTCACAGAACTCGCCCGTCCACCTGACCACCACCGTCCCGCGTCGGGCCGTCGTAACCGGCGCCGCCGGCTTCATCGGCTCCCACCTCGCGCGCGCCCTCGTCCAGGCCGGCGCCATCGTCATCGGCGTCGACCGGCGCGACCCGGCGACCGACCCCACGGCCGCCGCCAACCTCGCCGCTCTGCAGGGGATCCCGGGATACATGCACGTCACCGCCGACCTCCTCAGCTGTGCGATCGAGCCGCTTCTCGTGGAAGCGAACGCCGTCTTCCACCTGGCCGGTATCCCTGGGGTACGCCCCTCCTGGGGACCGAAGTTCAGCGACTACGTCGCCTCGAACATCCTCGCAACCCATCGCGTCATGGACGCCGTCGCCCGCATGGGCGTGCCCAGACTCGTGGTGGCTTCGTCCTCCAGCGTCTACGGCGCCACGGACGGCGGTGCGAGCCTGGAGACCGACAGGCCCCAGCCGACGTCCCCGTACGCGGTCACCAAGCTCGCCGAGGAGCAGCTCTGCCTCGCGCACTCCACACAGGCCCACTGCCCGACCAGCGTCGTCGCCTTGCGGTACTTCACCGTCTACGGACCCCGGCAGCGGCAGGACATGTTCACACGCCGTGCCCTCACGGCGGCCCTGACCGGTCAACCACTCCGTCTGTACGGTGACGGTCACCAGCGCCGGGACTTCACGTACGTCGACGACGCAGTCTCGGCCACCATCGCCGCGGCCACCGTCCCGACGGCGCAGGGTGTGATCAACGTGGGCGGCGGTTCGGGCGCCTCCCTTCTCGAAGTGATCAGCATTGCGCGCAGCCTCACCGGGCACGAGGTCCAGGTTCACCAGGAGCACCCTCGCAGCGGCGACGTCCTCACCACTCGTGCCAACCGGGGCCGCGCCCAGGAGGTCCTGGGCTGGAAGCCCCAGATCGACCTTCACAACGGCATGCACGCCCACATGCAGGCTCTGGCCTCCGAGCTGCACGCGGCAGAGCCGAGGAGCCATGGGTTGCGCTCGCTCGACGACTCCGCCGCCCCGACCACCCGAGCCGACCTGGCCCTCCTCCCTCGCCCCACCCATTCCTGACACTCACGAACGGGAGTACGCCGTGGCCGCCACCACGACCGCACCACCGAATACCGCACGGCGCCATCATGTGGCGTTTCCGGGAAAGCCCCTCGCTCAGCTCGGGGACAAGCCGCTCTGGCACGTCCACCAGCGCTGTCTGGAGGCCGAGCGTCTCGACGGCGTGGTGGTCGCCACTGATGACGAGCGCATCGAGAGGGTGTGCCACGAGCTGGGCATCGAGTGCATGCGCACGGACCAGCACCTCACCGGTACGGGCCGCGTCGCGGAGTGCGCGGCGCGCCTGCCGGCAGACGCGTACATCAACGTCCAGGGCGACGAACCGTTCATCTCCCCTGCCGCTATCGACGCAGTCTCCGAAGCCCTGGAACACCTCGTACCTCGCGGTGAACGCGTACACGGTGTTGGACGACGGCGGGATGCCCTGGGCATCGGACAGCACGTAAGGCTTGCTGCCCTTATTGCCACGATCGACCGGGTTCGGCACGGTCAGCGATCCCCCGTTACCGTCTGCGTGGCCTCGCAATGAGGCTCCCGGCCTTCGGTCCCGGTATGACTTGAGCCCCCAGCCGGGCGCGGCGGGTTCGGGGCTTGCCATCGCCAGCGCGGACTATGCGGCGGTCCCGGCGACGGTGTGATGGTGAAGGTCGCGGCGAGAGTGGCCGGTGCAACACGGGTGAGGAGCATGCCGCGCGCGGCGAGGATCGGACCGAGCAGAGAGCCGCGGGCGGGGCACAGGGTGCGCAGGCACAGCCACGCCCCGAGTGGCAGCAGCAGGGCCGCGACCAGCATCCGGAAGGTGCCCGGGCCAGGGAGATGAGACGGCGAAGCGGCCCGTGCCAAGGCCGGCAGTACCTCCCCAGCCTGTGCGCAGCGTGGTGTGGTGGAACCCTATGCACACGTCGTTCGACGCAGCCGGTGACCTCGACGAGCTGAGCGAACTGTTGGACGAGGGAGCCCTGCACGCCGGGTTCCTCCTCACCCGACGCGCGGTCGCGGTCGGCGACCTGCGCGAGCTGCAACGGATCTCCGACGCCGGGTACGACGAGGCCGGGAGCGAGCTGGAGCGGCTGCTGGAGGCATCGGCTGACAAGAACCGGGACTGACCCCGGCCCGCCCGTGTCAGGTGGTCGTCTCGGCCGCCAGGTCCGGGAGGGACGGTGGGGAGCCGTCGACCATCCGCAGGCTCACCGTCATGGTCAGGCCGCCGCCGGGGGTGTCCTCCGCCGTCAGGGTGCCGCCCATCGCTTCCACGAAGCCCCGCGCCACTGCCAGGCCGAGACCTACGCCCGATCCGCGTGGGACGTCGCCGTAGCGCTGGAAGGCGCCGCAGATGCGGTCCTTGGCCTCGTCGGGGACTCCGGGCCCGCGGTCGACGACCCTCAGTTCGACCCGGACACCGAAGCGAACAGGCCCACCACGACGCCGCCCTGGCCACCCGGCCAACAGGCGGAGTTCCCGGAGACGCTGGGGTGGTTCAGCGCGCTACCTGCGCGGAGCCGCGTCCTGCGGATCCGGCTGCATGACACCTGCCTGCGGGCGCTGCGCAGGCGTGTCACCGGCACAGCGCCGTGGCGGTCCGCCCCCGTCGCCCAGCCACAGACGTCTCCGGCGGCGGAGACCTTGACTGACCCGCCGTCTCAGGAGCCCCGACACGGTCAGGAGTACCAGTCGGCCTCCGTCGGCCGCGCCCGCCGGGGCACCTCCCGGGCGGCCATGGGCATGCGTTCGCCACCCGCAAGCAGGGTGCTTGCCGGATCGTCGCCAAGAGCGCCCGGGAGCGTCACCTCGACCTCGATGCCGCGAGGCGGCTCGGTGGGCAGGATCGTGGTCATCACCGCCTTCTGGGCGTGGTGGCCATGGGCGCGGGCGGCGGCGACCTGCTTCCCGTCCACGAGGAGCTCCAGCTCCCGCCTCCCACCTATCCGCAAGCCCACGGTGACCGAGCAGCCGGCATGCTCGCAATGAAAGTGATACTCGCGGCCCATGATCGCCTCCCTGAAGTGCCCTGCAGCAAAGCCCTTCCCTCCAGCGTGGCACCGGACGGTGGCTACGTCAGCCCTAAATCTCGCTCCCGCGGTCGCCACCGCTACGCCACCTCTCCCAACGACCGCATCACCGTCGCCGAGCACCGGAGGGCCTGGCGTCGTTCCTCTCGGACACTGAGCCCCCGCCAACTTGAAGTAGCAGGTCAAAGGGCTGGTGTGATCGGCGCTCAGGGTGCTCACGCTGGTCATGGGCGGCTGTCTGCGCAGTAGATCGTCCGTCAGCGGTTGGTTGCCGGTTTTCCGATGCTCGAAATCGGTGGCGGACGTGCGCTTCCCGACCAGTGACAGGCGTGACTCCGACGCCGTGGTGTTCCGCCGCAGAGCCTCCTCAAAAACCCGTTGGCGGAACCACGGCAGCCACTGCTACGTTTCCGGAGGCCGTGCAAGAGAGCGAGGAGGTGGTACCCGTGAACGTATCGACATGGGTGCTCCCCTCCGGGGTCACGGTCGGGCGGTAGGTCGTCCGGGAGCGCCGTTCCATGGCACTCCCGAAAGGCATGACCATGCAATTCACTTCTGAACAGCGTCTCGACGACGCTGTCCTTGAGCGCGAATTCACCCTCGGCGAGATCCCCGGCATCCTGTGGACGCCCGGATCTGCATCCGCATCCGCACCGGCGCCGCTGATCCTGCTCAGCCCCCCTCCTCTCGGGCTGCGCAAGATGTACCCCCGGCTGCTGGCCCGGGCCCGGCACTCCGCGGCGGACGGCTTCGCCACGGCCACCATCGAGCTCCCCGGAAGCGGCGACCGGCCCCGCCTGCCCGCAGCCGAGCAGGCCGTCGCCGACCTGCGCCGGGCTATGGAGGCCGGCGGCCCGGTCAGCGACGAGATCATCGACGCCCTTATCCTCCCCCTGGTCGACAAGGCGGTCCCGGAATGGCAGGCCGCCCTGGACGCCCTCCTGTCGCTGCCCGAGATCGGCGGCCCGGTCGGGTACTCGGGGGGAGTGATCTCCATCGGGACCCGGCTGGCGGTGGTCGAGCCGCGTATCTCGGCCGCTGTTCTGTTCGCCGGGAGTTTCGTCCCTCGCGCCATGTTCGAGGAGGCCCGCCAGGTCACCATCCCTCTGCACGTCCTGCTGCAGTGGGACGACGAAGGGAACGACCGGCAGGCGGCCCTGGACCTGTTCGACGCCTTCGGCTCCCAGGAGAAGACGCTGCACGCCAATATGGGCGGGCACACCGGCGTCCCGCAGTTCGCGGGGGACGCCGCGGCCCAGTTCTTCACCCGACACCTGAAGTGACGCCGGGCCGTCAGGCCACCAGCAGACGGTAGCCGTGTTGGCCAGGATGCTGCTCATCTAGGGACGGGTCCCAGCCCCCCTCGGCTCCCTACACCACGGGCCCCTGCCAGACTCTTGGCAGGGACCCGTGCTGCCCGAAGCCATGAATTGCTCGACGTCTGCAGAGCTTCGAGTGCTGCCCAAACCCGTGTACAGGCGCTGTCGGCTCGTGAACAAAGCCACTCGATCACACCCATTTCCGGAAAACCCCATCAACGGGCTTCTACGATCTGTGCATGCTGGATCCCGAGCTGCTGGAACGGATCACCGCGCGGCGCGCGGAACTGGACGAACTCGAAGAACGGCTGGCCAAGGAGCTGGCGGAGGTGCGGGCTGAGCGGGATGAGCTCGCTGTCGCCGAACGGGTCCTTGAACGGGTGTCCGGGCAGCTCGCCGAGGAACGCGCCTCAAACCTGCCGGCGCCCGGGCAGGTGGCCGGACGAGCGGTGATGCTGATCCCGCACCGCGAACCGGGCGTGGAGGAGAGCACGCTGCCGCCGGACTATCAGCGCATTCTCACCGTTGTGCGGCAGGCCGCGGGACCGGTCATGGCCCGCGAGGTCGGCGAGGCGGTGGGCGTCGACATCCGTGTGCGGGCCAAGCTGGAACCGCTACGCGGCAAGCTGGTCAGACTCGTCGATCGCGGCTGGCTGCGGAAACGCCCCGACGGCCGGTTCACCACGCGCCTGTGACCAGGGGCACCGCCGCCCGGAGCGGTGCGGCACGGGCGTAACCAGGTTGCCCCCGGCGGCCGTTGGAATTGTGTGACGAATACCAAGAAGCACGCCGAGGACACCTGCCCGATTGTCTACCAGTGCCGTCTGTCGCTGTCCACGCGCACCGTCAACCACCTCGCCGATCTGCTCAGGCGCCATCTGAAGGCGATCAGGTCCCGGTGGCGGATCCTGCCACCGGGGAAGATCGCGGTGATCGTCCTGGCCGTACTTCGCCACGACGAACGTCTGGCCGACATGGCAGGCGGCAACGACGTGTCCGAGTCCACCGTCCAACGCCGGCGGGACGAGCTGATCGCCCTGCTCGCCGCCCAGGCGCCGCGCCTGGACCGCGCCCTGAAGAAGGTCGTCAATCAGGGCGGGGAGGTGGTTCTGATCGACGGCACCCTCATCCGCACCAGCGCCGCACCGGACCGGCCGACCGTCGCAACTACTCCGGCAAGCACCGCAGCCACGGCCTGCACTTCCTCGCCCTGACCGACGAGAACGGCCGCCTGATCTGGATCTCCGCCGCCCGGCCCGGCCGCACCCACGACAACACCGCCGCCCGCCACGACCACATCCTGGCCCACCTACGTGCCGCCGGCCTCGGCGCTCTGGCCGACCTCGGCTTCCGCGGCCTGGACAACGACATCCGCGACCCCGTGATCGTCACCGGCTACACCGCCAGCCGCACCCACAAAGTCACCGCCGGTCAGAAGGAAGCCAACCGCGTCCTCGCCGTCGGACGCGCACCGGTCGAGCACGGCTTCGCCCACCTCAAGAACTGGCGGATCCTCACCAAACTCCGTACCGATCCCGCCCACGCCACCCAACTCCTGCGTGCTCTGCTCGTCCTGACGAACCCTCAACCGCCAGGGACACCACCGCGACGCTCTTCCCGAGACGTTTCACCTCGCCCGGCTCGGCCGCTCGCTCTGGGTCCGCCAGGTGGTCCGCCAGGACGAATTCGCTTCGGAACAGGAAAGGTGCCTTCTCCCAGACGAGAACATCGCGTACCCAGCGGCCGTATCCGCGCCGCCACTTGGCGGACAACCCCGCCACCTCGCCGTCGACCACCCGGATCGCCCCCTTGAAGGAGTTCGGCTGACGGCGGATCCAACGTCGACGCGCCAGCACTCCAGTCATCAGGAAGACAATCACGATCAGGTTCACTCCCAGCACGGCAAGCAATGCGATCAGCATGCTGCAAGTCTGCTGTGGACCTGAGCAGTGCGCCTCCCAGCCGCAGTCGGGGATGACACGGCAGCTCGGATGCCGCAGCGTGCGCCCAGGGAGGCGCCTCGGGTGTAGTGGGCGGGACGTGTGCCGATGCGGGTGTCGATGGCTGCCGGCGTGCGCGTCGGTGTACGCCGCCCCTCTCTGGGCGACAACCGATGGAGGCCACTGATGCCGCCCGTGATGCCGCCCCGCCGCACCACCCGCAGACGGCATCTGCCTCCTCCAGTCCCGGACTTCAGCCAGGATGCGGGCCCACAGCTACCGTGCGAGGCTGGCACGTGGGAAAGCCTGCCGAGGGACCCAATCCGACGAGCGAGGACCGATCCCGATCACGCGCGCGGGGCCGGCCATGATCGCCGACGCCTTCTGGCCGCCCTTCCACCTCTTCGGGGACACCGTGCCCATCGCCGTCGACACTTTTGTCATGTGGGCGCTCTGCGCCGGACCGGCCGAAGAGACAGGCAACTCCGACCGTGAGGCCTCTGACCCGTCGGCTGCCGAAAAGGCCCCCATTCTCGAACGGGTGCTCATCGAGAGAACGGAACGCAGACATGACATCACCTGACACCGACGAACTGGGACCGGTCGACTACGTCGTGGTCGAGTTCCCGCCGGCCACCTCGCACTTCACCGGCGAGATGGCCGAAGAACTCGACAAGCTGGTCACCTCGGGGACGATCCGGGTCCTGGACCTGGTCATCCTGACGAAGGGGGCAGACGGCGAGATCGACGTCATGGAGGTCGATGCCCCAGACAGCGTCGGCGAACTGCGCGCCGCGGAGGCGCAGCTGGCCGGCCTGCTCGCCGAAGAGGACGTCGTCAACCTGGCCGCCGCCATGGAGCCCGGCACGACAGCGGGCGTGCTGGTCTGGGAGAACGTGTGGGCGGGGCCCTTCGCCTCCGCCGCACGCCGCTCGGGAGGCCAGCTCATCGCCAACGGACGTATTCCGATCCAGGCGATCCTGGCCTCGATCGAAGCCGACGAAGAAGGAGAATGAGATGCCTATCGGACCGATGCGCAGAGGGCGACGTGGGGTCATCGGCGCCCCTGTCGCTCGCACGGCGGCCGTCGCCGGCACGGCAGCTGTCGTCGCCCATGGGGTCGGCCGCCGCAGTGACCGCCGGGAGGACCGCCGGGACGACCGTGAAGACCGCCGGGAGGACCGCCGGGACCGGCGCTGATCCGAGCCTCACCGGCCGACCCAGGTCACACGAAGTGGACCCGCGCGGCCAGGGGCGCCGTGCTAGGCCGCGACGCACGCCGGGACCGCGACTCCCGCCAGGAACAGGTGGTCGAGCCCGTCCGGTGCTCCGGTCGCATTGCGGACCGTACGGCCGGGGCGAGCGATCCGGGCGTGCGCCCGCGTGCCTGCCGCAGTCCCCGCGGAGCGGGTCGACCAGCGCGAGTGACCCCAGCATCGCAGAGGGGGCCCTCCGTGTCGGTCATCCATCAGCCGGGCCCGCGCAACGGAAGCCGATGTTGCCGGTGGAGGAGTCGGGCGTGTTGGGCATCCGGGCGGAGACCCGGTAGCGGCGGCAGTACGAGGCGTGGCAGAGGTAGGAGCCGCCGCGAAGGGCGCGCGCGGTGCCGGTCGGTGGGCCGGCCGGGTCCTCGCGGGGGCCAGTGGCGTGCCAGACGGGGTCGAACCAGTCGGCTGTCCACTCCCAGACGTTGCCAGTCATGTTGTGGAGCCCGTAGCCGTTCGGGGGGAAGGCGTCCACGGGACAGGTGCCGAGGTAGCCGTCCTCAAGGGTGTTCTGGTCGGGGAAGGATCCGTTCCACACGTTCATCCGGTGCCGGCCGTCCGGGCGGAGTTCGTCGCCCCACGGGAAGGGCTGCTGTTCGAGCCCGCCGCGGGCGGCGTACTCCCACTCGGCCTCGGTGGGCAGCCTTCGGCCGGCCCAGGTGCAGTACGCGAGGGCGTCGTTCCAGGACACGTGCACCACCGGGTGCTCCGTGCGTCCGTCGAGGTCGGAATCGGGGCCGTGCGGGTGCCTCCAGTCGGCGCCGAGTACCTCGCGCCACCACGGGGCGGCGGCGACCGCCCGGGTGGGCGGGAAGTCGTCCGGCAGCAGGCCGCCGAAAACGAACGAGGCCCCGTAGCGCTCGGCATCGGTGACATGCCCGGTGGCGGCCACGAACGAGGCGAAGCGGGCGTTGCTGACGCAGTGCGGTTCGATGCCGAAAGGGCTGACCCGGACCCGCCGCACCGGACCCTCGCCGTCCGCGGCGTAGGCGAGCGCGTCATCGCTGCCCATCCGGAACCAGCCACCGTCCAGCCGGATCGGTCGCGGGCCGGCGGAGGGCACACCGGACGGCTCGGCCGGCCGTGTCGAGAGAGCCGAGGCTTCCGGATCACCGGGCGTCTCCGGGCGGCGGCCGGGGGTGCAGCAGGAGGAAGTGTCTCGTGTCATGTGCTCCGCTTCTCCGTTTCCTGGTGGCCGAAGGAGTCCACGTCGTGCATGGTCTATTCCTCGCATACCGGACCGGCTGCCGCAGTTCAGGGCTGTCGCGTCATCGAGAAGCCTGCCTGAGCCGCCTCCGTGCGAACCACCCCACGAGGCACCGGCACACGGCCCATCCGCCAAGGGCGGACGAGGCCGTCAACGACGTGGTCAACAAGGCGGTGACCCACTTCGTCGAGAGCGACAGGTTCGAGACCATGTGGACCGATGCCAACCGCGCCGCGCACAACGCGGTTGTGCACGCGTTCTCCGGCCACGGCCGGGGCGCGGTGGACGTCAGCGACGGCACCGTCACATGGGATGTCGGCACCACCGCAGAGACGGTCAAACAGGAGTGTGGAAGTCGGCGGCGTACGGAACGCCGTCACCAACCTCGGCGCCTCGATCGGTACGGCACTCGCCGGATCGATCATGCTCGCCACACTCACGACGTCCTTCCTGACCTCCATCGAGGCGAACCCCGCAGTCCCGGACAGCGTCACGAGCCAGGCGACCGTCCAGCTCCAGAGCGGCGCGCCGTTCCTGTCCGACGCCCGGCTCGAGACCACTCTCGACGAAGCGGGCGTGAACCCGGAGCAGTCCCAGGCGGCGGTGGACGCGAGCGCCGAGGCCAGGATCGACGGCCTGCGCGCGGCGCTCGCCATCCTCGCCCTCGCCGCGCTCATGCCCTGTTTCTTACCCAGCGGATCCCGTTGGCCCAGCCTCGATCGCCGGAGTCGTCGCCTTAGCCGCTGCGCGCATGCGTGGGCCGGGCCGGACACGCAGCATGGAAGCACGGCCGCCGGGACCGAGGCGGGCACCACGATCGGTGCCTGTCGGGCCCCTGCTTCCATGCCCCCGTACGCCTGGAGCTCCGTATGCCCCACCGCCTGCTGTACGGCCCGCCCAGGACCGCCTCCGTAGCCGTCGCGGCCCTCTTGGCGGCCACCCTCACCGCCGTGCCGAGCGGCCCCGCCCATGCCTTCACCGGTGACAACCACGAGGACATCACCCGGGCCGCACTGCCCTGGGAACCGATCACGCTGACGGCAATGGCCGACGCGCGCGACGGGGCGGTCAATGCCGACGACCACCGTCCCTACTTCAACGTCGGACCCCTTCACTGCGACAACGCCGACTACCTCGGCCCCCGCTACGCCACCGGCTACCCCCGCACCCGGGACGAGGCCACGACCGAGCTCCTTGCCTGCATCCGCACATCCGTCACCCGCTTCCGCAACGCGGTCCGGGCCGCCGACGGCCTCGTCGACGCCGACGGCGAAGTGCGCGCCGACCAGAGCGACCTGTCTTCACCCTGCACGTGGGACGGACGGCCCGGACGGGCCAAATGTGCCGTGCTCGAGCAGCTCGGCCGCGGCTGGCACCCGATCGAGGACTTCTACTCGCACTCCAACTGGAGCGACCGGGCCGCCCCCGGCCCGATCGGCCTCGACAACCCGCCCGGCCTGGAGCGCACGGGCCTCGCGCCGTTCCTCGACATACGCCGCTACAGCACCATGACGGACGCCGACTGGACCCGGGAAGCGAGCGAGCACATCCCCGCGGATCTTGCCACCGGCTGCTACACCGACATCGATTCCACCGGCGTCAAACCAGCCGACTGCGACGGCCGCGTCCCCCACAACCGGGTTCTGAACAAGGACACCGCCGCATCCGACCGTTCGAAGACAGGCGACAACTTCCGCCATGCGACGGCCGGAGCGACCGCCGAGATCACCCGCCAGTGGAACGACTTCAAAGCCGAGCTACTCAGGGCCTACCCCGATCACGGGCGCGGCGCGCAGATGGTCTGCGCGCTCGTCCACGACGACCCGGCCACCGACTGCCCCTGACGCTTGCGTCTCCCGCCCGACGCGACCTCAGGAGGTGAGCTCGTAGAGGCTCCTGACCACGATCCACAGGCCGAGGCAGGTGAGGACGATCGCCGGCTACTTGTGCCCTGCCATCCGTGCGTGCAGGTTCAACAGCGCGTCCGTCAAGGGCCGTGGAGCCGCGCACCCATGATCGTGTCCGACGGCGCCGCCGGCTGCCGGCCTGCCCCTCGGTGGGGGTTGGGCGGCGTCGACTCCCATAGGTGTCCGGCCCGTTGATGTGAATGTCTCTCAACCCGGGGGCGTGGCTGCGTCCCTGAGGGCTCGGGGGCAACCCGGGCCCCCGCGGTACAACGGCTTCCGTTTCCCGGCCGATCCCGCTCATTCGTCGTGGGCTTGGACTCGGACGCTGGTTGGGCTGGACCGCTGGTTCACTTCGCACCGCCCTGTCGAATGGTCGGTCACACAGAGCTCGACCACCGACGCGGCCTCGGCCCGGTCGGCCGACACAGACTGGCCGTTCAGCCGGGACTGCCGAAGGGTGCTTCATCCTGCGGGTCGCCTGGCGGTATGACGTCAGCTCCCAGGAGATCGACGAGCCGTCCGTGGAGCCGCGAGCGAGCTCGACTGACGGCCGTTCCCGCTCCCGGACCGGCGCGACACACGGCGGTCCTCCGCCGGTGCCCGGCCGCCGCCTCCAGTCTGATTCCGGATCGGCCGTCGACGCAGGCGCACGGGGATTCACCCGAGCGAGCACAGCCAGTAGCGCATGCATCACTCACAGTATCTCCTGGAAAAGGCGCGTCGTCAGTGCGACTGCCAACCGCCTCTGCCAGAGGACCCGACGCAGGGAGCATGCCATGCCGAGCGGCCAGCCCGATCCGGCTTCCGATCCGACGGGCGACAACAGCCCGCAGCAGGGCCGGTCCGACGGAGAACAGCCCGAAACCGGCCGACCCCCACACACCGCGCCCGAGCCCCCGCTCACCGCGGGCGACCGCTCCGAGCTCGACGAACTGCGGCAGCGGCTCGCCGCGCTCGAGGCGTCGAAACCACCGCCCCGGGCACGTCACCACCTACTTCGAACGTCCGGCTCGGTCGTACTGATCGTCATCTCCTCCCTGCTGGCGCTGCTCGCGGTCGTCGCCGTGTGGACCGACTCCATCGTCGGCGACACCGACCGGTACGTCGCGACCGTCGCGCCGCTGGCGAGCGACCCCGATGTCCAGGCCGCGGTCACCAACCGGGTCACCACGGAGGTCCTGTCCCACATCGACGTGAAGGCCGTGGTGGACCAGCTCTCCCAGGCCGCCACCGAGCAGGGTGCGCCACCCCGGCTCGGCAAACTCATCGGAGACCTGACCGGGCCGATCACCAGCGGCCTCACCCAGCTGGTCAGCAGCACCGTGAACAAGGTGGTGACCAGCGACCAGTTCGCCACCCTGTGGGTCAACGCCAACCGGGCCGTGCACTCCACGCTCGACAAGGCCCTGACGGGCAAGGGCGGCGGCGCGGTCTCGCTGGAGAACAACCAGGTCGCCATCGACATCGGGCCGTTCGTCGCCAAGGTGAAGGACGAGCTGGTGAGCTCCGGCTTCGGACCCGCGGCGAAGATCCCGGAGGTACACACCAACTTCGTGGTGTTCGCCTCGAAGGACGTCGGCAAGGTCAAGACCTACTTCCGACTCCTGCAGATCATGGGCACCTGGCTGCCGATCATCGCCGTACTGGTCGCCGCCGCCGGCGTGTTCACCGCCGTCAACCGGCGGCGCGGCCTGATCGGCGCGGCAGTCGGGGTGGCCGTCGCCATGCTCTTCCTGGGCGTCGTGCTGACGGTCTTCCGGTCCTTCTACCTCGACCATCTGCCGCCCGGAGCGTCCCAGGCCGCCGCCGGCTCAATCTACGACACCCTGATCCGCTTCCTGCGCGCGGCCATCCGCGCCGTGGGTGTCACCGCACTGGTGACGGCCGTCGGCGCCTTCCTGATCGGCCCGTCGAGGGTCGCCGTTTCGATCCGCACCGCCTGCAGGTCGGCGATCGGCGCGCTTCGGGACGCCTCGACGGCACACGGGCTGCGCCTCGGGCCGGTCGGCCGCTTCGTCAACCACTACAAACGCTGGATCGGGGCCGGGATTCTCGCCATCGCGGCCGTCGTCCTCGCGACGTGGAGCTACCCGACCGCGGCGGTCGTGGTATGGATCGTCGTCGTGGTCCTGGTCGGCTTCGCCATCCGCGAGTTCCTCGACACGGGACCGGCGACCTCCCACGCATCGCCGACCGGCACCGGCCGCACAAGCACCTCACCCCCCGGTGAGTGATCCGTCGCATCCGATACACGGGGCCTTGGCACATGCCCTTGCCCGGGTGCCGCGCCGCCGGGAGCCGGCGGCGCGGCACCGTGTGAGCGGGTTCAGTGGAGAATCTTCTCCTTGGCCCGCTGAAACTCCGCATCGGTGATGTCGCCCTTGGCGCGGATCTCGGAGAGCTTGGCGAGTTGATCCGCCTCGCCGCCGGGCCCAGCCCCGCTGCCGGCGGTCTCGCGCACGTAGTCGTCGAAAGCCTGTTGCTGGGCTTGGACGTGTCTCGCCTCGCGCTTGCCCATGCCCTTGCCCCGGGCCAGGACGTAGACGAACACGCCGAGGAAGGGGACCACGACCACGAAGATGAGCCATCCCGTCTTCGCCGCCCCGCTGAGCTCGTCGTCCCGGAAGATGTCGCCGATGATCCGGAAGAGCAGAACGATCCACAGGACCCACAGGAAGATCCACATGACCGTCCAGAACGCTCCGAGGACCGGGTAGTCGTAAGCCAGGTTCATGTCGTCGCTCCTTCTCCCTCGACTTCTCCCCCGCGTTCTCCCCCGCCCCCGTCGGACGGCAAGGCAGCGGGTTCAGTCCGAAGACCTATTCGATGCCACGGGCCGCCGTCACCACTCGGGCGCTGCCGACCACGGGGGCGATGGTCACGAGGGTCGCGGCCATCGTCCGGCTCCCTTCCTCCAACTCCTTGTTCGTGGGCGTCCCGCGTTCAGTCGATCATGAACCAGCCGCGTACCTGCGCCTCGTGGTCGACGTAGCGTTCGCCGGAGACGTCCACGACGACCTTGTCGATCGTGCCGCCGGTGAAGGGGAACGGCCCCTGGTAGTCGGGGGTGACGGGTGAGGCGTCGTCGCGGCCGACGCAGATCCCGTCGCCGACGACGCAGAAGTTCCCGGGCTGGGTGACGATGTCGTCGCGGCCCACCTCCTGGTCGTCCATGTAGAGGGTGAGGGTGCCCGTGGCGCCGGGCATCGCGGGGTCGGTGCTCCGCCCGTTCGCCGCGAACTCGGCCGTGAGAACGTGCTTGCCCGGCGGGATCTCCCGGTCCGCGTCCACGACCTGGAGGGTGCTGCCGACCCAGTTGTACGCGTAGTGCAGACGATGGTCCTTGACGTAGAGGCTGTGGCCGCCCGCCACACCACCGTGGGCGTAGAGAACGCCCTCGGCGTCGGCCGACCCGACGTCGACCCCGGCGGCGATGGTGTACGACCGGCCGCTGGTCACCACGCCGGACTGTTCGGGCACCGCAGCGGAGTCGGGGTAGTACACGTAGCGGTCGCGCTCGGGACTTCCGTGCGGGCGCTCGGCCACTACCTGTTCCAGTGCGCTGCGGTCGTCCAGCGGTAGCCCGTTGTAGATGCCCGCGTAGTAGTACCAGAGGCTCTTGAGGGTCTCCAGCCGTTCCGGTTCCCGCTCGGCCAGGTCCGTCGACTGCGCGCGGTCGGTGGTGAGGTGGTAGAGCTCCCACACGTCGTTCGCGAAGTTGCCCCAGCCGCTCAGTGGCGGGTGAACCGTGCAGGCCAGCCACCCTTCGTGGTAGATCGAGCGCTGTCCCAGCATCGTGTAGAACTGGGTCTGGCGTCCCGGCGCATCGGGGTCGGTGAGCGAGGCTTTAAAGCTCTCGCCCTCGATCGGGTTCTGCGGGTAGCCCTTGACCACCTCGGGCGGCTCGATGCCGAGCAGGTCGTAGAGCGTGGGCGCGACGTCCACCGCGTGGACGTACTGCCGGCGCACCTCCCCCCGGGCCTCGATGCCCGCGGGCCAGGCGACCAGACACATGTCGGCCACGCCGCCCTCGTAGCCGGCCCAGCGCTTCCAGTACGGGAACGGTGTGTCGAACGCCCAGGCCCACCCGGTGTTGTAGTGGTTGTACGAGGTCGGGCCGCCGAGCTCGTCGATGTGTTCCAAGGACAGGGCAGTCGGCGTGGACATGCCGTTGAAGAACCGCCACTCGTTGAAGGTTCCGTCCGGTCCGCCCTCACCACTCGCCCCGTTGTCGGAGACGGCCACGATGATCGTGTTGTCGAGCTCGCCGGCCGATTCGAGGAAGTCGAGCACCCGGCCCAGCTGGTCGTCGGTGTACGAGACGTATCCGGCGAAGACCTCGGCCATCCGGACGAACAGCCGTCGCTCGTCGGCACTGAGCTCGCCCCAGGGCCGGACCGTGTCGAGCATCGGCCACAGCTGGCCGTCCGGTCCGGTCACCTCGGGCTCGCCGTGCGGGTTGATCGCGGAGAGCTCCGTGTCCTCCGGCAGCAGACCCATGTCCTTCTGGCGGCGCAGAATTCCGGGCCGGATCGCCTCGTAGCCCTCGTCGAAGACGCCCTTGTACCGGTCGGCCCACTCCTTGAACACATGGTGCGGCGCATGGGCCGCATCGAGGGAGAGGTACATGAAGAACGGCTTGCCAGGGTCGACGACCTTGGCGTCGCGGATGAACTCGATGGCCCTGTCCGAGAAGTCCTTCGCGATGTGGTAGCCCTCTTCGGGTGTGGCCGGCGGGTCGATCGGGTGGTTGTCGTGGATCAGGTCCGGGTACCAGCAGCTCGATTCACCGCCGAGGAAGCCGTAGAACCGCTCGAAGCCGCGCCCCAGGGGCCAGCGCCCCTTGTAGGCGGCCATGTTGATCTCCTCGCCGGGGGTCAGATGCCATTTGCCGACGCAGTACGTGTTGTAGCCGCGCTCGCCCAGCACCTCCGAGATGAATCCGTTCTCGAACGGGATGCGGGTGGAGATGCCGGGGAAGCCGGAGCTGAACTCGGCGATCGTTGCCATCCCGTTCGACGTCGCGTTCCTGCCGGTCAACAGCGAGGCCCTGGTCGGCGAGCACAGCGCCGTGGTGTGGAAGTTCGCGTAGCGCACCCCCAGGTCGGCGATGCGTGACATCGTCGGCGTCCTCACCGGACCGCCGAAACAGTCCATCGTCCCGTAGCCGACGTCGTCCCACGCGATGACCAGCACATTCGGGGCGTTCTCAGGTGCCTTCGGGGCGAGGTACGGAGACCAGTCCGGCTGCGCGTCACGGATGTCGAGGGCGACCTTCCCTTTGAAGCGCTTACCCATGACGGTTCTCCTCGCTGCCCCGAGTCCGGACCGGATGCCCCTCCACCATCGCCGGGGACGGCCCGTCTCACCTCACCCCCCACGGGTGACAGCGCCCAGGAGCGGAGCAGGCGTACGACGTCATCGAACGGCGCTGCGCCGCCCCCGTTGCCTGCGCCGCTCCCAGCAGCCTGCCGCCGCACGCGCCGACCAGGAGCACCCCGCAGCCGACGACACCGGTGTCGTGGCCAGCCGACGGGAGCCCGCCGCGTACGCGGCGGCACCCGCCACCGCCACACCTGTCCAGGCTTCACCGCTCATCTCCGGGCCTTACCGTCCCTGGGCCTTCGCAGCTCTAGCGATCCTGCACGCGGAGCTCACCCGCCGCGGGTGATCGCCCCTGCCCGGCCAAGTCACATGCTCAAAGAGGTAGTGCCGGCTGCTCCATCGCACCGAGGAAGTGAGGAAAACCCATGGTCACGACCCACAACCGCTCGGATGCGTCCCCAACGGGGGCGGGCGGACTGACGACGTTCGCCGGTGTCCTGCTGTTCATCGCGGGCGTCCTCGACCTCCTCCGGGGAATCATGGCGATCGCCGAGGACGACGTCTACGTGTCCACCCCCAACTACCTCTTCAAGTTCGACCTGACCAGCTGGGGCTGGATCCAGCTCATCCTCGGAGTGATCGCCATCCTGGTGAGCATGGGTCTCTTCGCACGCGCCACGTGGGCCCGGTTCGTCGGGGTCGGCATCGCGGGACTGCTGATCATCGCCAACTTCCTGTCGATCCCGTACTACCCCGTCTGGTCGATCATCCTGATCGCGCTGTACGCCTTCGTCATCTGGGCCCTGTGCGTCGTACGGCGGGAACCCTGATGGAGGGTGCCTAGCCACCGGCCACGGTGAGGGGGTGAAGGACATGCCCGCCGGCTCGCTCGTCGGCCGGGCGTGTTCCAAGACGCCGCGTGGATCGTGGAAGGGCGGATCGTGGAAGGCGAGTCGGAGGGGCCGCACAGAGCGAGGCGGTCCTGCTACGGCCGGTGAGGCCGGGACGTCTTTCGTCTGAACCCCGCATCGCTGCCGCCACGGAACGCGTTGGTGCCCGTGGACGCCGTGAGTGTTCGTACACCCCCTCAACCCCGGGGGAGGTACGGCGCCCGTGCCACCTGACCGCGGCGACCACACTGACCGGCCTGATCTCTGACGTCATACGACGGAACCTTCCGCTTTCAGGTGCACACAATCCCCAGCCACCTCCATTCCCGGCCTATGCCATCCCTCCTCGGGATCGACGGGTTCAGCGCCATCGGGCAGGCGCCGCCCTCACCCAGCTCACCCTGCTCCTCGGCTTTGGTGGCAAGCAGGCTGACGACCCCGCCAGGGCCGTCGCCAGTCACCTGTTCCGGGTGATGTGGAGCTGTGCTCATCGGTCCCATAGTGGAGTGCGCCCTATCGGCGCAGCAGTCACCGCGCCTCCTTCCAGAGGTGTCACATCACTGTGGCCGCGTGGTTCAGAAGATCATGAAGGTGATAGCCGATGTGCCGGTGGTTCGCTTATATGGGCACGCCTGTCTTGCTCGACACTGTTCTTTACAAACCGGTCCACTCGCTGATCGATCAGAGCCTGCACGCTCGGATGAGCATTGAGACGACAAATGGTGACGGATTCGGAGTCGGCTGGTACGCCACATTCAACAGCACCCCTGCGGTCGTCCGGGACACCGGCCCGGCATGGAGTAGCTGCAACCTGTGGGAGATCGCCAGCCATGTCCGCTCCCCGTTGTTCTTCGCTCACATCCGTGCTTCGACCGGTACCCCGGTGCAGCAGACCAATTGCCATCCGTTCCGTTACGGCCGCTGGATGTGGATGCACAACGGCGTCATCATCGGCTTCTCCCGTATACGGCGCGATCTCGCCCTGGCGGTCGATCCGGAGCTTTTCCGCAGCATCGAAGGATCGACAGACTCGGAAATGATGTTCTACCTGGCGCTCACCTTCGGTCTGGAGCAGGACCCGCCGGGCGTCGTCGCGCGGATGGCCAACCTGGTGGAACGGACCGGTCATGACCATGGAGTGGAGTTCCCCTCTGGAGATGACGGTCGTCGTGACGGACGGGCAACAGACGTGGGTCTTCCGCCACTCCACTCAGGGAACCTCTGGCTCGCTGTATTACAGCACCCAAGTGGAGACGCTACGAGCACTCCATACCGACGTGGCGTTTCTGCGGGAAGTATCCGACGAGACCCGTCTCATCGTGTCCGAGCCGCTGGGGGATCTGCCCGGCGTCTGGAACGAGGTCCCCGAGAGCAGCTACGGCATTGTGCGGCCAGGAAAGAACGACCTGCTTCCCTTCGCCTCGCTATTCGTATAGCGCTCCTCATCCTCGATACGGAATGACATACCGGCGCCATAATCTGCCGGCCGCTCCTCAGGCTCGACCTGGGGCAGTACCACGCCCTCGCGCTCTTGGCCCGGCACCCGGCCGGGAACGAGGTTGTCGGTCACACGGTAGGCCCAGACGGGTCTGCCGCGCCCTGGACACCTGCCACCGACGTGGCCACGCGCTTCGACCACCGTCGCAGTCGAGACGTTCATGACCGAGCTGTCCAGCACCATCACGAACTGACCGGGCGCACCCGCATCGGAAGGGCGTCTGTCGGGCGGACGCTCCGGTCGTGAATCCTCATGGCGAAGGGCGAGAGCGACATCCTCATAGGCTGGTGTCCGATGAGTCATGCACCTCAGGGAGTGGTCCTGCGCATCTCCACCACGTGGAGGCCCAGCGACTGGCAGCGCGCGAGCAGCCCGTAGAGATGTGCCTCGTCGATGAGCTGGCCGAACAACAGGGTCTGTCCGGACAGGGTGCAGCTCTCCAGCTCCGGGAACGCGTCGGTCATCGTCCTCGACATCTGTCCCTCCACACGGATCTCACATTGCATGAGCGCATCCCTCGCGCGAGTGTCGTCCTCCGAGGACCCAGGTACTCATGCTCTGCCGTCGTACAGAACGCCGCATCACCCCGGCCGGGTGACCTCGGCCGCCTCGCCGGAAGTCGTCACAGCAGGCCCAGTTCCCGAGCCTGGCGTACGGCCTCACCACGCCGGGTCACCGCGAGTTTGCAGTAGATGTGCCTCAAATGGGTCTTGACCGTGTTGACGGAGAGGAAGAGCTCGGCGGCGATCTCCTCTGTCGACATCATCTGCGCCAGCTGCTCCAGGACTTCGCGTTCGCGGTCGCTGAGCGGCTCGATCACGGAGGCGAGAGCAGCCCCGCCGCTCTCCATCGCAAGTGGCTCCACGACCGGACCGGTCGTGAGCCAGCCATGCGCCTGTCCCGGCGACGGTCGGCGGGCAAGCAGCTCCCGAAGCCAGGGCCCTGCCTCCAGGAACGGTTGCCTCAGGCGTTCGGGCCGGGCGACGGCCAGGGCGCGGGCGACGAGGTGCCGGGCCGCCACCTCGTCGCCCAGCACGCGGCCGACTTCGGCCCGTACCAGCAAGGTCCGAACCGTAACGGCCGGTCCGTGACGGCCGGTTCCGGGCAGGGTGTCAATGAGGGAGCGTGCGGCATCGGTGTCGCCGGCGGACAGCCGTGCACGGGCCGAGGCGATCAGGAACTCCGGTCCGGCGTCCGGCCGCCCTGCCAGTGCCTCGGCCGCGGCGCTCGGGCGCCCCATGGCGATGTGCGCGGCGGCCGCGGCAAGCGCCCTCTGGGCATCCACCCATGGTGAGGGCACCTGTGCGGACGGCCCGTCCTGTACGTCATCGAGCACGCGGAGGGCCTTGTCGGGGCTGCCCCCGGCGAGCAGCAGCCGCGAGCGGGTGATGGTCAGCCAGGAGTCTGTGACCGAGTCGTGGGAGTGGGACGGCGGCAGGCTCGCACGGTGAAGAAGCGCCTGGGCAGAAGTGAGATCGGCGCGCTCGACCTCGACGGCCGCCAGCACCAGGTGCCCCAGCGAGGTGCCCGCCGAGGGCAGGCCGGACCGCTTCGCCTCGACGATCGCCCGCCTCGCGTGTGCCTCGGCCCGACCCGGCCATCCCTCCAGGAAGTCGATCAGAGCGAGTCGAGACAGGGAGTCGTAGCGGAGGAAGGCCGTCGAAAGGTCGTCGGACGTCTCGACCGTGGCGGTGAGCGCCGTCCGAGCCGCGTCGAAGCGGCCCGCCCACAACCGGGCCGCTCCCAGAGCGGCGAGCCTCAGCGTTCGGATCTCCGGATGCGCTTCCAGACGCGTCGCGAGGACCTCCCGTGCCTCGAGCACCTCGGCGCGCCGGGCAGCGGTCTCGGCCATGTCCGCCGAGCCGAGGAACCAGCCCGCCAGCACCCGCAGCAGCGCGCCGCTGAGATGGGCCGCCGACGCGTCCGGTGCCTCCGCCGGTGGTAGGTGCGCCTCGGCACGTCGCAGGTCGGTGAGACCTCGCTCGATGTCGTACCGCGCCATTGCACGGGCAGCGCGAACCAGGTGGGCGGCCGGGCCCGGCGTGTCCGCCGGCATCCCAGCGAACAGCTCGCCGAGACGGTCCGCGTCCAGCCCGGTGAAGAGACGGCCGATGGCCAGGTCGTCGACGAGCCGGTCGACTGCGAACGTCCAGTCTCCCGCTTCGACGGCATGGGGCAGCGCCTCCGTGAGCAGGCCGGCATCGCTCAGCCATCGGGCGGCCACGCCGTGCAGCTCGCGTTCCAGTCCGGGCTGCCTGGTGTTCAGATGGGCGCGCAGGATATCGGCGAACAGTGGATGAAGCCGGTACCACGAGTGACCGATCGGCTCGACGAACGCGTTCGCACGCTCCAGCTCCTTGAGAACGAGAGCGGCATCGTCCCGTCCGGTGAGGGCGTCCGCCAGCCCCGGATGAGTCCGCTCGCAGATGCTGGCCCGCAGGAGCAGGTCCTGGCTCACGGCGGACTGGGTGTGCAACACCTCGGCCAGCAGGAAGTCCGCGACGGGGCTCTGCCCGGACTCGAACTCCTTCAGGAAGGTCTCCGGGTCGTCCGCCTGCTGCGCCGCGAGGATGCACAGCCGTAGCCCTGCGGCCCAGCCGCCGATCCGTTCGGTCAGCGCGTGGGCGCCCGCCTCCGGCAGAGGCAGACCGTGCCGACGCAACAGATCGGCCGTCTCCTCGGGCCTGAACGCCAGGTCGGCACTGCGGATCTCGGTCACTTCGCCAGTGGCGCGGTACCGGTGCAGCGGCAGCAGCGGCTCGGTACGGGAGACGAGGACCAGGCGCAGCCCCGCGCCCGCGTGGTGGAGCACGAACTGCAACCCGTCGGCGACCTCCGGCGCGGAAACCCGCTCGAACTCGTCGAGAACGAGAATCACCGGCTCGGTCCGGCCGTTCAGGTACGCCGCGAGCCGGGACAGGAGCGAGTCGTCCACCTCGCCGGGGCGAGCGGGACTGCCGATACTGTCGGGAAGGGAGATCCCGTGGTGTCGCAGGGCTTCCAGTACGTAGGCCCAGAAGATTCCCGGGGCGTCGTCCCCGGACTCCACCGTCAGCCACACCACCTGACCAGGCAGGGGCGGTCGGTCGGCCCAGCTGGCGACCAGCAGTGTCTTGCCCGCCCCCGCCGGACCGTTGACCAGCACCAGACGGCACCGACCGGCCAGAGCGAGGGTGAGGGGTTCGGTCAGGCGGCTCCTGCTGACGAACATCGGGGGGACGCCGGGGACGGTGAACCGAGCAGCGAGAACGGGGGCGCCGTCAGGCGCCAGGGCCCCGGCGACGCCTTCGCGAGCAAAGCCGCGGGATGCGTGAGGCATGACACTCACCACACTGGCAGAGCTGCCCGCCGAGTCAAATCGGGACCTGCTCCGATGCGTACCCGTTCTCCGCGGGTGCGGGTCACAGGCGGAGGACGACCAGCGCCGTGTCGTCGGTGTTGCCGTCGGACGGGAGCAGGTCGGCGAGGAGAGCGTCGGCCAGGTCCTCCGGTCCGGCTCGTCCATGTCGGGTGAGGGAGGCGGCGAGGCGGCCCAGCCCGGTGTCGATGTCCTCCGTGCGTCGTTCGATCAGGCCGTCGGTGTACAGCACCAGGGTGGCGCCTTTGGTGAACGCCACGCTGTCCTCCGGTCGCGGAACGTGCTCGGGGCGCACGCCAAGAGGTGGATCGGTCGCCTGATCGAGAAAGGTCACGGTGCCGTCGGGATCGAGCAGGGCCGGCGGGGGATGGCCCGCGCTGCTATACGTGAGGGTGTGGGTGCCCCAGTCGATGAAGGCATTCACCACAGTGGTCGACTCGGCGCCCTCGATGCTGCGGGCATACAGCCCGAGGGCTTCCAGGGCTCGGGCCGGGCCGTCGGCGACACGGGCGGCGGCGCTCAGCGCGCTGCGCAGCTGCCCCATGACGCAGGCTGCTTCCAGGCCGTGGCCGACGACATCGCCGACGGCGACCGCGATGCGGTCACCGGGCAGGTCGACCAGGTCGTACCAGTCGCCGCACACGTTCAGGGCGTCGACGGCGGGCCGGTAGCGGACGGCTGCCCGGTGATGGCCGACCGGCGTGGGGGCGGGCAGCATCGCCGCCTGCAGGGCCAGGGCGACCTTACGGTCACGCGCCTGCGAGAGGCGCAGGCGTTCGTTGATGTCCTGCAGCTCACGGGCGCGGGTGAAGAGCTCAGCCTCCAGAACACGGGCGCGGGCGTCTCCGCCCGCGCCGCCGCGGGCTCGGATGAGTTCGGTGACCTCCTCCACCCGGTGCACGATCAGCACCACGCTCCCGTCCGGGCCGAACACGGGTGCGTTGACCGGACTCCAGAAGTGCTCCACCCAGCGCCCTGGCCGTCCGGTGTCCTCGATGTCATACCGCAGCAGCGCCATGGTGTCGCGCTCGCCGGAGGTCACCACACGCAGCATCGACTCCCGGGTCTCCCTCATGCCGGCCGCGGCCGGTTCGTCGGGGTGCTCGGGAAAAACGTCGAAGATGTAGCGGCCCACCAGTTGGTCCCGGGTGCGCCCGGCGAGCCGGAGGAAGTCCTCGTTGGCGTCCGCGTACAGCAGGTCAGGAGTGAGCAGAGCCACCATGCCGGGCAGGGCACGGAAGACCGCCCCGTAGTCGATCTGCGGATTCCTCATGCACTGCCCGCCTCGGCGCCGCCCGTCGGATTGCTGATGCCCCACAATAAGAGCGACGCGCCGTGGATGCGGGGCACCACTCCCCGGGACCCCTGTGTCCGCTCCGAGGGCCGACCGGCGGCGGTGTTGATGTGGCCGAATTTCGTGGGTGTGGAGTTCGGCTGGAGTTTCCGCTGATGCTGCCCTGGGCGCGAACCGTGGTGGCCCGCCGATCAGCACGAAGCCTGTCGCCGAACGGGTCGCCTGCGAACGGGGCGGGCCGCCCCCAAGATCCGGACCGTTCTCGGACCAACCCCTTCCGAGGAGCCGTCCATACTGCCGTTTCCCTTGGTCAGCATGGGTGCAACCGCTGTACCACCAGTAGACAAAGAACCTGCTCTTCTCCGGAAGCGGTGAAATCAGGCTGCTTCCCAGAGGCCGGCATCGAGGATCCGGGCGGCCTTGGTGATGCTGCCCGGCATCAAGTGCCGGTAGGTCCGGTAGGTCTCCTCGATGGACTTGTGGCCCATCCACTCCGCCACGTCGGTGATGGGGATTCCGTTCCCCAGGGCGTTCGAGGCGAAGTAGTGCCGGAAGCCGTACATCCCCACCCCTTCTTCCGGAGGAAGGTCCGCGAAGAGCTTCCTCACCCGACGCCGCTCCATGCCTTCGGTGAAGTAACCGCCCGGGCCGCGCAGCAGGTAGCCGTCCTTGGTGGTGCCGTGCTTCTCCGCGTAGCGCTCGATCGCCTCCCGCACCGACCGTGGCAGAGGCACCTCACGGAACTCCCCCGCCTTGCGGTGCTTCAGCTTCGCCGGCTTCAGCGTGTTGGAATGGATCTGCTCGCGCACCCGGTACACATCCTGCGCCACGACATTGTTGACGTTCACCGCCCGCGCCTCACCATTGCGCAGACCACACCCCGCCATCATGACGATCTCCAGCGCCAAGTCCTCGTCGGCAACGGCCAGTGCTTTCGTCACGTAGCCGAGAGACGGAATGGCGACCGTTCCCCGAACATATTCGGGTTCCTGGACCCCCTTCACCGGATCGTCCGCCATGGCCCCCTTGGCGTACGCGTCCCGCAGGATGGTCTTGAGGACCCGGAAGATGTTCACCTGGTTCCCGCGGCCGACCCCGTCGCTCTCCATCTCGTCCAGGAAACGCTCGACCACGATCGGCGTGACCGAGTTCAGCTTCCGCGCTCCCAGGCGCGGGACGATGTGCGCGTTGATCGAGCTGTCGACGTGCTCCCCCGTGGAGTAATCCGTCATCTTGCGCTGCCGGGGCCGCCACTGCTTCGCGTACTCCTGCACCGTCAGCTGCCCCAGCTCTCGGCGAGCCGCTGCCACTGACGGTGCCGTGGTCTTCTTCTCCGCGTACAGATGCGTGAGGCGTTCAATCGCGTCGTTCTGCGTGGCGTAGCCGGACTCCTCACGCTGCTTGCCGAGCGCGTCCCGAAAACGGATCGAGTACGGGTGGGGGCAGCGGGTGGGCTTGGAGCAGCCGCAGTCCTTGAAGAAGGACCCCATGCCGCGGGCGAGCTGTCGGGCCATGTCGCGAAACCATCCGATCCAGCCCAAGAATCATGCTCAGGCGCCGCGCTGTATGTCGAAGGTCAGCAAGCTCGGACACCATGCGGACGCATGCTGACCTGAGGGGGGCACATGATGCCCCTGACCTGCGGCGACGCCAAATAGTTAGATCTTGGACTTGAACAGAGTGCGCAGCACTTTGGACTCCTCTGAGACGGCTCCCTGCCTGCTTTCTGCAGGTCAAGGGCGGTCTCGACTGTACACCGGCACGCGCCGAACGATGTTTGTGAGGAACATCGCTTCCGTCAGACAAAGGGGTCCCCACCTGGGCTTTTCCGCTGTCATCGACGCTTGTTCAGTCAATCCTTTGGGAACGCCCGACGACTCGCGCTGACCGAATGCTGACTTACCTGATGAGCCATCAACCGTGCGGGAAACCCTTCCGCACCGTTTCATGGAAGAAGGTCCCTTTGGCCGTCGGCCGGACGTCGCCGGGCCGCGCCGGAGCACTCAGCGGGCGCAGGGAATCACGAACTCGTCTCTGGCCGAGGGCGGCCGGAGGAAGCGCTCTTACCCTGCGGACGCCGCGCCACCGCCGGCGCGGTCCTCGTCCTCGATGGACCGGAGGGCGGCGCGCCAGCCGCCGTACGTGGTGATCTCGCGGGCGCCGTCGATGGCCTCCGGCTCGCAGAGGAAGCCGGGCACGAAGCCGCCGTCCGCGAGTTCCACGCTGCCCAGCGCCATCGGGCGGGGCAGCGACGAGAGGAGTGTGCCCAGCCCCTCGGCAGGGAGCTGCCACACCTCGGCCTCGATCGCGGCACCGCTTTCGCGGACCCGGACGAGTCCCGGCTTGGGCGGGACCGTGTCCAGCGCGTACAGCCGGTAGGCGGGCGCGGTGGCGGTCGTGCGTTCCAGGCGGCCGCCCAGGGCGAGCAGTTGCCCGTTCAACGGCTGTCCGGAGAGATGCGCGCCGACCACCACGAGACGCGCCGGCGGGGCGGTGAGCAGGCCGGCGATGCGCGCGAGCCGCTCGTCCGTGAATGCCCGGCCGATCAGCATGACGCCGAACGGCCGCCCCTTCACCTCGCCGGCAGGGACGGCGACCGCCGCCATGTCGAACAGGTTCGTCGAGTTGGTGAACCGGCCGAGGCGGGCGTTCGCGCCCAGGGGGTCGACGGCGACCTCGTCGAGGGTCGGGTGCCCTGGTGTCGTCGGGAGGAGGAGCGCGTCCGCGTCGCCCAGGGCCGCCAGCGCCCTGGCGCGGAGGGCGGACAACTTCGCGCGGTCCGCGTGGAGCCGGTGGGCCGGGATGTCGCGGGCCCGGGAGATGATCCCGGCCACGGTCGGGTCGAGGTCCGCGGAGCCCGCGTGGCCGTCGACGAAGGTGCCGACGGCGGTGTAGCGCTCGGCGACGAACGCGCCCTCGTACAGCATCGCGGCAGCCTCGGTGAACGGCGCGAGGTCGACGGGGCGGAGTTCGGCGCCCGCTTCGGCGAGCCGGGCCGCGGCGGCCTCGAATGCCTCGGCCCAGCCTTCGTCCAGCTCGCCCAGGTGCCCCGGCTCGGGTACCGCGATCCGCCACGGACCCGGTCGGCGCTGCTCCAGCGCGGGGAGCTCGCGACCCGTCGGTGCCGCCATGGAGGACAGCGCCCGCTCGGCCTCCGGGAGGGTGCGGGCGAAGACGGTCACGCAGTCGAGCGACGCGCAGGCGGGGACGACGCCGTCGGTCGGGACCAGGCCGAAGGTCGGTTTGATGCCGACGACGCCGTTGAAGGCGGCCGGGACCCGGCCGGATCCCGCGGTGTCCGTGCCGAGGGCGAAGTCCGCGATGCCGAGGGCGACCGCGACCGCCGAGCCGGACGAGGAGCCGCCGGAGACGTACGTGGGGTCGACGGCGTTGCGGACGGCGCCGTACGGGCTGCGCGTGCCGACCAGGCCGGTCGCGAACTGGTCGAGGTTGGTGGTGCCGAGGAGCACGGCGCCCACCGCCTTCAGCCGCGCCACCGCAGGGGCGTCGTCCTTCGGCGCGTAGGCGTACGAGGGGCAGCCGGCGGTGGTGGGGAGCCCGGCCACGTCGATGTTGCCCTTGACCGCGAACACCGTGCCGGCGAGCGGCAGTCGCTCGCCGGCCGCGACTCTCGCGTCGACCGCGGCGGCGTCCGCCTCCGCTTCCCGCCGGGGGCGCAGATCGATCCACACCTCGGGCCGGTCCACCTGGGCGACACGGGTGTACGCGGCCCGTACCCGCTCCACTGTGGTGATCATGCGGCTGCCTCCGCGGGCTCGACGGGAGCGAGGACGACGAGCGCGGTGCCGGCCTCGACCTGGCTGCCGGGTGCGACCAGGACCTCCGTGACGACGCCGTCGGCTGGTGCCGGTACCGGCGCCTCCATCTTCATCGCCTCCAGCGCCACCAGCTGCTGACCCGCCGACACCCGGTCCCCGGTCCGGACGTCGACCTGCCA
Source organism: Streptomyces sp. NPDC026092 (assembly GCF_040638605.1). Taxonomy (NCBI): domain Bacteria; kingdom Bacillati; phylum Actinomycetota; class Actinomycetes; order Kitasatosporales; family Streptomycetaceae; genus Streptomyces; species Streptomyces sp. NPDC026092. Next base: position 94,148 of record NZ_JBEZYN010000007.1, read on the forward strand.
GACGCAGGCGGTGAACTCGGCTTCGACCAGCCGGCCGCCCTCGGGCACGGTGATGTCGGCGGCCGGCGGCGTGACCTCGGCGGCGGCCTCGGCGCGGGCGAACTCGCCGGCGGCCTCCCAGGCGTCGCGCTCGGCGCCGAACGCCCGGCCCAGCCGGTCGCGGAAGGCGGTGATCGACTCGTCGTTCTCGTCGAGGAAGGCCCGGTACTCGGCGAGCGAGAAGGTGCCTTCCTCCGTCTTCGGCACGAACCTTCCGGAGATGATGTCCGCGCGCAGCTCCAGGAGTTCGTCGGCGTCGACCGGGTACCACCTGATCCGGTCGAAGAAGCGCATCAGCCAGGGCCTGCCGGGTTCGAAGGCGCCGCGCTGCTGCCAGCCCGACCACACCTGCGTGGTGCGGCCGAGGAACTGGTACCCGCCCGGACCCTCCATGCCGTAGACACACAGGTACGCGCCGCCGATGCCGACCGAGTTCTCCGCGGTCCAGGTGCGGGCCGGGTTGTACTTGGTGGTGACCAGACGGTGTCGCGGGTCGAGAGGGGTGGCCACGGGCGCTCCGAGGTACACGTCGCCCAGGCCGAGGACCAGGTACTCGGCGTCGAAGACGGTCCGGTACACGTCGTCGACGGTTTCGAGGCCGTTGACGCGGCGGATGAACTCGATGTTCGAGGGGCACCACGGGGCGTCGTCGCGCACGCCGGCCGTGTAGCGGGCGATGGCCTCGCGGGTCGCCGGGTCGTCCCAGGACAGCGGCAGGTGCACGGTCCGGCTGGGCACCACCAGCTCGTCGGTGGCCGGGAGTTCCTCCTCCACGCGCAGCACGGCGTCGAGGAGGGCCTGCGGGGACAGGACGTCGGGGTTCGTCTGGATCTGTAGTGAGCGGATGCCCGGGGTCAGGTCGACGACGCCCGGGAGGCCCCGCGCGGCCAGCGCCTCCGCGAGCGCGTGGACGCGCATGCGCAGGGCCAGGTCGAGTTGCATGGGCCCGTATTCGATGAGGAGGTTGTCGTCACCGCTGCGCCGGTACGTGACCGCCGGGCGGCCTCCGCTTTCGTCCAGGCGCGCGAGGACGCCCCCGTCGACGATGGCCTCGCGGTCGGCCCGCGGCTCCGAGGCGGGGTTGCGCCGCAGCTCCCCCGCCGCCGCCGTGGTGATCGGGACGAAGCGGACGGTGTCGCCGGGGCGGAGCTGGCCGAGCTTCCAGCGCTGTCCGGTGACGACCGTCGCCGGACAGACGAAGCCTCCGAGGGAGGGGCCGTCGGGGCCGAGGAGGACGGGCATGTCGCCGGTGTAGTCGACGGCGCCGACGGAGTACGGCGTGTCGTGGATGTTGGAGGGGTGCAGCCCCGCCTCGCCGCCGTCCGGGCGTGCCCAGCGCGGCTTGGGGCCGACGAGACGGACGCCGGTGCGCGCCGAGTTGAAGTGGACCTTCCAGTCCGCGGTGTAGAAGTCGCGTATGTCGTCCTCTGTGAAGAACTCCGGTGCGGCGTGCGGTCCTTCGACCGCGCCGACCCGCCACACGGTGTCGAAGGAGGGACGCTCGTCGACGGGGACGACGGCGGTCTCCGTACGCGCCTCGCCGCCGTGCAGTACGTCGCCCGCGCGCAGGGCGCGGCCACCGTGCCCGCCGAACCGGCCGAGGGTGAAGGTGGCCGCGCTGCCCAGGAACTCCGGTACGTCCAGGCCGCCCGCGAACAGCACGTAGGTGCGCAGTCCCCGTTCGTCTGGGGTGCCGACGGCGAGCGTCTGTCCGGCGTCGACGGTGATCGGCTCCCACTGCGGCACGGGAAGGCCGTCGATCGTCACTCCCGCCGGGGCTCCCGTGACGCAGACCGTCGTCGGGTGGGTGAAGCGCAGGGAGGGGCCCTGGAGGGTGCACTCCAGACCGGGTGCGCCCTCGTCGTTGCCGAGCGCGGTGTTGCCGAGCCGGAAGGAGAGGTCGTCCATCGGGCCGCCCGGGGGAACGCCGACCTGCCAGTAGCCGGTGCGGCCCGGCCAGTCCTGCACGGTGGTCAGGGTGCCCGGCGCGACGACCTCGATGCGCGGAGTGGGGTCGACGATCGCCGCGAGCGAGGCGGTCGAGTGGCCGGCGGCGCGCACGTCGCCGTGGCGGAGCGCGGCCCGCACCAGGCCGAGGTTGGTCTCGATGCCGTCGACGCGGGTCGCGGCGAGCGCCGCGTCCAGCCGGTCGAGCGCCTCGGCGCGGTCGGCGCCGTACGCGATCACCTTGGCGAGCATCGGGTCGTACGCGGTGGTGACCTCCGTGCCGGTCTCCACCCAGGCGTCCACGCGGACGTCCTCGGGGAAGGACACGCGGGTCAGCAGGCCTGCGCTGGGGCGGTGGTCGCGGGAGGGGTCCTCCGCGTAGATCCGGGCCTCGACGGCGTGGCCGGTGGGCGTCGGAGGCTCGGTGACGACCGCGGTGTCGCCCTGCGCGAGCCGCAGCATCCACTCGACCAGGTCGACGCCGTGGATCTCCTCGGTGACCGGGTGCTCGACCTGGAGGCGGGTGTTGACCTCCAGGAAGTAGGCCTCCTCGCGGGCGGCGTCGTACACGAACTCGACCGTGCCGGCGGAGCGGTAGTCCACCGACGCGCACAGGTCCCGGGCGGCCTCGGCGAGCCGGTGCCGGACGTGGTCCGGGAGGCCGGGTGCCGGGGCCTCCTCCAGGACCTTCTGGTTGCGGCGCTGGAGAGAGCAGTCGCGGTCGCCGAAGGTGACGACCCCGCCCCGCCCGTCGCCGAAGACCTGCACCTCGACGTGCCGGGCCCGCTCCACCAGCCGTTCCAGGAAGACGCCGGCGGAGGAGAAGGAGGCCGCGGCCACGCGCTGGACCCGCTCCCAGGCGTCGGCGAGGTCGGCCGCGCCGTGGCACGCCTGCATGCCGATGCCGCCTCCCCCGCCGGTCGCCTTGAGCATCACCGGATAACCGATCCCGTCGGCTGCGGCCAGCGCGGCCGTCACGTCCGGGAGAAGCTCGGTGCCGGGGGCGAGCGGGACGCCCGCGGCCTCGGCGGCGGCCCGCGCGGTGTGCTTGGCCCCGAAGAGCTCCAGCTGTTCGGGGGTGGGGCCGACGAAGACGATGCCGGCGTCGGCGCAGCGGCGCGCGAAGTCGGCGTCCTCGGACAGGAAGCCGTAGCCGGGATGGATGGCGCCCGCGCCCGTGTCCTTGGCGGCCTTGAGGACCAGATCGGCGTCGAGGTAGGACTCCTTGGCGGGCGCCGGACCGAGGCGGACGGCCTCGTCGGCCAGCCGTACGTGCTCGGTGGCGCGGTCGGCGTCGGAGTACACCGCGACGGTGCGCAGGCCGAGTCGACGGGCGGTGCGGATGACGCGTGCCGCGATCTCGCCGCGGTTGGCGACCAGCAGGGTGTCGAACGTCATCGTGGTCAGACCTCGTCGCTGTCGTCGGGGCGGGTGATCGTCATCCGTACGGCCGTCGGGTCGAATCCGTTGCAGGGGTTGTTGATCTGCGGGCAGTTGGACAGCAGCGCGAGGACGTCGGTCTCGGCGCGCAGCACGACCCGCAGGCCGGGTGCCGAGATACCGTCGACGATGCCGAGGGTGCCGTCCTTCTCGACCGGCACGTTCATGAACCAGTTGATGTTGGAGACCAGGTCGCGCTTGCCGAGTCCGTGCTTGCTCCCCTCGGCGAGGAAGTTCTCCACGCAGGCGTGCTGCGACCAGGTGTGGTGGCCGTAGCGGAGGGTGTTGGACTCCTTGGAGCAGGCGCCGCCGATGGTGTCGTGCCGACCGCAGGTGTCCTCGACGACGGTCATCAGCGGGGTGTGCTCGTTGGACAGCAGCACCGAGCCGGTGGTCAGGAAGACGGTGCCCTGCGCCTGGATCGTGTCGGGGGCGCTGTAGCGGACGGAGGTGTCGTGCGCGTCGTACAGCAGGAAGTCGGCGGCCTGGTTGCCGTACAGGTCGGTGACGGTCAGCAGCTCGCCCTTGCGGACGACCCCGGACCAGGCGGCGCGGGCGGGGACGGGGTCGTCGGAGACGACGCGGCCGGGAAGGGCGGTGACGGTCATGCGATCCCCCGGGCGGTGAGGTGGTCGACGGTGTTCAGGAAGGCGCGGCGGCCCTCGGGCGTGGCGTCCCACAGCGGGTCGCCGGCGGAGGTCGGGCGGGCCCGGTACGCGAGGACGCCGAGGTTCCCGCAGCGGTACTCGGGGCGTGGGTCCAGGGGGTGCGGGACGTTGGCGATCAGGACGACGACGTCCTGTTCGGCGCGGAGCGTGACAGTCCCGCCGGGGCCGGCCGAGCCGGTGAACTCGGTGGAGCCGTCCTCTGCGATCCGTACGCCCTGGAAGAAGGAGACGGACGGCGGGAGGTCGCGCGGGGTCAGGCCGTTCTTGAGGGCGGCGAGCTTGAACAGCTCGCGGCCCGCCGGCGAGGCGGACTGCGGGGTTCCGTCGCCGTACCGGGCGGTGTTGCGCGTGAGGCTGGAGGTGCCGGTGAGGGCGTCGTGCCGGCCGGAGGTGTCCTCGACGACGGAGGCGAGCACCCGGCCCTGGTCGGAGAGGAGCAGGTGCCCCTCGCCGAGGTATGCGTTCCAGAGCACCTTGACGGTGTCGGCCGTGTTCAGCCGCTCCCAGGGGCGGTCGGCGCAGTGGAGCAGCAGGTGCGCGCAGGCGTCGCCCGTGAGGTCGGTCAGCCGGAGTTCGGTGCCCCGGGCGAGGACCTTGTGGGTGTAGGAGCCGCCCGCCACCGTCTCGGCCCACACGACGTCCCCGGCGGCCACGCCCTCGGGAGGCGTCGGCCAGTTGCTCGCGGGCAGGACGGGCATGGTGTCGACCCGTGTGCCCTCCTGGGCGCGGGCATGGTCACGCGCGCCGTGCGTCGACGCTGTCGCTGACGGTGTCGCCATGGATCGACCTCCGGTCGGAACTGATTTCTGTCGCTTGACAGAAATTAGGGAGAGGTCGCTTCGCCGCCATTGCCCGCACGTTTCGCCTCGGTTACCGGAAACTCACCCGGGAGCTCGGCCCGGAAGGAGGCTCCGGCCCTGTGCGAGGATCACCGAGTGACCACGCCCACCAGCAGAAAAGTCGGCCGCCCCAGGGTGCAGGAGCGTCCTGCCAGCGGACTGGAGCCGCGCGACGAGGTCCTGGCGGCGGCGGCCGAGCTGTTCACCGTCCGTGGCTACACGGCGACTTCCACCCGCACGATCGCCGAGCGGGCCGGGCTGCGGCAGGCGTCTCTCTACCACTACTTCGACGGCAAGGAGGCGATCCTCGCGGAGCTGCTCGAAGGAACCGTCCGGCCCTCCCTGGAGGTGGCGCGCCGCCTGGTGTCCGAAGCGGAGGCGGCCCCCGAGGCACGACTGTGGGCCTTGTGCCACTCCGACGCGGCGCTGCTGTGCGGCGGACCGCACAACCTCGGGGCGCTCTATCTGCTGCCCGAGGTGCGGACCGACCACTTCGCGGTCTTCCACCGGATCCGCGCCGAACTCAAGCGGTGCTACGCGGAGCTGCTCGCCGCCACGGAGCCGGGAGCGGCGCTCGACGCGGACGGCCTGGCGCTCCGCACGGACCTCCTCTTCGGCCTGACCGAGAGCGTCATCCTCATCCGGCGCGCCGACCCCGAACGCGACCAGCGGGCCCTGGCGACGGCGACGGCCGACGCGGCGCTCCGGGTGGCGGGCGTGCCGCAACGCTCCCTGGCACGGCTGCGCCGCGAGGGGCAACGGCTCCTCGCGGCGGACGGCTGACCGGGGGTCGGGCGGTGGATCACACCAGGACGGGCGAGTCCTCCTTCGACGCCTGACCGGGACCCCCGCGGCGGCGGTACCAGCGGTACGCCGCGCCTGTCGCGACCGTCGCACCGACGACCAGGACGGTGAACCACTGGAAGTACCAGTGGCCCCCCTCGGGGTCGTACACCTCGGCGCGCGGCCAGGAGAGGTTGACCGTCATGAGGAGGCCGTAGCCGACCGCGAGGACGTTGACGGGCAGTCCCCAACGGCCGAGGGAGAACAGCGGCCTGCCGAGTTCGTCGCGCTCACCGTCGGCGGCCGGCGGCCACTCTCCCCTCAGCCGCCGGACCAGCATCGGCCCGGTGACCATCGCGTACGCCAGGTACACCATCGCGATGCACGTGGTGCCGATGGCCAGGAATGCCTGCGGCGAGGCGAGGTTGAGCAGGAGCAGCAGCCCCGCGCAGACTCCGACCACCACCGCGGCCGTGCCGGGCATCCCGGTCCGCGCCGGCACCCGGGCCAGTCGCGCCGAGCGGGGAAGGACGCCGTCGCGGGCCATGGAGTACAGCATGCGGGTCGCCGAGGTCTGGATCGCGAGGGTGGCCGCGCAGATGGCCAGGGCCACGTCGGCGAGCAGGACCCGGCCGAGGCCGTCGCCGAGAGTGCTGGTCAGCACGTATCCCAGGCCCTCGGTCGCGAGGCGCCCGTCGGTGAGGCTGGGCGCGGCGAGCAGGCCTCCGAGCAGCAGGAGGCCGCCGCAGACGCCGGACGTGGTGAGGGCGCTGAGCGTCGTACGGGGAGCGGTGCGCCGGGGGTTGACGGTCTCCTCGCTCATCTCGCTCGCGCTCTCGAAGCCGATGAGGACGTACGCGGCGGTGAACGAGCCCACCAGGAGCGACGCGATCAGGCCGCCCTGGCCACCGGTGTGCAGGGTGATCCCGGGATCCCGCTCCGCGTGGGTGGCGAGGAGGGTGACGATGAGGGCGACTCCGGCGATCTCGGCGGTGACGCCGACGGTGTTGACGGCCGAGAGCGCCCGGTTGTCCAGGACGTTGAGGAGCGTGGTGAGCGCCAGCAGGACGAGGCCGAGGACGGCGGCGTTGGCGGCTCCGCTTGTCGTCGTCGGCGAGGGGTCCCCACCGACGAGCTGGAAGCCCGGCCAGACGGCGGGGAGCACGACCTGGAGCGCGAGTGCGGCGGCCGCCACGACCACGATCCGCCCGATCACCATGATCCACCCCGCGTACCAGCCGAAGGCCGGGGTGCCGAGCCGGCTCGCCCACTGGTAGATCGCCCCCGCGATGGGCATCCGGGCCGCGAGTTCGGCGAAGCAGGCGGCGACGAGGAGCTGGCCGACGAGGACGAAGGGCCAGGTCCAGAAGAAGCCCGGGCCCCCGAAGGAGTAGCCGAGGGAGAAGAACTGGAAGACCGTGGTCAGTACGGAGATGAAGGAGAACCCCGCGGCGAAGGAGGCGTACCGCCCCATCCGGCGCCGCAGCTCCTGGGGGTAGCCGAATTCGGCGAGCGAGCCGTCGCCCGCGGCGCCCGGGGAGGGAGGCGCCTGCCGAGCGGGATCGGTGGTGACGGTCATGGCGGTCCCCTGTCGCGTAGGCGAGTTCCTGCGAATACCTGTCGGGTGACAGAAACTAGGGACGGCCGGTTTCCGCCGCGTGTCGCGACCGTGTCTCCGCCGTTAGCGACCCCTCTCCTGACGCCCCGTCCGGCCCGAGGACCGGAGCGCGGCGGCGGCCTGCCCCGGCACGTTCTCCCCAGGAGCGCGACGGTGCCACCGCCCCGAAGGAGCGGTGGCACTGTCATGTCGTCAGCGCGGGGTCACCCGACCGGAATCGCCCTGGGGAGCGCCGTGTCCACGGTGTTGCCGCTCCGGTCCTCCGCCGCGACGCGGACGCCCAGGAAGCCACCGGACCTCAGCGCCGTGCGCGGTGCGAGGAACCGGTACGAGGTCGGAACCACCGCAGGACCCCGGAGCACCGCCGACCCGGTGGCGAACAAGCCCCGGCAGCGCCGGTCGGCGTTCCGGCGCCACTTCGAAGGGGCGGAAGGTCACCCCACGCCGCGCGTCGTCGAGCGGGCCTTCGGCCGACGCCTGCAGATCCGCCGCCTCGCCCGCGACGACGAAACCCGCCACACCGCCCGGAAGCTGACCCGCCTTGCGGTGATCGACCTGACGAGTCAGGGGCGGCGGTGCGTGCGCCGGGAGGGACGTGGCCCCACGTCTGGGCTTCAGCCTCGCCCTTGGGGCTCGCCGAGAATCCGACTGGGTCGGGGCGGAACACCGTTGCCGTTCCGAACCACCGTTCCCGCTGGCGAGAAGGATGCCGTGCCCGTACTACCAGCTGACCAAGAACCTGCTGTTCCTCAGCGGTGGAGGAATCAGGCGGCTTCCCAAAGGCCGGCTTCCAGGATCCGGGCGGCCTTGGTGATGCTGCCCGGCATCAGATGCCGGTAGGTCCGGTACGTCTCCTCGATGGACTGGTGGCCCATCCACTCGGCGACGTCGGTGATGGGGATGCCGTTGCCGAGGGCGTTCGAGGCGAAGTAGTGCCGGAAGCCGTACATCCCGACACCCTCCTCCGGCGGAAGGTCCGCGGAGAGCCTCTTCACCCGCCGTCGCTCCATGCCCTCGGTGAAGTGGCCGCCCGGGCCACGCAGCAGGTACCCGTCCTTTGTGGTGCCCTGCTTGGCCTCGTAGCGCTCGATCGCCTCCCGCACCGACCGAGGCAGGGGCACTTCCCGGAATTCCCCGACTCTGCGGTGCTTCAGCTTCGCCGGCTTCAGCGTGTTGGAATGGATCGGCTCGCGTGTGAGGCTCTTCAGCAGGGCCGGCTCGTCCGCAAGTTCGGAAATGTAGTGGATGCAGGCGTGCAGGTCTGTGCGTGCCTGGCGGATGCGCTCCTTTGGCCATGGTGCGGTAACGGGCCTGACCGCGGTTGGTGCGCGGCCCGTCGACCCCGATCAGGAGCTGTCTGAGGTAGAGCGAAGCCGCCGGGGGCGCTTCGCAGAACCGTCATTGCGCCTTAACGCCAGATCGTTGACCGGTCCCCTCGGGCTTGCGAGCATCGGGGCATCAGGTCGTCGAGCTGTCGCCCCGCCTCCGTCGGCCCTCGGTTGCCGAGGCCGCCGTGCCACCGTACGACCGACTCCCGGACCGAGGAATCCCGATGCCACCAGCGCTCATCGCGACGCCGGGCGGTAAGCCCGCCGCCGACCAGCCCGACGCCGCCGTCCTGCGGGCCATCCTGCGCGGAGGCCCGCTGGCCCGCACCGCGATCATCCGGGAGACGGGCCTGAGCGCGGCCGTCGTGTCACGGCACGCAGCCGAGCTGCTCGCGATGGGACTGGTCTGTGAGCCGCCCGAGCCGCACCGGCCGCCTCGGCCGGGACGCCCCCGCATCCCACTGGACATCGAGACCGCGCACCACGTCGCGGCGGGCGTGCACATCGCCGTCCCGCGGCTCACGTTCTCGCTCACCGACCTGCGCGGCAACGTCATCGCGTACGAGCACGTGCCCCGGCAGCCCCAGCACGGGGCGGTCCTCCGAGACGTCGCCGCACGACTGCCCGGCTTCCTGCGCAGACACCTCGGCGGGCGCTCCGTCCTCGGCCTCGGCGTGGCCACCGGCGGCTGGGTCGATCCCGACGCCGGGGTCCTGGTCGAGAACTCCGCGCTCGGCTGGCGCGACATCCCACTGCGGCGCTCGCTGCAGCGAGCGGTGGGACTGCCGGTCCATGTGGAAGGCCACGCCCGGGCGCTGGCCCAGGCCGAGCTGCTGTTCGGCGCCAACCGCGGCGGCGACCTGGTGCACCTGTTCGTCGGCAACGCCGTGGACGCGGCGATCGCCAACGGCGGCGTCCTGCTGAAGGGCCGGCGGTACGGCGCCGGCGGCATCGCCCACCTGCCCGTCCCGGGATCGGCGGAGCCGTGCCCGTGCGGCCGCACCGGCTGCCTCCAGGTCACCGTCTCCGACCGTGCCGTCGCGCGGCGCGCCGTCGCCGAGGGCGTCATCCCGCACCCCGATCTGCAGTTGCTCGTGCGTGCCGCCCGCGCGGGCGACGTCCGGGCGCTCGACCTGATCGGCACCCGCCTGCGGCTGATCGCGCACGCGGTGCGGCCGCTGCTCGACCTGATCCGCCCGGACGACCTGGTGCTGACCGAGTTCGCCACCCTCCGTCTGCCCCGGCTGCTCGACGAGCTGACCCGCGAGCTGGCGAGCGGCGGCGACCAGGTGCGGACCGGCTCCTTCGGCGCGGACACCCTCGCGGTGGCGGCGACCGCGCCGGTGCTCGCGGCTGTCTACCAGGACCCGTTGGGGCTGCGTACCAGCGGCGGCGCCCGATGAGCCGGGTGGGGCGGGGCGGGTTTCTTCCGCGCCGCCAGAAAATATTGTCCGTACCGGCACGGGAGCAGCACACTCTTCCCATGGACGCACAGCAGAGGGCCACGATCCGGGCAGCCGCAGGCCGGCACCCCGTGAACGCCTTCCGCGCGCACCACTTCGCCGGATTGGGCTGTCGCGCCCACTGACCGGCTCTCCGCCGGCGCGCACCGCCGCGCCGGGGCACTGGGCACCGCCCCCCGGCGTACGACTCCGCGGAACTCCGTCCTGGCTCAGGCAGGTTCACCGGCTGAAGCACGGCCGGAGCCCAGCTGAGCACCGGCTGGAGCACCAGCACGGCTGAGCACCAGCACGGCTGAGCACCGCCTGGAGCTCTGGCTGAAGTACCGGCTGCAGCACCGGCGGCGACCCCTCTTTCCCGGCCTCGCCGCGTACCTGACACCGGCCGGCGCCCTTCACATCCGTGAGCCCGCGCCCGGCAGGTGACCCCGCGTACCCCGACACCGTCCCGGTGCGCCCGGTCGCCTTCCTCACCCGTCCTCGTTCGTCATGCCCGAAAGGACTCGCCCCATGAGCACGCTCACCGTCCGTCCCGTCGCCGGTCACATCGGCGCCGACCTCGACGGCGTGGACCTCGCCGGCCCGCTGGCCGTCGAGACGGTCGACGAGATCAAGCAGGCCCTCCACCGTCACAAGGTCGTCTTCTTCCGGGGGCAGCGGCTCGACCACGCCTCGCAGATCGCCTTCGCCCGCCACTTCGGCGAGCTCACCTACGCCCATCCGCACGACGACGCCCCGCCGGAGGGCCACCCGGAGATCTTCACCATCGACCCGCGCCGCTTCGAGGAGCGCTACGGGAAGAACTTCCGGGCGGAGTACCGCAAGCGCCAGTACAGCTACTTCGACGGCTGGCACACCGACGTCACCGCCGCGGTGAACCCGCCCGCCGGGTCCATCCTGCGCGCGGAGACGGTCCCGGAGTTCGGCGGCGACACGCAGTGGACCAACCTCGTCGCCGCGTACGAGGGGCTGTCCGCCCCCGTCAGGGCGTTCGTGGACACGCTGCGCGCCGAGCACCGGTACGGCGGCGACCGGCCGGTCGGCGAGGACGGCGCGTACGCCCGCCGGATCAACGACAACCTGCTCGTGTCCGTACACCCCGTGGTGCGGGTGCACCCGGAGACCGGGGAGCGCGCGCTGTTCGTCAACCCGGGGTTCACCAGCCACATCGCGGGCGTCACCGCCGCGGAGAGCCGACGGATCCTGGACCTGCTGTACGCCGAGATCACCCGGCCCGAGTACACGGTGCGCTTCCGCTGGGAGCCGGGGCACGTGGCGTTCTGGGACAACCGGGCCACCGCGCACCTCGCCCCGCGCGATCTGGAGCACCTCGACGTCGAGCGCCGGCTGCACCGGGTCACCCTGATCGGCGAGGTCCCCGTCGGACCGGACGGACACCCGTCCGAGTCGGTCGCCGGGCGCCCGTTCACCGCCGATCACCGGGTCGCCGCCGCCTCCTGACACCCCCGGGGGCCGCCGACGCCCGTGCCGCCGCTTGCCGCCGCCGACGCCGGTGGCCCCGCCGCCCCCTCGCTCCGCCCTTCGGTCCACCCCGCCGGCCCTCCGCCGGTCTCCTCCGCCGGCCCCTCCCTCGCCGGCACGTGAAAGGCCCCCGTATCGCCATGTCCCTGCACACCTCAAGACCCTTGAACCGCCGGGGATTCCTCGCCCTGGGCAGCGGCGCGCTGCTGGCACTCGCAGGCTGCGCCTCCCCCGACCAGGCCGGCTCCACGCAGCTCGGCGCGCTGCCGACCGTCGCGCCCGACAAGAAGACCACCCTCAGGATCGGAACGGCCACGACGCAGGCGCAGCTCGTCGCGGAACCCTCGCTCGGCCCGCTGCCGTTCTCCGTCGAGTGGGTCCGGCTCAACGGCGGCCCCGAGACCATCCAGGGCTTCCGGGCGGGCGCGGTCGACCTGGCGAGCAACGCCGGGATGCCGCCGATACAGGCGCACGACATCGGCTTCGACGCCAAGATCGTCGCCATCGCGCACAACACCGCAGTCACCTACATCCCCACCACCCGGCCGGGCAGCGACATCCGGACGGCGAAGGACGTCGTCGGCAAGCGGATCGCCTTCTCCCAGGGCCAGGCGCAGGGCGTCACGATCCTCAAGTGGCTGAACGAGAACGGCATCTCCCACAAGGACGTGACCCTGGTGCCGCTGCCCAGCGCCCAGTTCCTGACCGCGCTCCAGGGCGACCAGGTCGACCTCGCCCCGCTGACCGAGCCGTCGCTGACGAAGTACCTGAAGCAGTACGCGAAGGACGGCGCGCGCACCCTGCCCACCGACGTCCAGGACCTCCTGAGCCTGCTGTGGGCGCCCACGTCAGTGCTCGCCGACGAACGCAAGGCGGCGGCGATCCGGGCGTTCATCCCGATCTGGGTCCGGGGCAACAACTGGTCCTGGGAGAACCCTGAGCAGTGGATCGAGTCGTACTACGTCAAGGATCAGGGCGTCAGCCGCGAGGACGGCGAACGGATCGTCAAGGCCCGCAGCAAGCCGCTGTATCCCACGAACTGGGACTCCTCCATCGCCTGGGAGCAGTCGATCGCCGATCTCATGTCCGGCGCCGGCTTCGTGAAGAAGTTCGACGTCAGCGTGCTGTTCGACCGGCGGTTCGAGAAGGTCGCGGCGGAGGCCGCGCCCGCCGCGTACCGAGGGCAGGCCTGAGATGGGCGAACACCTCTGGTACATCCCGAACACTGTCGAGCCCGGGCATCGCGGCGACGACACCGTCGAGGGCTGGGGCACGCTGGACCACTCCACCGAGCTGGCCCGCGCCGTCGAGGACCACGGCTGGGCCGGGGCGCTCCTCGGCACCGGCTGGGGCCGTCCGGACACCTTCACCGTCGCGGCCTCCCTCGCCGCCCGTACGACGACGTTCAAGCCGCTCATCGCCATCCGGCCCGGCTACTGGCACCCGGCGAACTTCGCCTCCGCCGCGGCCACCCTCGACCGGCTCAGCGAAGGCAGGGTCCTGGTCAACATCGTCAGCGGCCTCGACCACGCCGCGTCCTACGGCGACGGTGAGTTCGACCCCGGCCGCCGCTACGAGCGCACCCTGGAGTTCCTCCGGCTGGTGCGCCGCTTGTGGAACGACGAGGAGGTGACGTTCCGGGGAGAGTACTACCGGGTGGAGAACTCCACGGTCCGGCCGCGTCCCTGGCGCGCCGAGGAGGGCCGGCACCCACGGCTGTACTTCGGCGGCGCGAGCCCGGCCGCCGAGCGGGTCGCCGCGCAGGAGGCCGACGTCCAGCTGTTCTGGGGCGAGCCGCTGGACGGCGTGGCCGAACGCATCGACCGGCTGCGGACGCTGTCCGACAAGGTCGGGCGCAGCCACCGGCCGCTGGAGTTCGGGCTGCGCGTGACGACCCTCGTACGGGACACCACCGAAGACGCGTGGCGCGCGGCGGAGGAGAAGGTCGGCCGCATGGCGCGGCAGGTTCCGCGCGCCCGGGAGGCGTTCCGGCGCGGCACGGCCGCCGGCCAGCGACGGCTGCTCGACCTGGCGGACCGGGGCGACGTCCTGGACAGCTGCCTCTACACGGCCCCCGGCCGCTACGGAGGCGGCGGCGCCGGTACGACCTGGCTGGTCGGCTCCGCGCGGGAGGTCGCCGACGCGCTGCACCGGTACCGCGAGCTCGGCGTGACCCACTTCGTGCTGTCGGACACCCCGTACCGGCAGGAGATCGCCCGCGTCGGCGACGCCCTGCTCCCGCTCCTGACGGAGCCGGCCGCGCCCCCCGCCGGATCAGCCCTGCGGCGGCTGTCCGCCGCCCACTCCTCGGAGGCTCTCGCATGACCGCGGTCCTGCACGACACCACCTCCCTGCGTGCCGTGTACGGCGCGTTCCCCACCGGCGTCACGGCGATCGCCGCCCTGGTCGACGGCGAGCCGGTCGGGCTGGCCGCCAGCTCGTTCACGACCGTGTCCCTCGCGCCCCCGCTGGTCTCCGTCTGCATGGCGCACACCTCCGGCACCTGGCCGGTGCTGCGCCGCGCCGGCCGTCTGGGCGTCAGCGTGCTCGGCGCGGTCCAGGGGGCGCTGTGCCGGCGGCTCGCCGGTCCGGCCGGCGAGCGTTTCGCCGGGGCCTCGTGGCAGGCGGACGAGGACGGCGCGGTGCTGCTGAACGGCGCCGCCGCCTGGTTCACCAGCTCGGTCGACGACGAGATCCGGGCCGGTGACCACGACATCGTCGTCCTCCGCGTCCACGACCTGCGCCTCGACCGGGACGTGGACCCCCTCGTCTTCCACGCCAGTTCGTTCCGCTCCCTCCTCCCCCGACCTCAGGAGCCCCGATGAACCTCGATCTGACCTCCCGAACGGGCGGTGGCACGGCCACCGTGACCGCCGGGCCGGAGAAGGAGCCGCCGTCCTCGGCGCCCCCGGCCGCCACACCGCCGGCGGACGCGACGACACCGGGCACGGCGGCGGCCGCCGGTCTGGTGCCGGCGATCCAGCGCCGCCTCGGGCGCGGCAAGTCGATCCCGTTCGGCCGGCTCCTCGGCCCGCTGCTGCTCGTCCTCGCCTGGTGGGGCGCCTCGGCGGCCGGCTGGCTGGACCCGCGCAAGCTGTCGTCGCCCACCTCGGTCGTGACCTCCGCCCAGGAGCTGTGGGTGAGCGGGCGTCTGCAGGAGAGCGTGCAGGCCTCGCTGTCGCGTGCCCTGCTCGGTCTGCTCATCGGCGTCGCGGTCGGTCTGGTGCTCGCGCTGGCGTCCGGGCTCTCTCGCATCGGTGACGCGGTCGTGGACGGCACGCTGCAGGTCAAGCGCTCGATCCCCAACCTCGCGCTGCTTCCGCTGCTGATCCTGTGGCTGGGCATCGGCGAGACGATGAAGGTGGTCGTCATCGCGCTCGGTGTGACCGTCGGCATCTACATCAACACCCACGCCGCGCTGGTCTCCATCGACGCCCGCTACGTCGAACTCGCCGAGGCACAGCGGCTGTCACGCTGGCTGTTCCTGCGCAAGGTCGTGCTGCCGGCCGCGCTCCCGGGCTTCTTCACGGGGCTGCGGCTGGCGGTGACCGCGGCCTGGCTCGGTCTGATCGTGGTCGAGCAGATCAACGCCACGTCGGGCATCGGCTACATGATGTTCCAGGCCCAGCAGTACGCCCAGTCCGGGATCATCCTCGTCGGTCTGGTGCTGTACGGCACCTTCGGCTTCGCCTCCGACGCCCTTGTCCGCCTGGTGGAGGGGAGGGTGCTGTCGTGGCGACGTACGATCACCGCCTGAGCGACGGCGGCCCGATCGCCGAGACGGTGGACTCCGCCGCCGTCCGCGTCAACGGCCTCACCCGGTCCTTCGGTGACCGCCAGGTGCTCCGGAACGTCGATCTGACCCTCGCCCGCGGCGAGTTCACGGCGCTCCTCGGACGCAGCGGCTCGGGCAAGAGCACCCTGCTGCGCGCGGTGGCGGGACTGGACCACACCACCGTCGGCACGGGCGAGATCCTGGTGCCGCGGCGGGTCTCACTGGTCTTCCAGGACTCGCGGCTGCTGCCGTGGCTGAGGATCCTCGACAACGTGGTGCTCGGTCTGCCCGGCGACGACGCCAAGGAGCGCGGCCGTGCCGCCCTCGACGAGGTCAGCCTGGGCGGCCGGGCGTCGGCCTGGCCGCACGAGCTGTCCGGCGGCGAGCAGCAGCGGGCCGCGCTGGCCCGGTCGCTGGTGAGCGAGCCCGAACTGCTGCTCGCCGACGAGCCGTTCGGCTCCCTCGACGCACTGACCCGTATCCGGATGCACCGGCTGCTGCGCCGACTGTACGAGCGGCACCGGCCGGCCGTGCTGCTGGTGACCCACGACGTCGACGAGGCGGTGACCCTCGCCAACCGGGTGCTGGTCCTCGACGACGGCGACTTCGTCCTGGACCTGCGCATCGACCTGCCGGCCGAACGCGACCCGGGCGACCCGCTGTTCCAGCGGCACCGCACCACCCTGCTGGGCGCGCTGGGCGCCCTCCCCGACGACCGTACGAAGGACACGAGGGAACCGTCATGAGCAAGCGCGCCGAGAAGCTCCATCTGAACGCCTTCCTGATGGGCGTCGGCCACCACGAGGCCGCCTGGCGGCTGCCGGAGTCGGACCCGTACGCCTCCTGGGACGTCGAGCACTACCGCAACCTCGCCCGGATCGCCGAACGGGGCAGACTGGACTCGCTGTTCCTCGCCGACAGCCCGGGCCTGATGGGCGATCCCGCCCGCCGGCCCGGCGGGCGGCTTGAACCGACGGTGCTGCTGACGGCGCTCGCCGGGGTGACCGAGCACATCGGTCTGATCGCGACCGCCTCGACGTCGTACAACGAGCCGTACAACCTGGCCCGCCGGTTCGCCTCCCTCGACCACGTGTCCGGCGGGCGGGCCGGATGGAACATCGTCACGACCGCAGGAGCGGACGCGGCCCGCAACTTCGGCCTGGACGACACACCCCTGCACAAGGAGCGGTACGAGCGCGCCGACGAGTTCCTCGAGGTGTCCACCAGGCTGTGGGACAGCTGGACGGACGACGCGATCGTGGCCGACAAGGACACCGGCGTCCACGCCGACTCCGCGAAGGTCCGCGGGATCGATCACGCCGGGCGGTTCTTCCGGGTCGCCGGACCGCTGAACGTGCCCCGCTCGCCGCAGGGTCACCCGCTGCTCGTGCAGGCCGGTTCGTCGGAGGACGGCAAGGCGTTCGCCGCGCGGTGGGCGGAGGCGGTCTTCACCGCGCAGCAGACCCTCGAAGAGGCACAGGCGTTCTACGTCGACCTGAAGAAGCGGGCCGTGGCGCACGGCCGCGATCCCGGGGCCATCAAGATCCTGCCCGGGATCGTGCCGGTCATCGGTGACAGCGAGGCGGAGGCGGAGGAGCTGGACCGCGAGCTGGACCGGCTGATCAGCCCGGAGTTCGCCAAGCGGCAGCTCGCCCGGCTGTTCCGCATCGACCCGGACGCGCTGGACCTGGACGGACCGCTGCCGGACGACCTGCCGTCCGAGGACGAGATCGAAGGGTCCAAGAGCCGGTACACGCTGATCGTGGAGCTGGCCCGGAGGGAGCGACTGACTGTACGTCAGCTGATCGGCCGGCTCGGCGGCGGCCGGGGGCACCGCACGTTCACCGGCACGCCGGTGCAGGTGGCCGACGCCATCGAGGAGTGGTTCGACGGTGACGCCGCGGACGGGTTCAACATCATGCCGCCGGTCCTGCCGTCCGGTCTGGAGGCCTTCGTCGACAAGGTGGTGCCGATCCTCCAGGAGCGCGGCAGGTTCCGCACCGAGTACACCGGCAGCACGCTGCGCGACCACTACGGACTGCCCCGCCCCGCGGACTCGCTCGCGACCCCGCAGGCCCTCGGGGCGTCCGCGTGACGATCGCACCTTGTCGCACCCCGGACCGTACGTCCCCGGCGCCACCCGGGCCGGTCGGCGCGGGCTGGGTGCGCCGGCTGGTCCGGTACTGCCTGGCCCACCGCTCCGACCTGGCCTGGGCGTACGGCGCCGCGCTCGTCGCCGCGGTGGCCACGGCCGTACTGCCGCTGGTCCTGCGCCATGTCGTGGACGGGGTGGCGTCACCCTCGGCCGCGCTGACCCCCTGGGTGGTGCTGCTACTCGGTCTCGGCGCGCTGCGATTCGGGGCGAGCTTCCTGCGCCGGTACTGCTCCGGCCGGGTGTCCCTCGGAGTGCAGTACGCGCTGCGCAACGACACCTTCGCCGCGCTGCTGCGGCTCGGCGGCCGCCAGCAGGACGAGCTGCACACCGGCCAGGTCGTCAGCCGGGCCGTCTCCGACGTGACGCTCGTCCAGATGCTGCTGCAGTTCCTGCCGAACATGTTCGGCAACGCGCTGATGTTCGCCCTGTCGGTGGCGCTGATGTTCACGCTGACGCCGCTGTTGACCCTGGTCGCCCTCGTCGTCGGCCCGGTGCTGTGGCTGATCGCGTACCGCAGCCGCCGCCACCTGTTCCCCGCCAACTGGCACGCGCAGCAGGAGGCGGCCGAGGTCGCGTCGACCGTGGAGGCGGCGGTCGCGGGCGTCCGCGTGGTCAAGGGGTTCGGACAGGAGGAGCGTGAACTGGCGGAGCTGGAGCGGCGGTCGCGCGGGCTGTTCTTCTCGCGGTTCCGGGTCGCCCGGCTCACCAGCAGGTACAACCCGGCGCTACAGGCCGTGCCGGCCCTCGGGCAGGTCGCCGTGCTCGCGCTGGGCGGCTGGCTGGCGCTGCACGGCAGCATCTCCCTGGGCACCTTCGTCGCGTTCAACGCCTA
This sequence comes from Streptomyces sp. NPDC026092, assembly GCF_040638605.1. Lineage (NCBI taxonomy): Bacteria > Bacillati > Actinomycetota > Actinomycetes > Kitasatosporales > Streptomycetaceae > Streptomyces > Streptomyces sp. NPDC026092. The sequence continues at coordinate 112,514 of NZ_JBEZYN010000007.1, forward strand.
TCTCGGCTCGTTCGTGACGCCCGTACGCCAGGTGGCCATGCTGCTCACCGTCTGGCCGCAGGCACGCGCCGGGGTGGAGCGGGTCCTCGACATCGTCGACACGGCTCCCGAGATCACCGACGCCCCGGACGCCGTCGCCGTGCCGGACGGGGCGCCGGCCCTGGAGTGGGACGGTGTGGTGTTCGGCCATGACGCCACGGCCGCCCCGTTGCTCGACGGGTTCACCCTGAGGGTGGAACCCGGGGAGACGCTGGCCCTGGTCGGCGTGGCCGGGTCGGGCAAGTCCACGGCGGCGGCGCTGCTGCCCCGGTTCTTCGACCCGGCCGCCGGGACGGTACGGGTCGGCGGCGTCGACGTCCGCGGACTGCGGCTCGCCGAACTGCGTGCCCGGATCGGCTTCGTCTTCGAGGAGCCGCATCTGCTGTCCGGCACCATCGCGGCGAACATCGCCTACGGGCGTCCCGACGCCGGGTCGGCGGAGATCCGCCGCGCGGCGCGGCTGGCGCAGGCCGACGCGTTCGTCAGCGCCCTGCCGGACGGCTACGACACCGTGATCGGCGAGCAGGGCCTCACCCTGTCCGGCGGGCAGCGCCAGCGCATCGCCCTGGCCCGGGCGATCCTGCCCGACCCTGCCGTCCTGGTGCTGGACGACGCGACCTCCGCCATCGACGCCCAGGTCGAGGCGGCCATCCACGCCGGTCTGCAGCAAGTGGCGCGGCAGCGCACCACGTTGGTCATCGCCCACCGGGCGTCCACCCTCGAACTGGCCGACCGGGTCGCCGTCCTGGACCGCGGCCGGGTCGTCGACATCGGCACGCCCGACGAACTCCGGGAGCGCAGCGCGCTGTACCGGTCGCTGCTGTCTCCCGATGAGCAGCCCGGCGAACTCGGCGTGGACGAGGCGTCGGCCGCAGAGCCGCCGCGGCCGCGCGGTGTCACCGAGGAGCTGTGGCGCCCCGCCCCGGACGCCCCGTCGGCCGGCCCGGACGTCGGGGCGCGGGTCGCCGCCGTCTACGCGCAGGCCGCCGCGACATCCGGGCCGGGCCGCGCGGGGCCGGGCGGAGGGCTGCTCGGTGGGGCCCCGGCCGGCGAGGAACTCCGGGAGCGACTGGCGGCGTTGCCGCGCGTGGACGTGGATCCGAAGGTCTCGCCCGAGCAGGCCCGCGCCTGGGACCCGGACTTCGGACTGCGCACGCTCGTACGGCCCTTCCGGCTGCCGCTGCTCGGCGGTCTCGCGCTGGTCGGCGCGGACGCACTCGCGCAGCTCGCCGTACCGGTCCTGGTGCGGCACGGCGTCGACGGCGGCGTCAGCCGGTCCGCACCGGCGGTGCTGCTGGCGACCTCGGCCGTCGCGGCGGTGGTCGTGCTGCTCGGCTGGCTGGTGAACGTCGCCCAGGTGCGGGTGACCGGCCGCACCGGCGAGCGTCTGCTGCACACGCTGCGGGTGCGGACGTATGCCCAGTTGCAGCGGCTCGGTCTGGACTACTACGAGCGCGAGCAGGGCGGCCGGATCATGACCCGGATGACCACGGACGTGGACGCGCTGTCGGCGTTCCTGCAGACGGGTCTGGTGACCTTCGTGGTCTCCCTGCTGACGATGCTCGGTGTGCTCGTCGCCCTGCTCGTCATCGACGCGGAGCTCGCCGTCACCCTGCTCCTCGCCCTGCCGGTCCTCGTCGCCGCCACGGCGGTGTTCCGGGCGCGATCGCTGCCCGCCTACCTCGACGCGCGGGAGCGGGTCAGCGCGGTCAACGCCTCCCTCCAGGAGAACGTGCCCCTGATCCGGGTCACCCAGGCCTTCGGCCGCGAGGCGCGCAACGCCCGCGACTTCGCCCGTCTGGCCTGGGCGTTCCGCGACTCCAGGCTGCGGGCGCAGCGGCTGATGGCGACGTTCTTCCCGTTCGTCGAGTTCCTCAGCACCGCGGCGACCGCCATGGTCCTGGTGATCGGCGCCGGGCAGGTGCGTGACGGCCGGCTCACCGCCGGTGCCCTGATCGCGTTCCTGCTCTACGTCGAGTTGTTCTTCTCGCCGATCCAGCAGCTGTCCCAGGCGTTCGACGGCTACCAGCAGGCGGTCGTGGGCCTCGGCCGGCTGCGCACGCTGATGCGCGAGCCGGTCGGCACACCGGTCGCCGAGCGCCCGGTGCCGGTGCGCGAGCTGCGCGGCGAGATCGAGTTCGACCGGGTGTCGTTCGGCTACCGGGACGGCGGGCGTGAGGTACTCCACGAGGTCAGCCTGCGGGTCGCCGCCGGGGAGACGGTGGCCCTGGTCGGGACGACCGGCGCGGGCAAGTCGACGATCGTCAAGCTCGTCGCCCGCTTCTACGACCCGACCGCCGGGACCGTACGGATCGACGGCACCGACCTGCGCGCCCTGGATCCGGCGGGGTACCGGCGCCGGCTCGGGGTCGTCCCGCAGGAGACGTACCTGCTGGGCACGACCGTGCGGGACGCGATCGCTTACGGCCGTCCCGACGCCACCGACGCGGAGGTGGAGGCCGCGGCGCGGGCGGTCGGCGCGCACGCGATGGTGGCCGGGCTGCCGCACGGCTATCTGACCGCGGTCGGTGAGCGCGGCCGGGGCCTGTCCGCGGGCCAGCGGCAGCTGCTGGCGCTGGCCCGGGCCGAACTCGTCGACCCGGACGTCCTGTTGCTCGACGAGGCCACCGCCTCGCTCGACCTGGCCGGCGAACGCCGGGTGGCCGCGGCGACAGCGGCGCTCACCCGGCGGCGCACCACGCTCGTCGTGGCCCACCGGCTGACCACCGCCGCCCGCGCGGACCGGGTGATCGTGCTGCGGGACGGCACGGTCGCCGAGGCCGGCACCCCTCACGAACTGCTCGCGGCGCACGGCCCGTACCGAAGGCTTTGGGACGCGTTCCGCGCCGCCGGCGGGGCGGCGAGCGTCGACCGGATCGCGGCATCCGGGACGACACCCGGACGAGGGCCCGCCTCCACGGCCCCGGCAGCCCCCACACCCATTCCCACAGCCGCCCCCACACCCATCCCGGCGGCTGTCCCCACGGAAGGAACGTCATGACCATCCCGTACCGGCCCTTCGGCCGCACCGGCGTGCAGGTGAGCGCCCTCGCCCTCGGCGCGATGAACTTCGGCGCCCGGGGCAACCCGGACCACGAGGACGGGGTCCGCGTCATCCACCGCGCCCTGGACGCCGGGATCAACATCGTCGACACGGCGGACGTGTACTCCCAGGGCGAGTCGGAGGTGATCGTCGGCAAGGCCCTCGCCGATCGCCGGGACGACGTCTTCCTGGCCACCAAGTTCCACGGCCGCATGGGAGACGACGTCAACCGGTTCGGCAACTCGCGCCGGTGGATCCACCGTGCCGTCGAGGACAGCCTGCGGCGTCTCGGCACCGACCACATCGACCTCTACCAGGTGCACCGGCCGGAGGAGGACACGGACTTCGACGAGACGCTCGGCGCACTGACCGATCTGGTCCGCCAGGGCAAGGTCCGCTACCTCGGCACGTCCACGTTCCCTCCGTCGTCGATCGTCGAGGGGCAGTGGATCGCGGAGAGGCGGGGCCGTGAGCGGGTGGTGGCCGAGCAGCCGCCGTACTCGATCCTGGCGCGCGGCGTGGAGGCAGAGGTGCTGCCGGTGGCCCAGCGGTACGGCTTGGCGGTGATCCCCTGGAGCCCGCTGGCCGGCGGCTGGCTGACCGGCCGCTACCGGGCGGGCGGGCCGCAGCCCGAGTCGAGCCGGGCGGCCCGCCAGCCGGGCCGCTTCGAGATCGGCGGTGCGGAGAACGCGGCCAAGCTGGAGGCGGTCGAGTCGCTCGCGATCCTGGCCGAGCAGTCGGGCCTCACCCTGATCGAACTGGCCCTCGGCTTCGTCCTCGCCCACCCGGCGGTCACCGCCCCGATCATCGGCCCGCGCACCCTGGAGCAGCTGGAGTCCCAGCTCAGCGCGGCCGACAGGCCTCTGCCGGCGGACGTCCTGGACGAGATCGACAAGATCGTTCCCCCGGGCACCACCCTGTCGTCCCAGGACGCGGGCTACGCCCCGCCGTCCCTGCGCGAGCCGACGATCCGCCGCCGTCCCCTCGGCTGACGGGGACGGATCAGGGCGGGCCCGGCCCGCCGAGGGCCCAGCGAAGCCGATCCGGGGGCCGTGGCGATCACCGCGGCCCCGGGAGCGATGAACCATGCACAGGCGCTGCGCAGAGGGCGGAGGGTCGGCAAGCGGAGACAGGGCTGCGACGCATGCTGACCATTTGCTGACCCGAGGGGCCCATATCATGCCCCTGACCTGCACAGACGTCCAAATGCTAGATCTTGGACTTGAAGATCGCCTCATCGCCCCCACCTGCACGAGAGTCATTCCGTCCGGGTTGCCCCCGCCATCGGCAGGCGCCGCCCCCTTCCCACCATGCCACTGAACGCCGACACCCCCGGCCACGTCCACACCCGTGTCCGTGCACGATCGGGCGTCGATAATTTCGCCATGCTGCGCACATGCAAAACGCGTCCACCCGACCCCCGGCTGATTTATCGTCAGGAAAGTCAGCATCAGTACCGCTCAGGGCCGCCCCTCCAGGCCATGAACCGACAAGATCCACAACTCACCTCACCTGCCCTGACCTGCAAAGACCCTACCCAGCAGCGTGCCTGCTAGTCTCACCAGGAGGTATCCGTGAGGATGCTGATCAACGTCCCTGAGACCGTCGTCTCCGATGCGCTGCGGGGTATGGCCGCCGCGCATCCTGAGCTCCGTGTCGATGTGGAGAACCGGGTCGTGCTGCGGCGGGACGCGCCCGTCGACGGGAAGGTGGGGCTGGTTTCCGGGGGTGGGTCCGGGCATGAGCCGTTGCATGGGGGGTTTGTGGGGCCCGGGATGTTGGCGGCCGCGTGTCCTGGGGAGGTGTTCACCTCGCCCGTGCCCGATCAGATGGTGCGGGCCGCCGCCGCGGTCGACAGTGGAGCCGGGGTGTTGTTCGTCGTCAAGAACTACACCGGCGACGTCCTCAACTTCGACATGGCCGCCGAGCTCGCCGAGGACGAGGGCATCCAGATCGCGAAGGTGCTCGTCGACGACGACGTGGCCGTGACCGACAGTCTGTACACCGCCGGGCGGCGCGGCACCGGGGCGACGCTCTTCGTGGAGAAGATCGCCGGGGCCGCCACCGAGGAGGGGGCGCCTCTGGAGCGGGTCGAGGCGATCGCGCGGCGGGTGAACGAGCGGTCGCGGAGTTTCGGCGTGGCCTTGAGTGCCTGCACTACTCCCGCGAAGGGCAGTCCCACCTTTGAACTGCCTGAGGGGGAGCTGGAGTTGGGCATCGGGATTCATGGCGAGCCCGGGCGGGAGCGGCGCGCGATGATGACCTCGCGCGAGATCGCCGACTTCGCCGTCGACGCCGTACTGGAGGACCTGCGGCCGTCCGGTCCCGTCCTCGCCCTGGTGAACGGGATGGGGGCCACGCCGCTGCTCGAACTGTACGGGTTCAACGCCGAGGTGCAGCGCGTCCTTGCCGAGCGCGGGGTGCCCATCGCCCGCACGCTCGTCGGGAACTACGTGACCTCGCTCGACATGGCCGGCTGCTCCGTGACCCTCTGCGAGGCCGACGAGGAGCTGCTGCGGCTCTGGGACGCGCCCGTGCAGACGGCCGCCCTGCGGTGGGGTCGGTGAGGGCGGAAATGGACACGCTCGAACAGTTCGATGCCGAATTCTTCCGGCGGTGGCTGGGCGCCGCCGCTGCCGCCGTCCACCGGGAGGCCGATCGGCTCACCGAGCTCGACTCGGCGATCGGGGACGCGGACCACGGTGCCAATCTGAAGCGGGGTTTCGCCGCCGTCACGGAGGTGCTGGACAAGGAGCCGCCCGCCACGCCGGGGGCCGTACTCGTCCTCGCCGGGCGGCAGTTGATCTCCACCGTGGGCGGGGCGTCCGGGCCGCTGTACGGGACGCTCCTGCGCCGCACCGGCAAGGCACTCGGCGAGGCCGGCACGGTGACGCGGCAGGACCTTGCGGCGGCGCTGGCCACCGGGGTCGCCGCCGTCGGTCAACTCGGCGGGGCCCAGGTCGGCGACAAAACGATGCTGGACGCGCTCGTGCCCGCCGCCGAGGCGCTCGGCACCTCCTTCGCCGCCGCCCGGGACGCGGCCGAGGCCGGCGCCCTCGCGACCGTACCCCTGCGGGCGCGCAAGGGCCGGGCGAGCTATCTGGGTGAGCGGTCGGTCGGGCATCAGGACCCCGGGGCAACGTCGTCGGCGCTGCTGATCGCCGCGCTCGCGGAGGTGGCCGCCGCATGACCGGTCAGGTGGGCATCGTGCTGGTCTCGCACAGCGCGGCCGTGGCCGACTCCGTCGCCGCCCTGGCCCGGGGGCTCGCGGGCGGCGCGGCGACCGCGCCGGTCGCCGCCGCCGGAGGCACCCCCGACGGCGGGCTCGGCACCAGCTCCGAGCGGATCGTCGAGGCGGCGCGGGCGGTCGACGAGGGTGCCGGCGTGGCCCTCCTCGTCGACCTCGGCAGCGCCGTCCTGACCGTCAAGGCGCTCCTCGCCGAAGGGGACGAGCTGCCTGAGGGGGCACGTCTCGTGGACGCGCCCTTCGTCGAAGGTGCCGTCGCCGCGCTCGTCACCGCGAGCGCGGGCGGAGACCTGGACGCGGTGACGGCCGCGGCGGCTGAGGCGTACACCTACCGGAAGGAGTGAGCGAGGGGCACGAGGGGGTGAGGGGGCGCGCGCGAGATCCGTCGCACACCGTCCGGGGGCGTACCCGTGTTGTGATGTACCTGGTCAACCCACTAATGTCACAGCGCCTTGGTGTACGGGAAACCGGTGCGGTACCGGTGCGGCCCTCGCCACTGTGATCGGGAAGTCCGGCTCCATCCCTCCGGGGAAGCCACTGGACCACTGCGGGAGACCGCGGCGGTGTGGGAAGGCGGAGCCGCGGCGGCATGACCCGTCAGCCAGGAGACCGGCCAAGGTGCGTTGTCCATCCACGAGGTGCTGGAGAGGGTCTCCCAACCATGCATATAGCCGAGGGGTATCTACCCCCGTTGCACGCGGCCGCCTGGGGCGTCGCGTCCGCTCCCTTCGTCGTCCACGGCGTCCGCGCGCTGACCCGTGAGGTCAAGGCCAACCCCGAGTCCACTCTGCTGCTCGGCGCGTCCGGCGCGTTCACGTTCGTCCTGTCCGCGCTCAAGATCCCGTCGGTCACGGGCAGTTGCTCGCACCCGACCGGCACGGGCCTGGGCGCCATCCTGTTCCGTCCGCCGGTGATGGCGGTCCTGGGCACGATCACCCTGTTGTTCCAGGCGCTGCTGCTCGCGCACGGCGGGCTCACCACGCTCGGCGCCAACGTGTTCTCGATGGCGATCGTCGGGCCATGGGCCGGATTCGGTACGTACTGGCTGCTGCGCCGGTTCGACGTCCCGCTCATGGTGAGCGTGTTCTTCGGCGCGTTCGTCGCGGACCTGTCGACGTACTGCGTGACCAGCGTCCAGCTCGCGCTGGCCTTCCCCGACCCGGGCAGCGGTGTGGTCGGGGCGCTCGCCAAGTTCGGTTCCATCTTCGCGGTCACGCAGCTGCCGCTCGCCGTCAGCGAGGGTCTGCTCACGGTCCTCGTGATGCGGCTGCTCACGCAGTCCAGCAAGGCGGACCTGACCCGGCTCGGGGTCCTGCTCCCGTCCCGGAAGAAGAACGAGAACGCGGAGGCGAGCGCCTGATGAGCCGGAACGCGAAGATCAACTCCCTGCTCCTGCTCGTCGTCGCGGCCCTTGCGGTGCTCCCGCTGGTCCTGGGCCTCGGCGACCACAAGGAGGAGCCGTTCGCGGGCGCGGACGGCGAGGCGGAGGCGGCGATCACGGAGATCGCTCCCGACTACGAGCCGTGGTTCAGCCCGCTCTACGAGCCCCCCTCCGGCGAGATCGAGTCGGCGCTGTTCTCCCTTCAGGCCGCGCTCGGCGCCGGTGTGCTGGCGTACTACTTCGGCGTGCACCGGGGCCGTAAGCAGGGCGAGGCCCGCGCCGAGGCGAAGGCGCTGCGGTCGGGGGCGGCGTCCGGCTCGGCAGCGTCCGGCGACGCGTAACCGCCGCCGGTGCTGCCGATCGACGCGGCGGCGCACAGCAGTCGCTGGCGCCGCCGTCACCCGTGCGAGAAAGCCGTCCTCGGCTTCGGCCTGACACTGTGCGCGGTCTGTCTGCCGCCGTGGCCGGGTGCCGTCCTGGTCGCGGCGGCCACCCTCGCCGTCCTCCTCGGCCCCGCGGGGGTGCCGGGGCGTCAGCTGTGGCGCGCGTTCCGCATCCCGTTGGGCTTCTGCGTGACGGGGGCGATCCCGCTCCTGTTCGAGGTGGGCGGGGCGCGGGGGCTCGTCGTGTTCGCGCACGACGGTCCGGTCCGCGCCGGTGAGCTGCTGCTGCGGACCTCGTCGGCGTCTCTGGGCGTCCTGCTGTTCGCCTTCACGACGCCCGTCTCGGACCTGCTGCCCCGGCTTGTACGGGCCGGGGTGCCGGCGCCCGTGGTGGACGTGGCGCTGGTGATGTACCGGATCAGCTTTCTCCTTTTGGATTCCATATCCAAGATCCGACAGGCGCAGGCGGCCCGCCTCGGGCTGACGACCCGGGCGGCGACCTGGCGTTCGCTCGCCGGGCTCGGCGCGACGGCGTTCGTCCGCGCCTTCGACCGGGCGCAGCGGCTGCAGACCGGGCTCGCCGGACGCGGCTACGACGGGACGCTGCGCGTCCTGGTGCCCGAGGCCGCGGTCTCGGGCCGCTTCCTCGCCTCGACGGCCGGCCTGCTCACCGGGCTCGTCGCCCTCACTCTCGTACTGGAAAGGTCCCTGCCGTGAGCCCCGCACCCCCTGTCGTGGAACTGGTGAAGGCCACGTTCGCCTACGAGGACGGCCCGGTCGTCCTCGACGGCGTCGACTTCGCCGTGCCGGAGGGCCGGGCGCTCGCGCTGCTCGGCCGCAACGGCGGCGGCAAGACGACGCTGCTGCGGCTCCTGAGCGGCGGCCTGCGCTGCGGCGGCGGGGCGCTCCGGCTCGACGGTACGGAGGTGTCGTACGACCGGAAGGGGCTGACGCGGCTGCGGACGACCGTGCAGCTGGTGGTCCAGGACCCGGACGACCAGCTCTTCGCGGCCTCGGTCGGGCAGGACGTGTCGTTCGGGCCGATGAACCTGGGGCTTCCGGAGGAGGAGGTACGGCTCCGGGTGCGCGAGGCCCTGGAGGCGCTGGACATCGCCGCCCTTGAGGACCGGCCGACGCATCTGCTCTCGTACGGGCAGCGGAAGCGGGCGGCGATCGCGGGCGCCGTGGCGATGCGCCCCCGGGTCCTCATCATGGACGAGCCGACCGCCGGGCTCGATCCGCACGGGCAGGAGCGGCTCCTGGAGGTGCTCGGCCGGCTGCGCGACGCCGGTACGACGCTGGTGATGGCGACCCACGACGTCGACCTGGCGCTGCGCTGGGCCGACGAGGCCGCGGTCCTCACCCCGGAGGGCCTGCGGACGGGCCCCATCGAGACGCTGCTCGCCGACGACGCGCTCCTGGACGCGGCCCGCCTGCGCCGCCCATGGGGCATGGCGGTCACCCGCCTCCTCCGCGCCCACGGCCTGCTCGCCCCGGACGCGCCCGGTCCGCGCACGGCGGAGGAGCTCGCGGTGTGGGCGGGGACGGCGGTGACCGAGTAGCGCGGATACCGGCCGGTACGCGGATACCGAGGAGGGCGGATGCCGAGTGGAGCGGATACCGGGGAGAGCTCCGAATGCCCCGGTCATCGCGCAGGGCGGTTACCGAGTAGTAGCGCAGATCACGTGACCAGCCTTCTGCAACTAGTTGCATAACAGGGTCGGGGTCGCCTACAACAAGGGTGACCACCCTGCGCGAGGAGGCGCCCCCATGAACGCGACCCCGACCCCGACCCCGTACCCGCATCTGCTGAGCCCGCTCGACCTCGGGTTCACCACCCTGCCCAACCGGGTGCTCATGGGTTCCATGCACGTCGGTCTCGAAGAGACCGAGAACGGGTTCGCGCGCATGGCCGCCTTCTACGCCGAGCGCGCCCGCGGTGGCGTCGGGCTCATCGTGACCGGTGGCATCGCGCCCAACGAGGCCGGCCGGCCGTGGGACGGCGGCGCCAAGCTGACCACCGACGAGGAGGTCGCCGAGCACCGGCTCATCACCGACGCCGTGCACGCCGAGGGCGGGCGGATCGCGATGCAGATCCTGCACTTCGGCCGGTACGCGTACCACCCCGGGCTCGTCGCGCCGAGCGCGATCCAGGCGCCGATCAGCCCCTTCGTACCCAACGAGCTGACCGACGCCGAGGTCGAGCGGACGGTCGAGGACTACGCCCGCTGCGCCGAGCTCGCCAAGGAGGCCGGGTACGACGGTGTCGAGGTCATGGGCTCCGAGGGTTACCTCATCAACGAGTTCATCGCCTCCGCCACCAACCAGCGCACCGACCGCTGGGGCGGCAGCTACGCGAACCGGGTGCGCTTCCCGCTGGAGATCGTCCGCCGGATCCGCGAGCAGGTCGGCGAGGAATTCATCGTCATCTACCGGCTCTCGATGCTGGACCTGGTCCCGGGCGGTTCGACGCTGGAGGAGGTCGTCTCCCTCGCCAAGGAGATCGAGGCCGCCGGCGCGACCATCATCAACACCGGCATCGGCTGGCACGAGGCCCGGATCCCGACCATCGCGACCTCCGTCCCGCGCGGCGCGTACACCTGGGTCACCCAGAAGCTGATGGGCTCGGTGAGCATCCCGCTCGTCACCAGCAACCGCATCAACACCCCCGAGGTCGCCGAGCGGATCCTCGCCGAGGGCCGCGCCGACATCGTCTCCATGGCCCGCCCCTTCCTGGCCGACCCCGACTTCGTCGCCAAGGCCGCCGCGGACCGCTCCGACACCATCAACACCTGCATCGGCTGCAACCAGGCCTGCCTGGACCACACCTTCAGCCTGAAGATCACCTCCTGTCTGGTGAACCCGCGCGCCTGCCACGAGACCGAACTAGTCCTCTCCCCCACCCGGCTCGCCAAGCGGATCGCCGTCGTCGGCGCGGGCCCGGCCGGTCTCGCCTTCTCCGTCTCCGCCGCCGAACGCGGCCACTCCGTCACCCTGTTCGACGCGGCGGACGAGATCGGCGGCCAGCTGAACATCGCCAAGCGCGTACCGGGCAAGGAGGAGTTCGACGAGACGCTCCGCTACTACCGCGTCCAGCTGGACGCGCGCGGGGTCGAGGTCCGGCTGAACACCCCAGTCTCGGCCGGTGACTTGAACGGGTACGACGAGATCGTCGTCGCGACCGGCGTCACGCCGCGCACCCCGGAGATCGAGGGCGTCGACCACCCGAGCGTAGTCAGCTACCTCGACGTCCTGCGCGACGGCGCGCCCGTCGGCGAGCGCGTCGCGATCCTGGGCGCGGGCGGCATCGGCTTCGACGTCGCCGAGTACCTCACGGACGGCGGCGAGGGCGCGAGCCAGGACCCCGAGACGTACTTCAAGCAGTGGGGTGTCGACACCTCGTACGAGGGCCGGGGCGGGCTGCGCGCCCCCGAGCGGCCACGGCCGCCGCGCCAGGTCCACCTGCTCCAGCGCAAGACCTCCAAGGTCGGCGCCGGTCTCGGCAAGACGACCGGCTGGATCCACCGCGCGGAGATGAAGCACCGGGGCGTCACGATGGTCGCGGGCGTGGCGTACGAGCGGATCGACGACGAGGGCCTGCACCTCACCGTCGACGGCGAGCCGCAGGTCGTCCCGGTCGACACCGTGGTCCTGTGCACCGGCCAGGAGCCGCGCCGCGGTCTCTACGAGGAGCTGGTCGCCGCGGGCCGTACGCCGCACCTCATCGGCGGGGCGGACGTGGCCGCCGAACTGGACGCCAAGCGCGCGATCGACCAGGGCACGCGGCTCGCCGCCACCCTGTGATCGCGCCGACGGCCCGAACCTAGGATGCGTGCATGTCCCTCCCGCACGCGATCCTCACGGCGCTGCTCGAGAAGCCGTCCTCGGGCCTCGAACTGACGCGCCGCTTCGACCGCTCGATCGGCTACTTCTGGTCCGCCACGCACCAGCAGATCTACCGCGAACTGGGCAAGCTGGAGCAGGCGGGGCACATCCGCGCCCTGCCCGCTCCGGTGCCGGCGCGCGGCCAGAAGAAGGAGTACGAAGTGCTGGCCGCGGGTCGCACGGAGCTGGCCGTCTGGGTGGCCCGCACCGAGGACCCGAAGCCGCTGCGCTCCGCCCTTCTGCTGCGGATGCGGGCGGCGGCGGTGGTCGGGGCACCGGGCATGCGCGAGGAGTTGCGCCGCCATCTCGATCTGCACCAGCGGCAGTTGGACGAGTACCGGGCGATCGAGGTACGGGACTTCCCGCCCGCGCGCCGCGAGACCGAACCGGACCGGCTGCGCCATCTCGTCCTGCGGGGCGGGATCGACCTGGAGCGCTTCTGGGTGGAGTGGCTGACGCAGGCGCTCGCGGAGCTGGAGGGCTGAGCACGTCAGGGTGCTCCGGACGCCGCGTTCGCGAGAAGGCGCCTGAACAGGCTCGTGCCTGCCAGGCGCCTTCCCTTGCGTCCGGGCGGACGCGTCAGTGCTTCTTCTTCTTTCCGCTCAGCCAGCTGACGATCGGCGACACCGCCTCCTGCGCGACCGAGGACAGCTCCTGGAGGGCGTGCGCGCCCTTCTTCGCCGCGTGGGCGCCGGTGCTGATCCACCGGGACTGGCCCAGGAAGAGGGCGCTCAGGCCCGCGATCGCGGCCTGCTTCTTGAACTCCTTGCTGTTCCAGCCGTAGCCGACCCCGTAGAACACCGCGCTGGTCGCGTCGAGGATCGCCGCACCGACCCCGATCCCGAAGCCTGCCGCGATGATGACGGCGCCGGCGGGAGGGAAGAACAGGCCGACGCCGATGCCGACGAGCCCCACCCCGACGCCCGCGAACCCGGCAACGACGGCGGCCTGGTGGGTGTAGTTGGCCCACCACTTCGCGCTGCCCGGCTCCGGTCCGCTCTTGACGGTGTCGTAGTCGGCGACGTCGCACTGGTTCTTGCCGGACTGCTTGGCCGCCTGCGCCTCTTCGGCCGCCAGCCTGGCCTTCGCAGCGGCCTCGGCCCGGAACTTCTCCCCCTCGATGCGGCGGGCATCGCTGGCGGCGGCGGCCGCGGTGTCCCGGTTCTGGTTGGCCTGCCACTCCGCCGCGCGGGCGTTGGCGGCGGAGGCCTGCGCGGAGTTGGCGGAGGCGATGGCACTGCGCGCCGATTCCATGGCACGCGTGGCCGAGAAGTTGGCCGAACGTGCGGCGATACGGGCGTTGGCGGCCGCGCTCAGCGCCTGGTCCGCGGACTGCCGCGCGTTCGCGGCCGACGTCTCCGCGTCCTTCGCCAGGTTGTTCGCCTGCTGCGCGGATTCGGCGGCCTTCTCGGCCGACAGCCGCGCCTTCTCCGCCCACTGCACGGCCTCGGCGGCCGCCTTGCGGGCGTACGCAGCCGCCTCCTGGGCGCGGCCGGCGTCCTCCTGCGCCTTGTGGGCGATCTTCGCGGCCGCCGCGATCGCGCCCTGCATGGCGGCGATGTGGGTGTCGGAGTCGTAGTCGAGCTGTGCGGACTCGTACTGCATCGACGCGATGAAGGTGCGGCGCATCCACGCCGGGCCCTCCATCGCGACCTGGGCGTGCGCCTTGGTGTACCGGCCTCCGGTCTGGAGGAGGGCCGCGGTCGCCACCGCGTCGTCCTGCCGCAGCGCCTTCTCCAGGCCGACGGTGAGGAACTCGTAGAGCGCCTGCGGGGTTCCGGCGTTCAGGGCCGCGTTGGCCGCGTCCGTCACCGCACGGCCGGGCTTCTCGGCCAGCACACGGTTGACCGCGACGCGGTTGTCCATGGCGGCGGCCTGGACGGCGCCGGAGCCGAGGAACTTCGCCACGGCGTCCGCTGCCGTGCTCTCCAGCGCCGCGGTCGCGGCGAAGGCGACGTCCGGGTTGGAGGTCCGCGCGATGAAGAGGGCGTTCTCGCGGTCGTCCTGGCGCTGGGCGATCTGCCGGTCGACCTCGATCCAGGCGTGGATCTCGGACTCGGTGCCGGCCAGGGCGAACCGTGCCGCCTCCAGGGACCAGGCGCCCTTGGCCTCCATCATGGCGAGCGCGGCCTGGCGGCCGAGGGTGGTGGCGCCCGTGGCGTCCCCCGCCGCGAGGGCCGACTCGGCCCGGGCGATGAGGTCCTTCGTGGCCTGGGCGGTCTGCTCCGCCTGGGTCCGCTTCCGTTCGATCTCGGCCCGCTCCCTGGCCTCGATCTCCCCGAGCAGACGCACTTCCTCGAGCGCCCGCTGCGTGTCCTCGTCCAGCCGCTGCCACTCGGCCTCGCGCGCGGCCTTCTCCACCTCGACCGCCTTGAGGACGGCCTCGGTCGCCGTGTTCGCCGCCAGTGTGGCCTCGTTGGCGAACTCGGTGGACTTGTTGGCGTACTCCACCGCCTGACCCGCGTACTGCGCGGCCCAGTCGGCGGCGACGGCGGCCTTCTCCGCATGGTCGGCCGCGCTGTTGGCGGCGTCGCGCGCGGCGCGGGCGGCGGCCGCTGCCGCCTTGGCCAGGGCCTGTGCGGTACCCGCCGCGTTGGTGGCGATCGTGGCGTTGGCGCTGGCGATCTGTGCCTGGCGCTTGGCCTCGGCGGCCTCCGCCTGCGCCGCTCCGGAAGCCGCGGCGGCCGCCGACGAGGCGTTCGCGGCCGCGGTGGCGTTGCGCGCCGCGGAGGCGGCGGCGGCACCGGCGCCGGCCGATGCCTCCGAGGCGGAGGCGGCGTGGGTGGCGGCCTCCGCCGCGCTGCGGGCCCGGGCCGCGGCGTTGCGGGCGGCGACGGCCGCGTCCTTGGCGAGGCCCGACTGGGTCGCGTCCTTGGAGGCGGCGATGGCGGCTCGGTACGCCTGGGCGGCCGCGGAGCCCGCGGTCGCCGCCGCCTGGCTCGCGGCCGCGGCGGCGTACGAGGCGCGGCGGGAGGCCTGGACGGCGGCGTGGGAGGCGTTGATCGCGACGCGGGCGGAGTCGGCGGCGCCCTTCGCGGCCTCGCCGGCCTTGCGGGCCGCCTTGCCGGCCTTCGCCACGTCGTCCTGGGCGGCCTGGGCCTCGGCGGCGGCCTTCTCCGCGGCCTCCTTGGCCTTCTCCGCCGCTGCCACGGCACGGGCGGATGCCTCTTCGGCCTCCTTCGTCTTCGCGTCGGCCTTCTTGCCCTCGCGTTCGACGACGGCGACGAGTTCCTCGATGGTCGCGCGCTCCTGGTCGCGGGCGCGGGCGATGTGCTGGCCGGTCTCGAGGAACCACTCGACGTCGCCCTCGGTGCCGGACAGGGCCCGGTCGGCGTACTTCTGCACCTCCGGCCCCGCCTGCACCAGCATCTTGGAGACTTCGACGCGCATGTCCTGGAGCCGCGCGGTGTACTGACCCTGGCTCAGGAATGCCTCGAGCGCCGCCTGGGAGCCGTCGTTCAGGGCCGTGTTGCCGGCCCGGTTCACGCCCTTGCCGCCCTGGCCCATCACGGTGGCCGTGGCCACCCGGAGGTCTTCCAGGATGCCGGCCCTGAAGCCGCCCGCGAGGTACGCGGAGATGGCGGCGTTGCCGCCGTTGATCGCGGCGGTGGCCTCGCGTCGCGTGCCCTTTCCGCCGACGGCGAGGCCGCTCATCAGGGCGACGCGGTTGTCCTCCGCCGTCTCGAGGGCGAGCCTGACGTCGAGGAAGTTCCGCACATCGGCGTCGGAGCCGGTCAGCGCGGCCGCCGCGGCGGCCCGGACGGCTCTGCCGCCGAGAATCCACTCTCTGACGACCTTCGCCCGCTCGGTGTCGGGCAGCAGGAACGGGTCGCCGTCGTCGTCGCCGCCGGCCGGCGGTGTGTCGGCCCAGGCGGCAACGGGGTTGAGCACGAGGCTCGACGTGGTGACGACGGCCGTGGTGGCGGCGATCGCGCCGAGAACGCGCCGCCTACTCCAATAGGTGGTGTCCAAAACGATCCTTCGCTTTCGACGCCTGGCACGCCGCAAAGCAGTGCGGTCCGAGCCAGGACAGCAAGAATGAGGCGCGCTATTGTCCGCCGGCACATGACTGGCGTGACGAGGTCCGGCGGCGCGCGGCATGACCATACGCGGCCCGATCGAAGTTAGCCAGACGGTAGTTGATGAGAAATCAACTTCCGTTTATCCCCTGCGGCTTGAATTGTGGCCCTGGTGGCGCGAACGCGATGCCCAAATCGGTTGTGACCCCCACAGTCTGCATCTTTTCGTCGCACTAACTCGACCCAAGGCCGTGATGCAGGTCACTTGAGGAGGGCGCTCCGCTCCCCCCATCCCCGCTCCCACCCGGGCACGGAAGGTATTGACGGAGTGTCACTCCCGTTTTTCGGGGCTTGATTTACGCGCCATTCCATCGGTTAGTATCCGGGGCGAAGTTGGGGGCTTCCACGAAGAGACGACCCGTCTTTGACGCATCTCTCATTGGCTGGACACAAGCCTTCACGCCTTTTGGCACACCTCTTCCGGATCACACCCGGAACCGACTACTGGGACAGAGATGAAGGCACGCAGGACACTTGTCCGCACAGTGGCCACGGCACTGGTCGCCGGCGCCCTGGCATGGGTGGGGATCACCGGCGGCTCCGGCGCCGGCTCCTCCGACGCGAACGCCACGGACGCCGTGGCGATGAAGGCCGTCGCCGAGGAGGAACCGGGCTACGCCGTCGAGGACTTCGGCTACCCCAACGCCGACAAGATCCTCGCCGAGAGGAAGATCACCCTCAAGCGCGGGGACGGCCACATCCTCCTCGCCGACTGCGGCAGCGCCCCCGACCTGATGGAGGTCTGGACGCGCCAGGACGAGGAGCGGTTCTGCTTCAAGATCACCGGAAACCAGGGCTATCTGGCCCTGGAGCTCCCGGCCGTCTTCTCGATCAAGGGCAACAACTACTCGGCCGAGGTCGACATGACCGTCGGCACCGAGGAGAAGTCCTTCGACATCAAGAAGAACACGTGGACCCCGGTCGGCGAGAGCGTCGACCCGCAGGCCCGCGACTTCATGCTCATGGAGATCCGCGCCAGCAAGTAGGCACCCCCGCACGGGAGTCGGCCCCGGCCGGCGCCCCGCGCATGCCCTCCACGCTCCCAGCCCTTGCTTCCAGGAAGTGAAATGAAGCGTCCGAACCCCGCAAGACCCTCCCTCGGAGTCGCCCTCGGCGCGGCTCTCCTCGCCGCCCCGCTCACGCTCACGGGCCTCACCGCCGGCACGGCGCAGGCCGCCGCGGGCACGCCCGCGGCGGCCGGCTCGCTCACCCACACCGTTCAGCTCTCGGTGGGCGAGTGGCCCGAGAACCGGGGCTGTTCCGCCACCCTGGTGGACGAGCTCTGGCTGGCCACCGCCGCCAGCTGTTTCGCCGAGCGCCCCGGTGAGGCGGTGCCCGCCGGCAAGCCCGCACGCAAGACCACCGCCACCCTGAGCAGCGGCACGGTCCTCACCGTCACCGAACTGGCGCCGCGCACGGACCGCGACCTGGTCCTCGCCCGCCTGAACCGCCCGGCCAAGGGTGTCACGCCGGTCAAGCTCGCCTCGGCCGCCCCCACGGTCGGCGCCCAGGTCTCGGCGGCCGGCTTCGGCCGCACCAAGACCGAGTGGGTACCGGACAAGATCCACAAGGCCGGCTTCACCGTCAGGAGCACGACCGCCGCGGACCTGGCGCTCGACTCCACCAACGGCACCGACGTGCTGTGCAAGGGCGACACCGGCGGCCCGGTCCTCGACGGAGCCGGCAACCTGCTCGGCATCAACAGCCGCTCCTGGCAGGGTGGTTGCTTCGGCGCGCCCAGCACCGAGACCCGCACCGGTGCCATCGCGGCCCGCACCGACGGCCTCGCCTCCTGGATCGAGACCGTCAAGCAGAGCCCCTTCATCCTCAGGGCGGGGGACACGCTGCAGCCCGGCGAGACGGTCTCGTCCCAGCACGCCAAACTCATCATGCAGACCAACGGCGACCTGGTCCTGTACCACCGCACCGGCGGCGAGAACGAGGGCGGCGCCCTGTGGATCTCCGGCACCGGCGGCAACCCGGGTGCCTTCGCCAAGATGCAGGCCGACGGCAACTTCGTCGTCTACAAGAAGGACGGCAAGGAGACCGACCCGTCCACCGCGCTGTGGCGCTCCGGTACGCACAACAACGCCGGTGCCCGCGTGGAGCTGCAGTCCGACGCCAATCTCGTCGTCTACACCAAGGACGGCGGCTGGGGACGGGGCGGCCACCTGTGGCACTCCGACACCTACCCTCGCGGTGACAAGCTCGCCTCCGGCGCGAAGCTGATGCCCGGTAGCTGGCTCACCAACGGCCAGACCGTGCTGATGATGGACATCCAGGGCAACGCCCTCGTCCGCGACGCGGTCACCGGCCGCGAGCTCTGGGGCAAGTACACCTGGAACTGGCGCTCGTACCTGCACATGCAGGACGACGGCAACCTGGTCCTCTACAAGGCCGACGGCGGCCAGGGCAAGGGCGGAAACCTCTGGGCCACCCAGACCTGGAACGGCGCCGGCGCGTACACCTCCCTCGACGGCAACTCCCTCGTCGTCCACGCGAGCGACGGCGGCATCCGCTGGGTCAACTCCACGCTGATCGGCGCGCAGTCCGGCCGCTGCCTGGACTGGAACGGCGCCACCGGCGCGATGATCTGGGACTGCTGGGGCGGTGAGAACCAGCGCTGGGACGCCACGCCGGCCAAGGAGTTGCGCGTCGGCGGCGACAAGTGCCTGACCGCCGACAAGGGCGCGAACCAGGGGGCCCGCGTCTCGGTCACGCCGTGCGACGGCACCGACGAGCAGAAGTGGAACGTCAACGCCGACTCCACCATCACCGCCGTGCTCAACCCCGGCCAGTGCATGAACGTCTGGGGCCAGGCCACGGCCAACGGCTCCGGGCTCGGCCTGTGGCAGTGCAACGGCGGCGCCAACACCAAGTGGGCCCGTCCCTGACCTTCCGACGAGGGGGTGGGCCGCGCTACGGCCCACCCCCGACGGGGGACACGGAGGATGCCTCCGTATCCGGGGTTACGGGGGTACCCACGGATGCGGAGGGAGCGGGGGACACGGCAGGCACCGCGGACATCGCGCGGGAGACGCCCACCAGGAGGTCGCGGTACTCGGCTTCGGCGGCGCGCAGCGCCCGGGCCGCCGCCGCGGCCTCCTCCTTGTCGGCGGGTTCGCCGAGGGCGCGGGCGGCGGCCGCCGCCTTGAACATGGTGGCCAAGGCGGTCGCGACGCTCTCGGCCTCGGTCGCCCCGCCGGCGCGGGCCCGGGCGCAGGCGTCGGCGCGCACCTCCTGCGAGCAGTACGCCAGCAGCTCCAGCGTCCGGTCGTGGATGTCGGTCATGCGGTCCGTGAGGCGCCGGCCGGGGCCCGCGTACCACGGAGTGGTGAGCCGCACCCTGGTCCGACGATCGGCGGGGCATCTGACGGCGCGCCACAGCGGGCCGAGGGCCCGGAGGGTCCTCAGGGGTCCGATCACCCGCTCCGCGAGCCAGGGTCCGACGACCGGGATCAAGAAACCGAGGGCCACGAGGAGGGATCCGAGGGCGGCGAAGGACACGCCCACGCGGTTGATCGGTGTGCCGTCGCGGCCTTGCCAGACGACGACGATCGCGACGAAATTCGCCACCCCGTACGTGAGGTTGGTCAGGAACCCGGCACCGAGGAAGCTCAGCCCGAGGCGCAGCGAGGCGCCCGTCACCGTCCGCCATTCGCGGCCGCCCCAGTGGATGTCCCGCGCCCAGTTCCAGCACGTGGCGGCCGCCAGGACGGCCGTCGTCGTGCTCGTGATGAGGCAGAGCAGCATCATCTCGCGGATGAAGGGCGTGGTGGCGTAGTAGGTCTCGAAGGCCCGCGTCCGTTCCACCGGTGCGTCGCCCAGGGCGAAGAGGCCGACGAGAAGAATCGCGACGACGACATGGCTCGCTATGTAGATCCGGACCCTGCGGTGGGTGCAGGGCTTCGACCGCGTGTCCTCCCGCCAGTTCTCCAGAAGGACCAGGCAGGCACACGCGTACGCGCAGAGCAGGCAGTAGACGAGCACCACGGAGAAGTTGCTGACGCCGGTCATCTCGTTGACGGCCACGATCGTGGGCGGTGCGGAGAAGAAGAACGCCGCGGCCTGAAGGAAGATCGTGGTGTTGGCGCTGCGGACGACAGGGTTGCGCCACTGCTTCACCAGGGAGGGAAACTTGACGACCAGGACGAGGGCGAGTGCCGCGACGGGGATGTAGAGGTTCACGTTCCGACGAATCCTCAGCCCTTGAGTGACGCCCAGATGCGGCCGGTGACACCCGCGGCTTGTCTCGTGCCCTGCCCGCCCTCCAGGTAGGGCCTGACCTTGCCGGCGAGCATCCGGCCGAACGTCTCGGCGCGGCGCTCCTCCGCGAGGTCCGGCTCCGTACGGGCGGCGACGTGTCTGACGGCGTCGCTCAGGCTCCAACGGTCACCCAGCATGCGCGCCGCGGCCATCATGCCGGCGGCGCCGCCGTGACCGCTGTGTCCTTCCTTGAGGTGCCACAACTCGTGCCCGAGGATGACGATCTGATGCAGTGGTGAGGTGTTCGCCTCCAGGGCGATGAGGTCGTAGTCGCCCATGTCCAACCAGAGTCCGGTCACCGTCTCCGGCGGGAACTCCTCCAGCATCAGGCGGACTTCGCCGCCCCTGAGTTTCGCCGCGCTCGCGCAGATGGCGTTCAGCAGCTCCACCGGTCCTGCCGCGGGCGGCTCCCCCAGGCCCGCGCAGAGCGCGTCACGATGGCGCTTCATCTCACGCGAAACCAGCACCGGTGCCCCCTCGATCGATCCCGACGCACAGCCCCCCGCGCGTCGTTCGTTGTGCATTACCGCTGGTCAGCCACGGTTTCGGTCAGCCGTGGTCAACCGACGCCATTGTGCCCCACCCCTGGTTCAAGGGCTGCGCGGGTCTCCCGTGCGCGCTCCTCGCGGGAGCGCCGGGCGACGGATTCGATCAGCGCGATCAGCGGCTGGGCGGTGTCGTCGGGTACGTCGACGAGGGCCCGAGCCGCGAAGGCGACGACGCCGAGCTCGGGGTCCACTCCGCCCGCGGGCACCCCGCTGCGCAGCCGCTGGAGGTCCTGGTCCTGGCGCTCCACGGTCCGTTCCAACAGGTCCTTGTGGATCTGCTGGAGGACGCGGTCCAGGGCCTCGGCGGGTTCGGCGACCAGGAACTCGATCTTCTCCCCGAAGAACGCGGCGATGCCGGCGGCGTGGTCGAGGTTCGGCACCTTGCCGGTCTTGATCATCTTGTCGAGCCACTGCGCGCTGGTCCCGACGGCGGTGGCGATCTCCGCGAGCGAGTGGGGCCGTCTGATGCCCGAATCGGCCGTCCTCATTCGGGTCGCGCGCAGGAAGAGGATACGTTCGAGCACGCGACGGTGGCGTGCCTCGACCGCGTCCGCGCCGGTCCCTGACCCGGCCGGGTCGAGCGGTTCGCCCCTCAGCAGCTTCTCGACTTCCACCACCGGCACTCCGGAGGCGTACGAGAGCCCACCGTCGCCCTGCACCCGCAGGACGTCACCGCGGTTCAGGCCGATGCGCTCCAGCAGCCCGTCGATCCGCCGCACCGTGCCCACCAGGTCCGGAGCAGGTCCCTCAGCCACACGCACTCCCGGGGTCGTTGAACGAGGCCGCTCAAGGCTAGCAATCGCAGCGGGCGTCATCGCCGGGGCACCCTCCCTCCGAGCCGCTCCTCGCCGGCCGCCTTCCGCCAGGCCGCGTCGCGCAGCAGCCGCAGGCCGTTGAGCCCCACCAGGACCGTCGACCCCTCGTGTCCGGCCACGCCGAGCGGGAGCGGCAGGTGGCCCGCCAGGTCCCAGACGACGAGGGCCCCGATGCAGGTGCCCGCGATCACCAGGTTCTGGACGACGAGACGGCGGGCGCGGCGGGAGAGGGCCACGACGGCGGGGACGGTGGCCAGTTCGTCTCGTACGACGACGGCGTCGGCGGTCTCCAGGGCCAGGTCGGAGCCGGCCCGGCCCATGGCGATGCCGCTGTGGGCGGCGGCCAGGGCGGGGGCGTCGTTGACGCCGTCCCCGACCACGAGGACCCGGGCGCCTGTCCGTTCCCATTCCCGTACGACGGCGACCTTGTCCTCGGGCAGCAGCCCGGACCGTACGTCGGTGATGCCGGTCGCCTCGGCGATCCGGGCTGCCGCGCCCGCGTTGTCGCCGGTCAGGAGGGTGGGCGTGACGCCGGCGAGGCGGGTCAGGGCGGCGACCGCCTCGGGGGCGCCGTCGCGGAGCCGGTCGGCGAGGCCGAGGACCGCGACGCGGGTGCCGTCGACGAGGACCTCGACGGCGGTGTCGGCGTGCTCGCCCGCCGCCCGGCGCACCCGTACCTCCCGCCCCTCGACCGTGGCCCGTACGCCTTCGCCCGGGATCGAGGCGAAGTCGCTCGCCTCGGGCACGCGCAGCCCACGCGCGCGTGCCGCGGCCACCACGGCGCGGGCCAGCGGGTGTTCGCTGGGCAGTTCGGCCGCGGCGGCGAGGGCGAGCGCTTCGTCGTCGCCGTCGAAACCGGTGACGCGCGGCGCGCCCTCGGTCAGGGTGCCGGTCTTGTCGAGCGCGACCCGGTCGACCGCGCCCAGGCGCTCCATGACCACGGCGGACTTGACGAGGACGCCGTGCCGGCCTGCCGTGGCGATGGCCGAGAGCAGCGGCGGCATGGTGGCGAGGACGACCGCGCAGGGCGAGGCCACGATCATGAACGTCATGGCGCGCAGCAGGGTGGGGGTGAGCTCGGCGCCGAGGGCGAGGGGGATCGCGAAGAGCGCGAGGGTGGCGACGACGACGCCGACGGAGTAGCGCTGTTCGATCTTCTCGACGAAGAGCTGGGTGGGTGCCTTGGTGGCGCTCGCCTCCTCGACGAGGGCGACGATCCGGGCGACGACGGAGTCGGCCGCGCCCTTGTCGACCCGTACGCGCAGCGCGCCCGTGCCGTTGAGGGTGGAGGCGAAGACCTCGTCGCCGGGCGCCTTGGGCGCGGGCAGCGGCTCCCCGGTGATGCCGGCCTGGTCGACGTCGCTCGCGCCGTCGAGCACGGTCCCGTCGGCGGGCAGCCGTTCCCCCGGCCGTACGAGGACGGTGTCGCCGATCCGCAGGTCGGCGACGTCCACCGGCTCCTCGGTCCCGGCGGCCGTGAGGCGTACCGCCCGCGCGGGTGCGAGGTCGAGCAGTCCGCGCACGGAGTCGGCGGTGCGGCGGGTGGCGAGGGCTTCCAGGGCGCCGGAGACGGCGAAGATGACGATCAGCAGGCCGCCGTCGAGGTACTGGCCGATCGCGGCGGCGCCGAGGGCGGCGACCACCATGAGCAGGTCGACGTCGAGGGTCTTCTCCCGCAGGGCCGCGAGGCCCTCCCGGCCGGGTTCCCAGCCTCCGGCGGCGTAGCAGACCGCGTAGAGCGGGCCCCAGGCCCAGGCGGGAGCTCCGGCCAGGTCGAGGGGCAGGGCGAGGAGGAAGGCGAGCGCGGACAGCGCTGCCCAGCGGACCTCGGGCAGGGCCCACGCGCGCGTGCGGCGCTGGGAGGACGCGGCCCTGTCGGGGGAAGCGGCGGTCCGCGCGTCGAGCACCGGGGAAGCCATGGGCGGGCACCTCTTCGATCGTCGGGCAGGGCGGGGCGGTGACGGGGTCGGCCGACGGGGCGGCTGACGCGCCCACCATAGCGGAATACATGAAGAGGTCTTCATTCATGAGTTCCACGCCACGCCTCCGTTCCACGGCCGCGACTACGATGAGCCCATGGGACACGGAGCGAACGGCGGGACGACCCCGGCAACCCACCTGGACGCGGAGTCCGCGGCCACCATCGCCGCCACCCTCCAGGCCCTCGCGACGCCCTCGCGGCTGATGATCCTCACCCGGCTGCGGCAGGGGCCCTGCGGAGTGACCGAACTGGCCTCCGCCGTCGACATGGAACAGTCCGCCGTCTCCCACCAGCTGCGCCTGCTGCGCGCGCTGGGCCTGGTGACCGGCGTACGGCAGGGCCGCCGGATCGAATACAGCCTGTACGACAACCACGTCGCCCAACTCCTCGACGAAGCCGTGTACCACATCGAGCACTTGCGGCTCGGCGCACGTGATGTGCCCCGGGAGACGGTGGATACTGGATCGCCGTAGACCACACTTCGTTGAAGGGGCGGGGATGACCGACGAGTTGGGGCACCGCGAGACACGTCATGCGGTGGTCATCGGGGGCAGTCTCGCGGGCCTGCTGGCGGCACGCGTACTCAGCGAACACGCGGAACGGGTGACGGTCGTCGAGCGCGACCGCTTCCCGGCGGGACCCGAAGCACGGCCGGGCGTCCCCCAGTCGCGCCACGTGCACGTACTGCTCGACTCGGGGCAGGAGGCGCTCGACGAGCTGCTCCCCGGCTTCATGGGCGAACTGCGCGACCTCGGCGCCCCGAGGGTGGGAATGCCCTCGGACATGGTGCAGTGGCAGAACGGACGCTGGTTCAGCCGCCTTCCGTCCACCACCCACCTCTACACCGGGCCGCGCGCCCAGCTCGAGTGGCTGGTGCGCCGCCGGGTCCTCGCCGATCCGCGGATCGAGCTCGTCGAGGGCACGGAGACCGTCGGTCTCCTCGGTGACGCCTCGCGCGTGCGGGGCGTGCGGCTGCGTGAGCGCGGCGCGGGCAAGGAGCGCGAGAGCCGCCTCCTGGAGGCGGACCTGGTGGTCGACGCCTCGGGGCGCGGCACGCACGCCCCTGACTGGCTCGCGTCGATCGGCGCGGAGGCGCCGCACGAGGAGACGATCGACACCGGTCTCGGCTACGCGACCCGGATGTACCGCGGGCCGGCCGACCCCGGCATGGACGCCGTGGGCTTCAACATCGTCCCCAACCCCGAGCAGGTGTACGGCGGTGTGGCGCTGCCCGTCGGGGACGGGCTGCACCTGGTCACCTTCTCGGGGCTGCGCAACGATCTGCCGCCCACCGACGAGGAGGGCTTCGAGGCGTTCGCGGCCAAACTCCCGCACCCCGTCCTGAGCGAGTGGATCGCGAAGGCGACACCCGAGTCGCCGGTGCACGGATTCCGGCAGACGGCCAACGTCCGCCGCCGGTACGACCGTCCGGGCCGCAGGCCGGCCGGCTTCCTCGCCGTCGGCGACGCGCTCTGCGCCTTCAACCCCATCTACGGACAGGGCATGGCCGTGGCCGCGATGAGCGCGGTGACCCTGCGACGCGTGCTCGCCGACCCGCGACGGACCCCGACCACGCGGACCGTGCAGAAGGCGCTGCTCGACACCTCCAAGCAGGCCTGGGACATCGCGGCAGGGGCGGACCGCAAGATGCCGGGTGCGACGGGAAACGACCTCGCCGCGCGCGCGGTGGACCGGCCGGTGGGCTGGTACCTGCGTCGGCTCCAGGAGCGGTACGGAGGGGACCCGGTCGTGGGCGCCGCGTTCCGCTCGGTGCTGACCCTGAAGGAGCCGATGACCGCTCTGTTCGCCCCGGCGGTCGCCCGGCAGGTGCTCTTCGGCCCGGTGCCGAAGACCCCGGCCGAGCCGCCGATGCGGCGCGAGGCGTAGTCGGGCGCGAGGGGTGGCGGCGGCGCGGCGGCGCCGGGGCGGGTGTCAGACGCCCGGCGCCGCCGTGATCACGCCCGCGGCGATCGCCGCGCCGAGGGCCGCGTAGTCGTCGGCGTTCTGGTCCGTGTAGCTGATCGCGAAGTCGGCGATGGCGCGGTCGAAGACGTCGGAGGTGCCGAGGTAGGCGGCGATCGCGATGCGGTCGCCGGAGCGGGCGTGGGCGCGGGCCAGGGTGCGGCCGCAGAGGCCCGCGTAGGCGCGGAGCATCGCCGGGGACATGGCCTCCACCTCGGCCGAGCCCTTCATGTCGCGCAACTGGCGCCAGTAGAAGTGGCGTTTCTCCGGTCCTGTCATCCAGCCGAGGAAGATGTCACTGGCGGCCTGGGTCAGGCGCTGACCGCGGACGACCCGCTGCCCCTGGTGCCCGTACACGGTCGGCGGCAGATGCGCCTCGAGGACGGAGCGGCCGGCCTCCTTGATCTGGAGGAACAGCGGGTCGCTGTCGTCGCGGCCCTCCAGGAGGAGGATGAAGCAGCGGGTGCCGACGCTGCCGACGCCGACGACCTTGCGGGCGGCGTCCACGTAGTGGAAGCGGTCCAGGAGGAGCCGGCGCTCCTCGGAGAGCGAGCTGCGGTAGTCGCTGTAGATCTTGCCGAGGGTGACCCGGTCGATGTCGGTGGCCCGTTCGAGGAGCGGGGGGTCGTCGACGATGTGCCGGTTGCCCTTCTCGTCCAGGGCCGTGAGCTTGCCGAAGGCCTGGAGGCTCGTACGGCGGCGGGCCTTGGCGAGACGGTTCTCGAACGTGGCGCGGCGGTTCCGGCGGACCAGCGGGGCCAGGTCGTCGGCGTCGATCCGCTCGTACCAGACGGCGAGTTCACCGAGGCCGGCGAGGCGGCGCATGGATTCGCGGTACGCCTCGCCGACGACGAGGGCGGCCTGGTGGGCCTTGGCCTTGCTGGAGCCGTTCTGGAGCGCGGCGACGGCCACGCTGGCGGCGAGGCGCTTGACGTCCCACTCGAAGGGGCCGGGCAGCGTCTCGTCGAAATCGTTCACATCGAAGAGGAGCGCCCGTTCGGGTGAGGCGTAGACGCCGAAGTTCAGCAGATGGGCGTCGCCGCAGAGCTGGACGAGGAGTCCGGTGTGCCGTTGCGGGGCGAGGTCGGCGGCCATGACGGCGGCCGCGCCGCGCAGGAACGCGAACGGCGAGACGGCCATCCTCCCGTACCGGATCGGCACCAGTTCGGGCACCCGGTCGACGGACTGCCGCTCCAGGACGCGCAAGGGGTCGAGGCGCTGCGAGGACGGTATCCAGCGGCCGTGTGAAGACCGCGGCACCCTCTTGCGGGCCACCTTCCCCGCCTCGGCCCGCTCCGCCGGTGTCGTCATCCGGCCTCACCCGCCTCTTCCGCCGCCACGTCCGGTTGAGACTTCATTACAAGGTCAGACGGCGCTGTCCGCACTCCGAGACGCCCCGGCTTTCGGCCACTCCCTTTCGCCACCCCTTCCTTAATGGTTTAGACCAATGATAGGAATTGATCACCCCTGCGGACCAGACTGTCACGCTGAGCAAAGAGAGGGGTTGCATCACCATGACCGAAGCCGCACCCGCACCGGAACCCGAACACCTGGCGGCGGTCCCGCTCTACCTGAGAGTCGCCGCGGCTCTGCGAGAGGACCTCGCCGGCCGGCACATCGCGCCCGGCAGCCGGCTCCCGTCCGAGCGCTCCCTCGCCCACCGCTACCACGTCAACCGGCAGACCGTCCGCAGCGCGCTCCAACTGCTGCGCGAGGAACGGCTCGTCGTCACCGACCGGCGCGGAACCTTCGCCGCGGGCACCGGACACGAGCCGGGCGAACCCGCCCTGACGGTCCGTCGGCAGCTCTTCCCCGGCGGTACGGAGGCAGCCGACGCCCTCGTACGCACCTCGCTCACCTGGGAGGCACCGCCGGCCGGACTGGTGACACGGCTCGGGGTCGTCCCCGGCGAGCCGACCCTCGTCCACCGCCACGTCGTCCTCTCCCCCGGCGGGACACCAATGCAGCGATCGGTGTCCTGGTTCTCGCGGGCGGCGCTGAGCGAGATCCCGCAGCTCGCCAAGTACCGGCGAACCCGGGGCTCCGTCCTCCACCCGGACATGCGGCTGCTCTACCACTGGATGCACCAGGCCGGACTCCGGCTCACCCGCCGGGAGTCGATCGGGGTGCCGCCGGGCGGCGCGACGGGCGTCGGGGGCGGGGCGCCCCGGCTGGCCGTCCACCGGGTGGTGTGCGACCAGCACGGGCACGCGCTGGAGATCACGGACATCGACTGCGCGGCGCAGGGGGTCTCCTGGACCTACGAATTCAGCGGCTGACGCGGGCGAGATCGGATCCAATATCCAGGATCATGGATCCAATATCCGATGTCTGAGCTCTGGGATCCGATATCTGAGCCCGCGGATCCGATGTCCGAGCCCTCGGATCCGTCATCTGCCCCTGCGGAGCCGTCAGACGATGCCCTCCTCGATCTCCGCCTCCTCACGCGCCGTTCCGTACGCCGACGGCGTGCCGTACGAGCGTCGCGCCACGTACCACCACACGCTGGCAAGGACGAGGACCACGGCCAGCGCGATGACCGCGTAGTTCATCGAGTCGATCGTCACCGGCGACTTCTGGGGCAGGCAGAAGAGCACGGTGACGAGCGCGACCCAGCCCACGGCGATCCAGCCGATCGGGCGACTCCAGCGACCCAGGTTCCACGGCCCCGGGGTGAACCGCTTCCCCGCGCGCAGGCGCAGGTAGATGGGGATCGCGTAGGCGGGCGTGATGCCGATGACGTTGATCGCGGTGACGGCTCCGTAGGCGGTGGCGGAGTAGAGGGACGGGACGGCGAGGAGGGCGGCGACGCCGACGGCGAGCCAGACCGCGGGCACCGGGGTCTGCGTCCGGCTGCTGACCTTCCGCCATATGGCGGAGCCGGGGAGGGCGTTGTCGCGGCTGAAGGCGAAGACCATCCGGCTGGCGGCGGCCACCTCGGCGTTGCCGCAGAAGAGCTGGGCGACGATCACCACGAGCAGCAGCGCGGTGGCGGCGCCTGAGCCGAGCGCGTCGAGGAGGATCTGCGCCGGCGGTACGCCCGTGGCGCTGTTCTGGGTGCCCGCGTAGTCCTGGATCGCGAAGGTCAGTCCGGCGAGCAGGGCGAATCCGGCGATCCACGAGACCCAGATGGCGCGCACGATGCCCTTGGCGGCGCTGACCGACGCGTTGGACGTCTCCTCGGAGAGATGGGCGGAGGCGTCGTAGCCGGAGAACGTGTACTGGGCGAGGAGCAGGCCGACGGCGGCGACGTAGAACGGGTTGGCCCAGCCGGTGTCGTTGACGAACTCGGTGAAGACGAACTCGGCGGACTGGTGGCGGTCGGGGATGAACGCGAGCGCGCCGACGATCACGGCCACGCCCGCGAGGTGCCACCAGACGCTGATCGAGTTGAGCACGCTGACGAGCCGAACGCCGAAGAGGTTGAGGACGGCGTGCAGCAGCAGGATGGCGAGGAAGATCAGGAAGGTCGAGCCGGCGGTGGGCACGATGCCCCACTGGAGGTTGAGGAAGGCTCCGGTGAACAGGGCGGCGCCGTAGTCGATGCCGGCGATCGCGCCGAGCAGGCCGAGCAGGTTGAGCCAGCCGGTGTACCAGCCCCAGCGGCGGCCGCCCAGGCGGTCGGCCATGTAGTAGAGCGCGCCGGAGGTCGGATAGGCGCTGGTGACCTCGGCGAGCGCGAGACCGACGCAGAGCACGAAGAGCCCGACGCCCGCCCAGCCCCACAGCATGACGGCGGGGCCGCCGGTGCCGAGGCCGAATCCGTAGAGCGTCATGCACCCGGAGAGGATCGAGATCACGGAGAAGCTGATGGCGAAGTTGCCGAAGCCGCCCATGCGACGGGCCAGGACGGGCTGGTAGCCGAGCTCTCTCAGCCGGGCCTCGTCGTCCTGGCCGCCCGCGGGGGGCCTCAGTGTCTCGTCGACGGGGGCGGTGCGGGACATGCCGGTACCTCCAGGGTGGGGGGAAGAGGGCGGAGCGGGGGTCAGGGGTCGAGACAGCGGGCGCGGGCGCGCACGAAGAACTCGGTGGCGAGGGCCCGGTCGTCGGGGCGGTCGGTGCGGTACGCCCAGGGCAGCACCGTGTGGTACGGCCCGAGGGCCTCGAAGACACGGGCGGCGTCCGCGAACCGCTGAGCGCCGAAGAGGGCGTGGGCAAGGTGGTTGAGGTCGAGGAGGGAGGCCTCGTCGGTGGCGCAGAAGAGGAACCAGGAGTGCAGGGCCTGGTGGGCGTCACGGACGGCGTCCTCGGCGACCCAGTGCAGGTCGAGGGCGTGCGTGTGGCCGTGCTCCCGTCGGTAGCGCTCCACGCGGACGTACAGCGGCAGGGCGTGCAGAGCGGATCCGGTGGGGGCAGAACCGGCGGCCCACTGAGCGTAGTTGACGGCCTCCGAGAAGGAGCCCGCGCGCCGGAGGTAGAGGAACTGGAGCATGCGGTGGTGCGCCTCGCGGTTCTGCGGGTCGCGCCGCTCGGCCTCGGCGAGGAGACCCCAGGGGCCGGGCGGGAGGAGCGGCGCGGGCGGGGACAACCGGTGCTCCGGCATGCGCTGCCGGTCGTCGAGGGCGGCGAGGGCGAGCAGGCAGATCCAGGGGACGGGGTCGGCGGGCGCGCTTTCGGCGGAGCGGCGGCAGGCGGTCCAGGCCTCCTGCCACAGTTCGCGGGTGCGGGGGTGGCCGCCCCGGTGGGCGCGTACGGCCCGCTCGACGGCCACGCGCGCGTGCAGGACGATGGCGGGAACGCTGTCGGGCTGCTCGGTCCGCCAGGCCTGGACGACGTCGCCGCCGGCGCCGACGGTGGCGAGCACCTGGGTGCGCCGCGTCCAGTCGGCCCAGCCGGGTGTCTCGTCGAGTAATCGGGCTGTCGACACCCAGCGGCCGGTCCGCAGGTCCTGGACCGCGTGCCGCAGGGCGTGGTCGTGGCCCGCCGGATGGTAGACGGGCCGGAAGTCGTGCCCTGCCATCACGGAACGGGACGTGCGGTGGGTGACATGGCTCCTCGGTCGGTGGGGGCGGGCCCGTCGGGTGTTCCAATGGGGTCCCCGTCGGTGTCCCGGCGGGCGTAGCGGCCGGTGATCGGCGATGACCGGCGGTGATCGGCGATCACTATAGGCTTCACCGGATGATCGCGATCACCTTTCGAATCTGACCGTAACTATCCGGCCACAGAACGAATATGACCATGCATCACACACGTGGCGGCGAGCCGACAGACGGGCTCCGACCCGCTTGACGGGACGCGGCGCGTGCACCAGTCTTGCCGGTTCCGCGATCAAGGCCCGCTACCCCTTCGAGGGCAGGAGGACGAGTGATGACGGGTCCGGTGCTCGCCGTCGACCAGGGAACGTCGGGGACCAAGGCGCTCGTCGTCTGCCCCGAGCGGGGCGTCATCGGGACCGGCTCCGCGCCCGTACGGCCCCGCTACCTGCCCGGTGGCCTGGTCGAGGTCGATCCGGCGCAGCTGTACGACTCCGTCGTCACCGCCGGCCGTGCCGCGCTGGCCGAGGCGGACACCCCGGTCGCGGCCGTGGGCCTGGCCAACCAGGGCGAGACCGTTCTCGCCTGGGATCCCGCGACGGGCGAACCGCTCACCGACGCGCTCGTCTGGCAGGACCGCAGGGCCGACGAGCTCTGCACCGAACTGGCTTACCACGCCGCTGAGTTGAGGCAGTGGACGGGACTTCCGCTCGATCCCTATTTCGCCGCTCCCAAGATGGCCTGGATCCGCCGTCGGCTCACCGGGGCGGGTGTGGTCACCACGAGCGACGCCTGGCTGGTGCACCGGCTGACGGGCGCGTTCGTCACCGACGCCGCGACGGCGGGCCGGACCGGGCTCCTCGACCTGGACTCCGTCTCCTGGTCCGCGCCCGCCCTCGACGTGTACGGACTGGGCGCCGAACGGCTGCCCCACGTGGTCGACGCGGACGCGCACGTCGGCACGACGACGGCGTTCGGCCGGCCGATCCCGCTGACCGGGCTGCTCGTGGACCAGCAGGCGGCCCTCCTCGCCCAGAGCGTCACCGACCCGGGCACGGCCAAGTGCACTTATGGCACAGGAGCGTTCCTGCTCGCCCAGACGGGTTCCGCGCCGCGGCGCGGCGACTCGGGCCTGGTGAGCTGTGTGGCCTGGCGGCTCCGGGGCCGTACGAGCTACTGCCTGGACGGACAGGTGTACACGGCCGCCTCCGCCGTGCGGTGGCTGACCGACCTCGGCGTGCTGTCCGGCGCCGGGGAGCTCGACGCGGTGGGCGGGACGGTGTCCGACAGCGGCGGAGTCACCTTCGTCCCGGCCCTGGCGGGCCTCGCCGCGCCCTGGTGGCGGGGCGACGTCCGCGGCTCCCTGCACGGGCTCGGCCTGGACACGACCGCCGGGCACCTGGTCAGGGCTCTCTGCGAGGGGATCGCCGCGCAGGTGGTGGAGCTGGCCGGCGCGGCGGCGGCCGATCTCGGCCGACCGCTCACCTCCTTGCGCGTGGACGGCGGCCTCACCCGCTCCGCGCTCCTGATGCAGACGCAGGCGGATCTCCTCCAACTCCCCGTCGAGGTGTCGGCGTTGCCCGACGCCACCGCGCTCGGGGTCGGCGCGGTGGCGCGGCTCGGGCTCGACCCGGGGCTCGCCGTCCACGAGGCCGTACCGGAGTGGAAGCCGTCGGCCGTCTACGAGCCCGCCGTGACCGCGGCGGAGGCCGCCGAGCGCATGGGCCGGTTCCGTACCGCCGTAGCGGGGCTGCTCGACGGGGCCGAGGGGCGGCCATGACCTCGCACGGCCCGGCGTCGGACCGGCGGCTCGGGGCGGTGACCCACGCGGGCACGCTCCCGGACACCTCGGCGCCGGGCGCCGAGTACGACGTCGTGGTGGTCGGCGCCGGAGTGGTCGGCTGCGCGGTCGCGCGCGAGCTGGCCCGCCGGCCGTTGCGGGTCGCGCTGGTCGAGGCGTCCGGCGACGTCGGCGAGGGCACGTCCAAGGCCAACACGGCGATTCTGCACACGGGTTTCGACGCCGTGCCCGGTTCGCTGGAAGCGCGTCTGGTACGGGAGGGGCAGCGCCTGCTCCTCGACTACGCGCGGGAGACGGGCATTCCCGTCGAGCCGCTCGGAGCGCTCCTCGTCGCCTGGGACGAGGAGCAACTGGCCGCCCTCCCCCGCCTCGCGGACAAGGCCGCGCGCAACGGCCATCGCACGACCCGCGTCCTGGGCACGGACGAACTCCGGTCGCGGGAACCCCACTTGGGGCCCGGATCCCTGGGGGCGCTCGAAGTCCCGGGCGAGTCGATCATCTGCCCGTGGACGACCACCCTCGCGTACGCCACCCAGGCCGTGCGCTCCGGGGTCGACCTGCACTTCAACTGCCGGGTGGAGAAGGCCGATCCGGGGACTCCGCACCGACTGATCACACCCCGGGGAGTGCTGCGGGCCCGGTACGTCGTCAATGCCTGCGGGCTCTACGCGGACCGGTTCGACGCCCTGTTCGGGCGACGGGACTTCACGGTGACCCCGAGACGCGGGCAGTTGATCGTCTTCGACTCCTTCGCCCGCACGCTCGTCCGCCACATCCTCCTGCCCGTACCGGGCGCTCTGGGAAAGGGAGTTCTGGTCGCGCCGACGGTGTACGGGAAGGTGCTGCTCGGCCCCACGGCGGAGAACCTCGACGACCGGACGGCCACCGGAACGACCGCCGAGGGCCTGGCGTCCCTGCGCGCCCAGGGGCGCCGCGTGCTGCCCGCGCTCCTCGACGAGGAGGTGACCGCGGTCTACGCGGGGCTCCGGGCCGCCACCGAGGACGAGGACTACCGGTGCGCCGCCCACCCCGGGCTGCGGTACGTCACGGCGGGCGGCATCCGGTCGACCGGACTGACGGCCTCCCTGGCGATCGCCGCCCACATGGTGGAGCTGCTCGCGGAGTGCGGCCTCGCTCTCGGGCCGGAGCGGCCGCTCGCCCCGGTCCGGATGCCGAACCTCGGCGAGGCCTTCCCGCGCTCGTACCGGGATGCCGAACTCATCGCCCGTGAGCCGGAGTTCGGTTCGATCGTGTGCCACTGCGAGCGAGTGACCCGGGGCGAGATCCGGGCGGCCCTCGCTTCCACGGTTCCGCCCGCCTCGCTGGACGGTCTGCGGCGCCGGACGCGGGCCCGGGGCGGCCGGTGCCAGGGATTCGCGTGCGGTGCGGCGGTCCGGGCGCTGTTCGAGGAGGGGGTGGGACGGCCGTGGCGGGAGCGGTGAGCGGTTCCGGGGACGTACGCGCAGACGCGGGCCTGGAGGCCGACCTGGACCAGGACCCGACCGGGCCCGCCTCCGGACCCGTGCACCGGTTCGTCGACGTCCTCGTCGTCGGTGCGGGGCCCGCCGGGCTCGCCTCGGCGGAGCGGCTCGCCGCGGCCGGCGCGGGCCGGTACCGGATCGAGGTCCTGGAGCGCGAGCGGAAGGCCGGCGGAGTGCCGCGCCACTGCGCGCACGGCGGTTTCGGCCTCGCCGACCTCGGGCGCCCGCTGGACGGGCCGGGGTACGCGCACCGCCTCGCACGCGCGGCGGACCGCGCCGGTGCCACGGTCCGTACGGGTGTGTCGGTGACCGGCTGGTCCGGGCCGCTCACCCTGGACGTCACGGCCCCGACCGGCCTGGAACGGATCACGGCGCGTGCGGTGGTCCTGGCGACGGGCGCGCGCGAACGGCCGCGCAGCGCACGGCTCGTACCGGGGACACGGCCGACCGGAGTGCTGACGACCGGCGAACTCCAGCAGTCCGTGCACCTGTACGGGGTACGGCGGGAGCGGCTCGGCCGGCGTGCCGTCGTGATCGGCGCCGAACCGGTCGCCCACCACGCGGTGCGGGCGCTCCGCCGGGCCCAGGTCGACGTGGTGGCGATGGTCACGGAACAGCCCCGATCACCACGCCGGTTCACCACGCTCCCGCCGCCACCGCTGCTGACCGGCACCACGGTCACGGAGCTGCTCGGCCGCGGCCGGCTCACGGGCGTCCGGGTGCGCCGCGCCGACGGTCGGGAGGGCGTGATCGGCTGCGACACGGTCGTGTTCACCGGGGACTGGATCCCGGAGCACGAACTGGCCCGCGCCGGAGGGGTGCCTCTGGACGCGGGTACGCGCGGCCCCGCGGTCGACGCCGCCCATCGCACCGCGACGGCGGGCGTCTACGCGGCGGGGAACGTCCTTCGCGGGGTCGAGTCGGCGGGGGCCGCGGCGGCCGAGGGGCGGGCCGCGGCCGATGCCGTGCTGCGGTATCTGGCCGGAGAGCCCTGGCCGGTGACGTCGGTTTCGGTGAGGGTGGACGGGCCGGTGCGGTGGGTGGCGCCGAACCGGATCCCCCTTCCGCCGGCCGACGGGTCCGCGGCTCGCCCGGTCCTGTTGCGGGTCGCCGAGCCCTTGTCGTGGCCGGTCGTGGAGGTCGGCCAGGACGGCCGGGTCCTCCATCGCGTCCGGCTCCTCGGGACGGCCTGGCCGCATCGCTCGGTGCACCTGGCCTCCGGCTGGGCGCGCGAGGTCGATCCGGCGGGCGGACCTGTGACGGTGCGGGTCACGGTCTGAGCCGGGCCGGCAACCGTGCGGGACAAGGGGTCTGAGCCTCGCAGGTGACCGTGCGGGACAAGGGGTCTGAGCCTCGCAGGTGACCGCGCGCGACAAGGGTCTGCCCTCCACGGTCCGACCTGCCAGTGGCCTGGGCCACTGGCAGATGCCCGGAACCGTTGACCGGCCCGTCACCTCCCCCCATCCTCGTGGTCATGTTCATGACGGATGCTGCGGGTGGAGATCCCGCCCAGTTCCGACACGGAGGTGTCATGGTCCGGCGCATGGTCAGATCCCTGTTCGCCACACTCCTGATGGCGGCCGCCGCCCTCACGGGAACGGTCGCCACGGCCGGCACGGCGCACGCAGACGAGTGCTACACCTGGAGCCGTACCCTCTCCTCGGGCATGTCCGGCGCGGACGTGACCCAGCTGCAGATCCGGGTGGCCGGATACCCGGGCTACGGCGGAGTCCTCGCGGTCGACGGCGCGTACGGCCCGGCCACCCAGGCCGCGGTGACCCGCTTCCAGCAGGCGTACGGTCTCGGCGCGGACGGCGTCGCCGGTCCCGCGACCTTCGCGAAGCTGTACGCCCTCCAGGACGCGGACTGCACGCCCATCCACTTCACCTACGCCGAGCTCAACAAGTGCAACGGCGACTTCTCCGGCGGCGCGGTCAGCGCGGCCACCGCCAGGTCCAACGCCCTGCGCGCGATGTGGAAGCTGGAGGCACTGCGCCACGCGCTGGGCGACGTTCCGATCTCGGTGAGCAGCGGCTTCCGCTCGCACGCCTGCAACGCGGCCGTGGGCGGTGCCTCCGACAGCCGCCATCTGTACGGCGACGGCATCGACCTGACGGGATCTCCGTCGCTGTGCACGCTGGCGAAGCAGGCACGCAACCACGGCTTCAACGGAATCCTCGGCCCCGGCTACCCGGGCCACGGCGACCACGCGCACGTGGACACCCGCGCCTCGCGCTTCTGGTCGGCGAGCAGCTGCGGGATCTGATCCGCTCGGCGACACTGGGCGGTATGCCGGACAAGCGCAGCGCTGGGCTCCTTCTCTTCCGCAGAGCGGCGGACAGCGGTTTCGAGGTACTCATCGGCCATATGGGCGGGCCGTTCTGGGCGTCGAAGGACGTCTCCGCCTGGTCGATCCCGAAGGGCGAATACGGCCCCGAGGAGACGCCCGAGGCCGCCGCCCACCGCGAGTTCGAGGAGGAGCTCGGCCTGCCGGCGCCCGACGGCGAGCGGATCGCGCTCGGCGAGGCCCGGCAGACGAGCGGAAAGACCGTCACGATCTGGGCGGTCGAGGCGGATCTCGACCCGACCCTGGTCGTGCCGGGCACGTTCACCATGGAGTGGCCGCGCGGTTCGGGGGTTCTGCGGGAGTTCCCGGAGATCGACCGGGTCGGCTGGTTCGCCCCGGAAGCGGCCGCTCCGCTGCTCGTTCCGGGCCAGCGGGTCTTTCTCGAACGGCTCGCGGAGTGGCTCGACGGGCGGGGCTGAGCCCGATTGTCAGACCCGTACGAGAGGGTGGAGGTCGCCAACCTGTCGAGAGGGAGCCCGACATGACCACGATCACCGTCCGTGAGCGCGCCGCAGCCCAGGCGTACCTCCGTCTGCTGGAGTCCACGCAGGCCGTGCTGACCGATCCGCACCTCGTTCCCTACGCGGCGGCGATGCTCACCCACCCCATGGCCGAGGCCGACGAGGCGCTGCGCGCGGCGGGCCTCTCAGGGAACGAGGCGAGACTGCTGCACCTCGTATCGGCCCTGCGCGCCTCCCCCACCGCCGACCTCGGCCGGACGGGTTGAGCGGCGGAGGCCGAACTGGGTCCTGATCGTCTGCGACGGCCGGGGGTCGGGCCTGCCCCTGGCCGTCGCCGTCAGCGCCGGCAACGTACGTGCGCTCCGAGAGGATCTCCCCCGAGCGTTGACGCGCCGTACACCGTCAGCTCGTCCTGTGGCGGGTCGAGTCGGGGTGCTCCTGGCGCGGAGGACGGGGGTGGCGGCCGAGGAGTTCGGCCAGGCCTCGGCGGGTGGCGGCGACGAGGACGCGGTCGCCCGCGCCGAGGACGCGGTCCGGCTCCAGCTGCCAGACGAGGCCCGCCGAGTGTCGGACGAGGGGCGTCGAACCGGTGGCGCGGGCGATGATCCGCCAGGCCCCCGGGCGGAAGGCCTCGGCGACCGTACGGCCCTCCAGGAACGGGTTGCCGCCCGCCTCCACGGCCGCGAAGAGCAGCACCCGGCGCTCCACCGGGATGGCGCCCAGGATCTGGCGGCCCATCATGGCCCCCGCGAAGGAGGGGGCCGCCAGGTGCGAGACGCTGCGGCTGCGGGTCAGGGCCGCCGGGTGGGCGGCGCGCAGGGTGCGGTAGACGGCGGTCGCGAAGTCGTCGTCGTACAGCCGCAGCACGACCCGGAGCTCGGGCTTCACGGAGCGGGCGGAGAGCGCGGCCTCCAGGTTGGTGATGTCGATGCTGGTCAGCGCGAGCAGGGCGTGCGCACGGTGGATCCGGGCAGCCTCCAGGACGCCTTCCTCCGTGACGTCGCCGATGACCGTGGGCACACGCAGTCGGCGGGCGAGTGCGATGCCGCGCGCCTCCGGGTCGGACTCGACGCAGACCACGGGGATGTCGAGGCGTATCAGCCGGGCGAGGACGCGGGTGCCGACCTTGCCGAGGCCGAGCAACACCACGTGCCCGGAGAGCCCGCGCGGCGGACGGCGCAGCGAGGTCGCGCTGCGGAAGGTGCCGAGTGCCTCCAGGATGCCCGCGATGAGCACCGGCATGAGGAGGAGCCCGACGAAACCGGCGAGGATCTGCAGCACCTGACGGCCGGTCGTCTCCTCGACGGCCGGGTCGCCGATGGCGAAGATGTCGAGGAGCGTGAGGTACGCGGCGTGCAGGGGGTGGTCGCCGGTGGTGAGCCAGGTCGCGAGGGCGATCGCCCCGACGGCGGCGGTGACCCCGGCGAGCGACCAGCGCAGCCGGCGCGAGAACAACGAGCCCATGGGCAGCGCGGCGCCGAACCGCTTGTTGGAGAGGGTCGGGCCCGCGTAGGTGATCGTTTCGAGGGCGACCGTGCCCCGTCCCGGTGCGGCGGCGACGGCCCGGTCGTCGGGCAGCAGCAGCGGGCCCTGGGCGCCGCTGTCTTCGGCGCCCTCGACGCCGGCCGGGTCGTTGGTGGTCGCCGAGAGCAGCGCGAGCGTGCAGAGCCCCGGATCCGCGAGCTCGCCCCGGGCGGGCGGGGTCCGCTCGACGGCGTGCAGCAGCAGTCCGCCGGCCTGTACGACCTTGCTCGTCCCGGCGACGGCGGTGGCCGCGAGCGCGGGCGCCGCGGTGTCCGCGTCGGAGAGCACCGTCGTCGCCGCGTCGAGCTCTTTGGGGTCGAGGCCGGGCTCGGCGACGGTGGCGGCCTGGTCCAGGAGCGTCTCCAGGTGCTGGCCGAGCTTGCGGTTGTAGAGCCGGATGACCAGCCGCAGTCGCGGGTTGAGCCGCCGCGCGGCGAGCGCGGCCCGGATGTTGGTCTCGTCGTCGTCGTGGACGAGGGCGAGCGCGGCGGCCCGCTCCACTCCCGCGTCGATCAGCACCGCGTCGTCGACCTCGGCCGTCTCGACCATCCGGATCGACCGGCCCTCGGGCACTCCGCGCTGGTCCCCCGCCGGCGTACGCGTCATGGCGGCGGTCACCCGGCCGAAGAGCGACGCGGCGCGCCCCGGGCGGCCTGACGGCGCCTGCGGCTCGTCGCCGCGCGCGGGTACGAGGAGGGTGATCCGCTCCCCGTACACGTCGTGGAGCTCGTGGGCGAGCCGGTGCGCGAGCACGTCGTCACCGCACACGATCATGTGACCGGCCGGGGCGGGCTGCGGCAGCCGGTCGGGGCGCGGCGCGGGCGCGCCGAGGGGCGTGCCCTGCGGGTCGGCGGCGGGCGCCCGCCGCGCGGGCTCCGGCGGAACGGGCATGCTCTGGTACGGAAGTGAGGACACGTCACCAGCATGCCGTGCGCCACCGACACTCCGGCCACCGCCCATGGCCCCGGGTTCCGGAGCCTTCCCGTCCGCACCACCACCCGGGCCGTCGCGCGCGGCCTCACGGACCGTCACGCGCCACCCGACGAGGCCCCGCCGACGTCCCGACGACGCCACGCCGACGCCACGCAGAGGCCCGGAAACCGCCCGTACGCCACTCGTAATACGCCGGTCGGCGCACTCCGATCTGCGAGCGACGGTCCCGCTTTCTACGGTGGCTGAATGATCGTCATGTCAGCTGTCCACCACGCTGCCGCCGGTGCCGCGGCGCTGCTGCTCGTGCTGCCCGCACCGACAGCCGCGGCCTCCACCGTCACCGAACCCACGCCTCCTGCCGAACGCTTCGTCGATCCCGCCCGGCTCCACCGCTCCGGGACCCAGGTCCAGCCGCTGCCCGGCGGGCCGGAGGCGCCGTCCTCCGTCTCCGCGCTCTCCTGGCTGGTGGCGGACGCCTCCACGGGGGAGGTCCTGGCCGCCCGCAACGCGCATCGGCGGCTGCCGCCCGCCAGCACGCTCAAGACCCTGTTCGCCGTGACCGCGCTCCCCCGCATCGATCAGAGGGAACAGCACACGGTCGCCGAATCGGAACTGGCGGGGATCGGCAGCGGCAGCAGCATGGTCGGGGTCCAGGCCGGGCTCACGTACAAGGTCTCGGACCTGTGGAACGGAGTCTTCCTCAATTCGGGGAACGACGCGGTGCGGGTGCTCGCGGCGATGAACGGCGGCTGGGAGTCCATGACCCGTCAGATGCAGGAGAAGGCCCGCGCGCTGGGGGCGCGTGACACCCGGGTGGTCTCCCCTGACGGGTACGACGCGCCGGGGCAGGTGTCCTCCGCCTACGACCTGGCGCTCTTCGGCCGGGCCGGGCTGCAGGACCGGGACTTCGTCCGGTACTGCTCCACGTCGTACGCGGAGTTCCCCGCGGGCGGCTGGTCGTACGGCATCCGCAACACCAACCGGCTGCTGACCGGCGAGGACGGCGTGAGCCGCTATCCCGGGCTCATCGGCGTGAAGAACGGCTACACCAGCAACGCGGGGAACACCCTGATCGCGGCCGCCCGGCAGGGCTCGCGGACGCTGGTCGTGTCGGTGATGAACCCGCAGTGGGGCGGCGGGCTCGCGGTGTACGAGGAGGCGCGGACGCTGCTCGACTGGGGCTTCGACGCGGCGGGACGGGTCCAGCCGGTCGGCTCCCTGGTTCCGTCGGCCGTACGGGACCGGTCGAAGGACCGTCAGGTGAAGAAGGCCACAGGGAAGCCGGCGAAGGAGGCCGTACCGCAGGCGGGCCCGAAGGCAGGTCCCAAGGCCTCCGCCGAGGCAGGTCCGAAGGCAAGCCCCAAGGCCGCCCCCGAGGCAGGCCCCAAGGCCGGTCCGCAGGCGCCAACCGAACGGCGGACCGGCGCGGTGACGGTCTCCGAGGACGTGGCCGCGCTCGCCGGACCCGCGAAGGCCGTACGCCACGAGGACGTTCCCTCGGGCCCCTGGGCCGGACTTCCGCTCGCCCTGGTGGGGGCGTCGCTCGGCGCCGCGCTCTCGCTCTGGGTCTGGCGCCGCCGGTCGGCCGGGCGGGGCGACGGGGGCATGTGACCGCCGGTCGCGCGGCGCCACGAGAGACCGGGGCCTCACGCCACGGGCCCCGGTGCACGCCGCACGACCGGCTCCCCGCCCTCCTGTCAGGCGGGCAGGAAGTCCCCGAGCAGCTCGGCGAACTCCTCGGGACCGACCAGACGGATGCCCAGCTCCTCCGCCTTGGCCCGCTTGGACCCGGCCTTCTCGCCGGCGACGACGAGCCCCGTGCGCTTGGACACGCTGGAGGAGGACTTCCCCCCGGCCCGCTCGATCAGTTCGTTCATCTGATTGCGGCTCAGGGCCTCCAGCGGCCCGGTCATGGCTCCGGTGACGACCACCGCCAGACCCGCGAGAGGCCCGGCCGCCACGTCCGCGCCCGCGTCCGTGGCGCCGGTCCCCGGCGGCGGGGGCGGGGTGGCGCCGGGCTCGGTCATGTTCACCCCGGCGGCGACGAGCTTGTCGACGACCGGGCCGAGCTCGGCCAGCTCGGCCACGATGACCGGCGCCTTCTCCGCCCCGATGCCCTCGACGCTCCGCATCGCCTCCTCGTCGGCCGCGCGGACGGCGTCCATGGTGGCGAAGTGGCGGGCTATCCGGCGGGACATGGAGCGGCCCGTGCCCCGGATGCCGAGCGCGCACAGGACGCGGGAGAGCGGTCGGGTGCGGGCGGTGGCGAGCGCGGCGAGCAGGTTGTCCGCGCTGGTCTCGCCCATCCGCTCCAGGCCCAGGAGCTGCTCGCGGGTGAGCGTGAAGAGCTCGGCCACGTCGGCGACGAGTCCGGCGTCGACGAGCTGGACGATCCGGGAGACGCCGAGCCCCTCGATGTCGAGCTGGTCTCGGCCGACGGCGTACGAGAGGGAGGCCACGAGGTGGCAGTTCCGGCCCTGTGCGCACCGCCAGCGCTGCTCGCTGCGGTCGATCTCCGAACCGCACTGCGGGCACGTCTGCGGGAACTCGATCGGCTGCTCCTCCCCGGTCCGCAGGTGGGCGACCGGCGCCTCGACGCGGGGGATGATGTCGCCCGCCTTGTGGACCATCACTTGGTCGCCGAGGCGCAGATCGCGGCGGGTGATGTCCGAGGGGTTGTGCAGCGTGGCGTACGTGACGGTGCTGCCGTCGATGTCGACCGGCTCCAGGACGGCGCGGGGCGCGATGATGCCCGTGCGGCCGACGTTCCACTCGACGGCGAGGAGCCGCGTGACCTTCTCGACGGCCGGGAGCTTGTACGCGATCGCCCAGCGCGGCGCGCGGGAGCCCTCGCCGGCCTCGCGGCGGTCGGCGGCGAGGTCGGCCTTGATGACGATCCCGTCGATCCCGAACGGAAGCTCCGCCCGGAGCGCCGCTATCTCCTCCACTCTGACCAGGACCTCGGCCGCGCCGGTCACCATCCGGCCGGGAACGGCGGTGGCGGCCGAGGTGTGCAGCCCGAGGGCGACCGCCCGCGCGAGCAGCTCGCTGTGGGCCGCCTCGCCGAGACCGGCACCACCGACCCCCGTCCCTGCATCGCTCTCCGGTGCGCCCAGCGGCAGCATGTCGTAGGCGAAGAAGGTCATCTCGACCCGGTAGGGCCGGTCCTTGGCGCGCAGGGTGCCCGCCGCCGCGTTGCGGGGGTTGGCGAACGGCTCGCCGCCGTGGGCCACCCGGACCGGGTTGGCGGCCTCGAACTGCTCGGTGGTCATGAGCACTTCGCCGCGGACCTCGACCGTGACGGGCTCGGCGAGCCGCTCCGGCAGACCGACGATCGTCCCGATGGCGTGCGACACGTCCTCCCCGGCCGTGCCGTCCCCCCGGGTGATGAGGCGGGCGAGCCGCCCCTCTTCGTAGCGTGCCGCGATCGCGAGTCCGTCGAGCTTGGGTTCGACGCTCCACCGCTCCACGGTCCGGCCGATCCGCCGCTCCAGGGAGGCGGCCCAGGCGGTGAACTGCTCGGCGGAGAACACGTTGTCGAGCGAGAGCATCGGCCGCGTGTGCGGTACGTCCCCGGTCGCCGCGCCCCCGGCGACCTTGCCGGTCGGGGAGTCGGCGCGCGCCTCGTCGGGGTGGTCGGCCTCCCAGGCCGCTATCGCCCGGGCGAGGTGGTCGTAGGCGTCGTCGTCCAGCGGGGACGTACCGCCCGCGTAGTAGGCCGCGGCCGCGTGCTTGGCATCCTCGACCGCCCGCGCGTACGCGGCGGCATCGGCGAGAACCGGAGTCGTCGTCATGGTCTCCATCGTGCCGGGCACCACTGACAACGGGCCCGGGCGACGCCGTGCCGCACGTCTCCTCGGCCTCAGGTCGGCCAGGACCTCGGCTTCAGGTGGCGGGACCAGCGGATGACCAGCTTCATCAAGCAGGTCAGGGTCAGCACCCACATGACCGCGAAGGCCCAGATCAGAGCGGGTTCACCCGACATGACCGCCAGGACGAGCAGCCCGAGGGTCAGGACGCCGAGGAGCACGACGGCCACCGCCAGCGCGTGGCGGCGGACCGGGCTCCGGCCCCGCTCCGGCCACACGTCGTCCCGCGACCCGCCACCCGG
Organism: Streptomyces sp. NPDC026092; assembly: GCF_040638605.1. Taxonomy (NCBI): domain Bacteria; kingdom Bacillati; phylum Actinomycetota; class Actinomycetes; order Kitasatosporales; family Streptomycetaceae; genus Streptomyces; species Streptomyces sp. NPDC026092. Next base: position 155,774 of record NZ_JBEZYN010000007.1, read on the forward strand.
CGACACGCCATCCCGCGACCCGTCCTCCGGCGACGTGTCCGCACGGAGATCCCGCTCCATCTCGGCCAGGATGCGCCGCTCACGCTGCGAGAGCCGTGCTTCGTCCATCACCGGACACCTCCACCCGCACGCCAATCCCCTTCCGCCCCGGCGGGTACCCGCGCAGCGCCCCGGAACACTCCCCAATCCGCCCTCGGGCCACACCTCACCACAGGACCAGAACGGTAGAATCCTGAGCGAACACGAGCGTTCCGGACAACCACCTGGTGGAGGGACGGCAGGGAGTCGTGACGACGTCCGCGGCGGGTCCCGAGGGGCCCGGCATCACCGGTCTCTCGGCCGAGAACAGGCGACTGCGCGCCGAACTCACCCGCCGACATCTGATCGATCTGGCCACCGGCGTCCTCGCGGCCCAGCTCGGCGCCTCCCCCGCCGACGCGGCCGAGCACCTGGCCGCCCTCTCCCACGCGACCGGCCTCGGCGTGGAGGATCTCGCCGCCGACGTCGTCAACGGAGTCGCCGGCCTGTCCGGCTCGGAGCCGTCCGCCGCCGTGCGGGCGGAGCCCGCCGCGGCCGCCCCTGTCGTCTTCAGCACCCCCGAGGAACGGCGGGCGCGGCAGGCGGCCGCAGCGGCCGAGACGGCGGACACGGTCGGCGAGGCGGCCCGCGCCCTGCTGGAGGGCGGGCTCGTCCCGCTCGGCGCGGAGTGCCTCTGGCTCTGGCGGCGCGACGCGTGGGGCTGTCTGCGCCTTGCCGGCCACGCAGGCGTCGGGGCGGCGGAGGCGGCGGCCTGGCAGTGGATCCCCCCGGCCGCCCCGCCCGCGTTCCGCACGGTCCTGGCCGACGGCGCCCCCGTCTGGCTGGACGACGGCCCGGAGGCCGGGGACGTCCTGCCGGGCCCCGCCCGCCGTTCGGCGCGGGCGCTCCTCCCGCTGCGGTCGCGCGGGGTGACGGTGGGCCTGGCCCTGGTCGCGTGGCCAGGACCCGTTGTCCTCGACGCGGCCCTGAGGAAGGCGCTGGTCGGGCTCACGGACGTGGCGGGCACCGTCCTCGACGCGGCCGACGCGCCGTCGTCGGCCGTGCCGGGCCTCGTGGACGTCCTGGACGCCCTGGTCCACCCGGCGATGCTGCTACGGCTCGCCCCGCCGGCCGAGACACCCACCGCGCCTCCCACGGTCGAGCACCTCAACGACAACGCCGGCGCCGCCCTCGGCGGCGCCCCGCCGGCCGAGGACCGGTCCCTGTCCCTCGCCCTCCCGCACGTCCACGCCGACCTCGCCCACCTGGCCCGGCGCGCCCACCGGACGGCCCGCACCCAGCGCGTGGCCCGACTCCCGGCAGGGCCGCCGACGGACCCCGAGGACCGGGCCGACGACGAAGGACCGCCGACGCTGCTCGACGTACGGGTGCTGCCGGCCGGGCCCGAGCGCGCGGTCGTGCTGTGGCACGCCGCCAGTGATCCGGGGCTCGCGTCGGAGCGCGCGGTGGCCCGGCTGCAGAGCGTGGCGCTGTTCCAGGACAGCCTGACCGACGGCGGCACGGTCTGGTCGGAGCAGGCGTACGCCGTCTTCGGCAGGTCCCGTGACGAGCCTCCCGTACCGCTGCTCGGGCTGCGCGGCCTGGTGCACCCGGAGGACGGGGAGGCGCTGACCGGCCTGCTCAGGACGCTGACGGAGCGGCGCACCGGGGCGCAGACGGTGCTGCGGATCGTTCTCGGCGACGGCACCGTGCGCCACGTGCGGGTGGCCGCCGAGCCGCTCCTGGACGCCGGGGCGGTCACCGGCTTCGCCGGGGTGTACCAGGACGTGTCCGCGAGCCGCCGCGTCGAGGCGGCCCTGAACGCGACGTTCGACCAGTTGACGGCGGTACGGACCCGGGCGGAGCTGCGGCACCAGATCGCGCTCCAGCTCCAGCAGGCGATCGTGCCCGAGGTGCCGGACCTCCAGGAGTTCCCGGGACTCGTCGTGGCGGCCCGGTACCGGCCGGCGGCCGAGGAGTACCGGGTGGGCGGCGACTGGTACGACGTCCAGCCGCTGCCCGACGGCAGGATCCTCGTCGCGGTCGGGGACGTGGCCGGGCACGGCATCGACTCGGTCACCGGCATGGTGGCGCTGCACAACGCCCAGCGGGGTCTTGCCTGCACGGGCGAGTCGCCGCGGCGGCTGATGGGGTGGCTCAACGAGGTGACGCTGCGCACCAGCGGACACCCGACGGCGACGGCGGTGTGCGCGCTGTACGACCCGGTGGCGCGGGTGCTGGTCTGGGCGAGCGCGGGGCACCTGCCGCTGGTGCTCGTACGGAACGGTGAGGCGCGGCTGCTCGACCCGCCGCACGACGTCCTGCTCGGCGCGGTGCCCTCGTACGCGTACGAGGAGCGGCGGACCTCGCTGCGGCCCGGCGACACGTTGCTGCTCTACACGGACGGGCTGATCGAACGCCGTCACGACGGTCTGGACGACGGGCTCGCCCGGCTCGCCGAGCAGGCCGCCCTCGTCAGCGGCCACCCGCCGGACGAGCAGGTGGAGTCGCTCCTGGACGCCGCCCCCGGAGACACGGACGACGACACGAGCGTCGTGGCCGTGCTCGTGCGGTGACGAAAGCCCGCGTCGTCACGGAGTCGGGCCCGCCAGCCAGTGGCGGACCTTGTCCATCAGCTCGTCGGCGTCGACGGGCTTCGCCACGTAGTCGCTGGCGCCCGCCGCGAGGGCGCGGGCGCGGTCTCCCGGCATGGCCTTCGCGGTGACCGCGATGACGGGGAGGGTCCTGCGGCCGGGGAGTTCGCGGATCGCCCCGGTCGTCGCGTAGCCGTCCAGACCCGCCATCATCACGTCCATCAGGACGAGTTCGACCTCGTCGTGCGCCTCCAGGAGGGCGAGGCCCGCCCTGCCGCTGTCGGCCTGGAGGACGTGCATGCCGCGCCCCTCCAGCACCTCCGTGAGCGCGTAGACATTGCGCACGTCGTCGTCGACGACGAGGACGGTACGGCCGGAGGTCGTGGGGTCCTGGTGGTCGGCGGGGCGGGTTCCGGGTGCTTCGGCCGCGCGGTCCGTGTCGGTGGAGGGTGGCTCGGTGTCCGTGACCGGGTCGCCGTCGCTCGTACCCACGGGCGCGGTGTGCCGCGGGGCCGGCAGGTAGAACGTGAAGCGGCTGCCCTTGCCGGGGGTGGAGCGGACGTCGATGGTCCCGCCGAGCAGCCCGGCCACCTCGCGGCTGATGGAGAGCCCGAGTCCCGTGCCGCCGTAGCGGCGGGCGGTGGTGCCGTCGCCCTGCTGGAACGCGCCGAAGATGTCGTCGAGCCGCTCCGCCGGGATGCCGACGCCCGTGTCGCTGACGCGGAAGGCGAGGACGGGTCCGCTCCCGCGCAGCGCGAGGGGCGGTTCGTCGGCGTCGGCGTACTCGATGATGAACTCCACCGCTCCCTCGTCGGTGAACTTCAGCGCGTTGGACAGCAGGTTGCGCAGGATCTGCCGCAACCGCGACTCGTCGGTGGTCAGTTCCTCGGGCACGTCCGAGGAGACGGTGATGGAGAAGGCCAGGCCGCGTTCGTCGGCGACCGGCCCGAAGGTGGCCTCCAGGTACTCCAGGAGGTGGTGGAGGGCGAAGCGTTCGGGCCGGATGTCCATCTTGCCCGCCTCGACCTTCGACAGGTCGAGGATGTCGTTGATCAGCTGGAGCAGGTCGGATCCCGCGGAGTGGATGACCTCGGCGTAGTCGACCTGTTTCTCCGTCAGGTTCCCCTCCGGGTTCTGGCCGAGCAACCGGGCGAGGATCAGCAGGCTGTTGAGCGGGGTGCGCAGCTCGTGGCTCATATTGGCGAGGAACTCGGACTTGTACATCGAGGTCCGGGAGAGCAGTTGGGCGCGCGCCTCCAGCTCCTGGCGCCCCTGTTCGATGACGAGGTTCTTGGACTCGATGTCCTTGTTGCGTTCGGCGAGGAGGGCCGCCTTCTCCTTCAGTTCGGCGTTGGAGCGCTGGAGTTCCTTCTGCCGGGCCTGCAACTCCTGGGAGCGGAAGCGCAGTTCGTCGGTGAGTCGCTGGGACTGGCCGAGGAGTTCGTCGGTACGGAGGTTGGCGACGAGGGAGCTGACGACGGCGCCGGCGGTCTCCACGAACCGTTCGAGGAAGTCGCGGTGGAGGTCGGTGAAGGGCCGGAGCGAGGCGAGTTCGACGGCGCCGAGGACCTGGTCCTCCACGACGATCGGCAGGACGACCAGCATCGCGGGTTCGCCGGAGCCGACCGCGGAGGCGACGGTGGCGTAGCCGGCCGGCACGTGCTCCACGACCAGGGTGCGGCGGTCGTGGGCGGCCTGGCCGACGAGCGACTGCCCGAGGCGGAACCGGCGGGCCGGGGCGTCCGGTTCGTCGGGGGAGCCGTAGGAGGCGGTCACGACGAGTTCGGTGCCGCGCTCGTCGTGGCGGGCGAGGAAGAAGGCGCCGTACTGGGCGGAGACCAGGGGTGGCACCTCGGTCATGATGAGCTCGGCGACGGCCGGGAGCGTACGGGTGCCCTGCATGAGCCCCGCGACCCGGGCGAGGTTGGTCTTGAGCCAGTCCTGCTCCTCGTTGGCGCGGGTGGTGGCCCGCAGCGACTCGACCATCGCGTTGATGTTGTCCCGCAGGTCGCCGACCTCGCCGGGGGCCTCCACGGTGATGGACCGGGTGAGGTCGCCCTCGGCGACGGCGCTGGTGACCTCGGCGATGGCCCGGACCTGCCGGGTCAGGTTGCCGGCGAGTTCGTTGACGTTCTCGGTGAGCCGCTTCCAGGTGCCGGAGACGCCCTCCACCTCGGCCTGGCCGCCGAGTTTGCCCTCCGTACCGACCTCGCGGGCCACCCGGGTCACCTCGGCGGCGAAGGAGGAGAGCTGGTCGACCATGGTGTTGATGGTGGTCTTGAGCTCCAGGATCTCGCCGCGCGCCGCGACGTCGATGCGGCTGGTGAGGTCGCCCTGGGCGACGGACGTGGTGACCTGGGCGATGTTGCGGACCTGGTTGGTCAGGTTGTCGGCCATCGAGTTGACGTTGTCGGTGAGGTCCTTCCAGGTACCGGAGACTCCCAGGACGGTGGCCTGGCCACCGAGCTTGCCCTCCGTCCCGACCTCGCGGGCGACCCGGGTGACCTCCTCGGCGAAGGAGGACAGCCGGTCCACCATGGTGTTGATGGTCTCCTTCAGCTCCAGGATCTCGCCCCGGGCGTCGACCCGGATCTTCCGCGTCAGGTCGCCCTGGGCGACGGCTCCGGCGACCTGGGCGATGGACCGGACCTGGGAGGTCAGGTTGTCCGCCATGGTGTTGACGCCGGAGGTCAGTTCGAGCCACACCCCGCTGACGCGCGGCTCGCGGGCCCGGCCGCCGAGCAGGCCCTGCCCACCGACCTCGCCGGCGACGCGGGTGATTTCGGAGGTGACCAGGGAGAGCCGGTCGACCATGTCGTTGTAGACGGCCGCGATCTCGCCGAGGATGCCTCCGGCGGACTCCGGCAGCCGGACGGACAGGTCGCCGTCGCGGACGGCGGTGAGCCCGGCAAGCAGCCGTGCGAGCCCGTCGTCACCGAGACGGTCCTCGACCCCGTCGTCGCCGAGTCGGTCGGGGGGCACGTGCGGCCTGTCGGACGCGGCCGACCGGTGGGAACTCTCCATCGCGGTCCTCACGCTGCACGGAGGGGTACGGGTCCGGTAGGGGGCCGGATACGGTACGCGACCATGCCCGGTCCCGTTTCTCCACTCTAGGCACGGCCCGGCGCGGGGGCAGCGTCGGTGATCGCGACCTCGAACCAGACGGTCTTCCCCTCCCCGCGCGGCCACCAGCCCCAGCAGGTCGAGAGCCGTTCCAGCAGGTAGAGCCCGTGCCCGGAGGGCCGGGCCGCCACGTGCGGGCCGTGCGGACGCGGACGGACCGGACTGGTGTCGCTGACCTGGGCCCGCAGCCGGTCGGCGGAGCCGTCGAGGCGCAGCTCGTACGGTCTGCCACCGTGCGTGTACGCGTTGGTGACGACCTCCGAGACAAGGAGCAGGACGTCCTCGACGAGCACGTCCCGCGCACCGCCGAACGGGCCGAACCAGTCGTGCAGGGCCTGCCGGGTGAGGTCGCGGCACTCTCCCACCAGGCCTGGGCCGTCCCGCAGCTCGTACCGGCGGGCGAGCCCGGCGTCCTCCCGCCCGGTCGTCGTCATAGGGGGCCGATGCCCGAACGGACAATGCCAAATCACCCATCCGGGGGATAATTGCCTCAGGACGCTCGAACGACGGACCGCGCCGCCCCACCCGGCGGCGATGGCTCGCCCCACCCGTCGAGGGAGCCGCATGTCCACCGACCGGAACTTTCCCACCACGGCCCGCACCCACGCGGAGGCCGAGCAGGCCGCCGTGCGCGAGCGCGCGCTGGACGGCCTGCCCGAGATCGACCGGCCCACCGACGTGAGCACCGGCGACGCCCAGACGCTCTCCACGGCGCTCTTCTCCCGGCTGGAGAAGCTGGAGCAGGGCACGCCGGAGCACGCGTACGTACGGAACACGCTGGTCGAGCTGAACCTCAGCCTGGTGAAGTTCGCGGCCCGCCGTTTCCGGAACCGCGCCGAGCCGACGGAGGACATCGTCCAGGTCGGCACGATCGGCCTGATCAAGGCGATCGACCGGTTCGAGACGGGCCGGCAGGTGGAGTTCTCGGCCTTCGCGCTGCCCACGATCGTCGGGGAGATGAAACGTTTCTTCCGCGACACCAGCTGGGCCGTCCAGGTGCCGCGCCGTCTTCAGGAGCTGCGCATCGAGTTGGCGAAGGCGGTCGACACGCTGGAGCAGCGGCTCGGCAGGCGTCCGACCCGCGCGGAGCTGGCCGCCCATCTGCACGTGGACGAGGAGAGCGTGGCGGAGGGCGAGCAGGCCTCGAACGGCTATGTCGCCCGCTCGCTCGACACGCCCGCCTGGGACGACGAGTCGACGGTGACGGAGGGGGCCCGGCGGCTCGGGGCGGAGGAAGGGGCCTTCGAGCTGATCGACGCGCTGGAGTCGCTCAAGCCGCTGATCGCGCGGCTCGACGCGCGGGACCGCCGGATCCTGGTGCTGCGGTTCGGCGCGGAGCTGACGCAGGCGGAGATCGGCGAGCGGCTCGGACTCTCGCAGATGCACATCTCCCGGCTGCTCGCCCGGATCCTCGACGAACTCCGCACGGGCCTGCTTGAGGACGCGCAGCACCGGTGACGTGCGGCTCAGGCACCCGCCCCTCGGCGCAGGTGCCCCGGGCGGGCGACCTCCAGCCAGACGACCTTGCCGCGCCCGCGCGGCTCGGATCCCCAGGCGCCTGCCAGCCGGTCCAGGACCATCAGGCCGTGGCCGCCGGGCAGTGACGGCGCCCTGGGCTGCCGTCGCCTCGGGAGTTCGGGGCTGGCGTCGGAGACCTCGACGCGCAGGTGGTCGTCGCGTTGACGCAGGACCAGTTCCTCGGGGCCGTCGGTGTGCAGGCAGGCGTTGGTGACGACCTCGGAGACCAGGAGCAGAACGTCCTCGGCCCGTTCCTGGCCCTCGTCGTCCTCAGCCGGGATCCAGCCCCAGTCACCGAGCGCCGCCTCGGTGAAGTCACGGCAGCGCGTGACGACTCCCTTGGTCCCGAACAGCACCAGCCGCCGGACCTGGCCCTCGTCCACGGCGTTCCCGCCCACCACACCCTCCGCCCTCGCGTGTTCTAGCCGCTCGCCCGCCGGTCGGTGAGCGCCTCGGCCACGTTCTCGTACACGCGGAACACGGTCCGCGCCCCGGTGATCTCGAACATCCGGGAGACGGGCGGGCGCAGTCCCGCCAGTTCCAGCCGGCCGCCGGACTCCAGGGCCTGCAGCCGGGCCCGCAGCAGCACGTTGAGACCGGTCGAGTCGCAGAAGCTCAGCCGCTCGCAGTCGACCAGGATCAGTTCCGCGCCGTTCCGTTCCTCCAGCGCCTGCCGCAGGGTGCCCGCCGTGTCGTGGTCGAGCTCTCCCGTGAGGGAGAGCACCACGGCACCGGGCGCACCGGGCTCACCGGGTCCCGGGCCGGTCCCGGCCGTGACGGCGAAGCGCTCCGACGCCATCGAGTCACCCGCCTCCCTCCGTGCTCGTACAGGGGTCTACCCCACTCATGCACCGGAACGCATCGTCTGCCCCATCGAGGGCGAACGGGCCCCGTCAGGAGCCGGGGAGCCGTTCCAGCGTCTGGCGGGGCGCTGGGCTCGGGCTTCCGACGTACCGTTCGGCGGCGTGCACCGCCTCGCGCGCGGTCCGCTCCCCCATCAGCACGCACAGCGTGTACGCGGTGTCCTCGAAGCGGCGACGGATCGACAGGTCGCAGGGCCTGGCCAGAACACCCCGCTCCTGGGCCCTGTAGTGCCGCAGCAGCTGGTCGACGGTGTTTCTGTCGGGCATCAACATCATGGCCTCCTGGCGCGACCCCCCTCCCTCCGTCGCTCCATATTCGGGTCGCCGGGTCACCCGCGCGACCCATGCGAACACGGTCCGTCACGGAGCAGGGTCCGGCGTGCGGCCGCGCTCCGGATGGCGGATGGTCGATTCCATGAAGGCGAGTACGGGACTCAAGGTCGTCGTCACGGGCGCCACGGGCAATGTCGGGACGAGTCTGGTCCGGGCTCTGGAACGGGAGCCGCGGATCTCCTCGGTGCTCGGCCTCGCCCGCCGCACCCCCTCGCTGTCCCTGGAGAAGACCGAGTGGGCCGAGGTGGACCTGTCGCTGGAGGGCGACGAGCCGAGGCTCGCGCGGTACATCGAGGACGCCGACGCCGTCGTCCACCTGGCCTGGGCATTCCAGCCGACCCACGAACCGGCCGTGACCTGGCGGTCCAACGTCCTCGGGGCGCTGCGGGTCTTCGACGCGGTCGCGGCCGGGCACGTGCCGGCCCTGGTGTACGCCTCATCCGTCGGCGCCTATTCCCCCGGGCCCGGCACCGGCGCGCCGGTCTCCGAGTCCTGGCCCACGCACGGCTGGCCGGGCGCCGCGTACACCCGTGAGAAGGCGTACGTGGAACGGGTCCTGGACACCTTCGAGCGCGACCATCCGCAGACGCGGGTGGTGCGGATGCGGCCGTGCTTCCTCTTCAAGGAGGAGTCGGCCAGCGAGCAGCGGCGGATCTTCGCGGGCCGGTTCTTCCCCGGCTGGCTGATGCGTCCCGATCTGCTGCCGCTCCTCCCCGAGCTGGACGGGCTGCGCTTCCAGGCCATGCACACCGACGACGCGGCCGACGCCTACGTCCGCGCGCTCGTACGGGACGTCCGGGGCGCGTTCAACATCGCGGCCGACCCGGTCGTCGACACGGCCGCGCTCTCCGCGCTCCTCGACGCCCGGCCGGTGAAGGTGCCGAGCGGGGCGGCGCGCGGTCTGCTCGCGGCGGCCTGGCGCCTGCGGGTCGCCGGGGCGTCCCCCGGCCTCTTCGACGCGGCCCTCAGACTGCCGTTGCTGTCCACCGAGCGGGCCCGCCGTGAGCTGGACTGGGAACCGACCCGTACGTCTCTGGAGGCGCTGGACGCCTTCCTGCGGGGCGTACGGGCGGGCAGCGGCGACGCGACGGCCCCACTGACGGGGCGCCGCGTGGGATGACGGGACGTCAGTCGGCCCGGTACGCCTCCCAGTCGACGACGCCCATCGCGGCGCCCGCCGCCTCCCGGCCGCCGCAGTGGGCGCGATGGCGGGCCGCGATGCCGTCGAGGTCGAGGTGGCGGCCGAACGCCGGCTGCGCGGCGAGGCGTTGGGCGTAGGACCAGAGCGCCGGGTGTCCGGCGATCCGCTCCAGGGCGCCGGCGTCCAGGTGACGGCGGTGGACGGTGTCGAGTTGGACGAGGGTCACCCAGACGTGGACGTCGGCGGCGGTGAGGGTGTCGCCGAGGACGTACTCCTGCCGCCGCAGCCTGCGTTCGAGGCCGCCGAGGGCGGCGAACAGCTCGGCGAGCGGGTCCTGGTGGGCGGCCCCGTCGTCGAGTCCGAGCTCGCCCGCGCGCTGCGCGGCCCGGTTGATGCCGCGCTCGCAGAGTTCGCCGATCGCCTCGATCTCGGCCTCGCGCCCCTCGGGCAGCAGGTCGGGGTGGCCGGGGGCACGGAACCGTACGGCGAGGTCGCGCAGGATGTCGGGCACGTGGGTGCTCACGATCCGGCCGGTCCAGCCGTCGCTGAGCACGGGCGCGGCGGCCGGTCCCGCGTACTGGTGGGCACTGGCCTCGTACAGCGGCAGCAGGGCCGCGTACCCGCCGCCGGGCGTGTCGGGGGTGGCGGGGAGGAGCGAGAGCGGGACGGTCTCCTGGAGCCCGAGGAGGCCGTGGGTGACGGCGATGCGCAGACAGCCGGGACAGGCGAGGGACAGATGGAGCCGGTAGCGGTGCGGCACGGCGTAGTGGCCGCTGCGCACGTCCGGGCCGATGCGGCCCCGGAAGGCGGGCGCGGCCGGGGCCGGCGCGGCGGGCGACGGAGCGGCGTACGGGCGGCCGAGGTGCGGGGTGACGGACATGCTTCTCCCTGGGGGTGCTCGGTGCTGGGTCACGGGCGCACGACGGCGTCGGCGGGCACCCGGAGGCAGCAGAGGTACGGGAAGGAGGAGAGCTGGAAAGCCGTGGTCAGGGGGCGGACTCCCGCAGACGGCTCAGCGGGCGGAGCCGGTCTCCTGGGCCCGCAGGGCGGAGGAGAGGTCAACGCGGGCCCGTGCCCGAAGGGCGACGGGGAAGCGCGGTGCCAGAGCTCGCGAGCCCGGCGTGACCCCGACCGAAGGCTCTAGGCGCCCCGGCGGCCGTGTCGACTCGCCGCGCTGCACACACGCAGCAGGTCGATGTGACGGCGGGAGGTCAGGAGCGGCGAGCGCACTGTCCGGCCGGCGAAGGCCGTCTCCCGTGCTCCCCTGCGCGCCATCGCTTCCCTACCTGTTCACTCGGATTCCCGTTCCCGAGTGTCGGCGCGGCCACGGTCCGCGTCAAGAGCGCGGACAGCCCTCGGACACGCAGCCGCCCGCCGCTCCGCCGTGGGGTACGAATCCGGTCACCGGGGTGCGGAATAATGCGGGCATGCGCATCTCAGCCAGGGCCGACTACGCGGTGCGAGCCGCGCTCCAGCTGGCCGCCGCCCAGGACGCGGGGCCGGTGAAGGCCGAGGCGATCGCCGAGGGCCAGGACATCTCGCACAAGTTCCTGGAGGGGATCCTCGGCGACATGCGCCGGGGTGGTCTGGTGCAGAGCCAGCGGGGCGGGAACGGCGGCTACTGGCTGGCCAGGCCCGCGGACTCGATCTCGGTCGCGGACGTGATCCGGTGTGTGGACGGGCCGCTGGTGTCGGTGCGCGGGGTGCGGCCTCCGGAGCTCTCGTACACGGGTCCGGCCGAGTCGCTGCTGACGCTCTGGATCGCGCTGCGGGCGAACGTGCGGAACGTGCTCGACGGGGTCTCCCTCGCGGACGTGGCGGCGGGGAAGCTGCCGGCCGACATCTCCGGGCTCGCGGAGTCCCCTGACGCCTGGACCAATCCCTGAGCGTCTCGACTCCTGGAATTGAACTGTCCATGATGTGAACGCCTCTTGGGGCCCATGCCTTTCCTCTGCGACTATCCCTACCATTCCAGTGGGAAAACTCGGGAATCTATGAGGTGACGTGAGAACGCCGAAGAAGTCAGCGCTGCGCCCCACCTCCCGGCCTGCCGACCGCCGTGGTGACGACGAGATCTGGCCCCGCGTCACCCGCGAGCTCGCGGACGACCTCGCCTTCGACGCCCCGGTGCGGGACCGCGCCGGGAAGCCCCCGTTCGACGAGGTCGCCCGCCTGCGGGAGGCCGGACTGCCCGCCCTGCTCACCCCGCCGGGCGCGAGCGGGCGGGGCGCCGACTGGCGGGCCGCGTGCGCCGTGATCCGGGAGATCTCCGCCGCCGACAGCTCGATCGGCGAACTCCTCGCCCACCACTACGTCCTGGCCTGGAGCGCCCGCTTCCTGGGCGGCGGCGAGCCGCCGGCCCCCGGAGCGACGTCCCCGCACGCCGCGTTCGAGGACGGCACGGCCCGGGAGGGCCGGCTGCTCGGCGGCGGCCTGGAGCCGTCGGACACGAGCGGGGAGCGCGAGCTCTCCCTCACCCCGACCCGAGGCGGCCATGTCCTCGACGGGCGCCGCACGTTCCCCTCCGGGGTGACCGTCGCCGACCGTCTGGTCGTCGGGGCGCGCTGTACGGAGACCGGGAACGTCCTGGTCGTGCTCGTGGATCCGGCGGATCCGGCCGTGTTCGTCGAGGCCGGGGCCGAGCGGGTCGGCCAGCGGCTCGCGGGCGCGGGGACGGTGACGTTCGACCAGGTCCGGGTGGACGCCCGGCACATCCTCGGCTCGCTCCCCCGCGACGAGCACGCCGTCGCCCCGTTCACGACGCTGGCCCCGCTCGCCCTGCGGCTCCTGCTCGTCCACGTCGGGCTCGGCATCGCCGAGGGCGCGCTGGCCGAGGCCCGGGACGTGAGCCGCGCGACCCGGGCCGCTCCGGTGGCGGCCGCCGCGCGGCTCGGGGCGCCCGACCAGCCGCTCGGTCAGGAGGACCCGTACCTCCTGCTGGCCTACGGCGAGTTGGCCACCGCCGCCCACGCCGCGTCGGCGGTCGTCGAGCGCGCGACGGACGCCCTCGCGCACGGCCTTGGCGCCGGGCGGGCCCTCGGCGTCGAGGACCGGGCCGACATCGCCGTCCTCGTCGCGGCGGCCGAGGCGGTGACGAGCCGGGCGGCGGTACGGATCACCAGCCGCATCCTCGAACTCGTCGACACCACGGCGCCCGCCGATGCCCCGGGCGGCGGCCCCGGTTTCGACCGGTTCTGGCGCAACGCCCGTACGCTGACCGCCCAGTCCTCCTCGACGCACCGCCTGCGCGACATCGGCGACCACTACCTCCACGGGACCAGACCGGGGCTCCGACTGCTCGCCTGAGGTGCCCCTTCCGGCATGTCGGGACCTCCGGCCCTCTCCTCGGGCGGCCGTTGGGCCCAAGCTGGGAGGCAGAGGGGGCCGGCCGAGGCCGGGCCCGCCACCGAACTGAGGGAGGCAGCCTGATGAGTCGCGAGATCGTCGCCGGAGTGGACGGTTCGCCCGAGAGTCTCGCCGCGGCCGACTGGGCCGCCCGGGAGGCGGGGCGCCGCGGTCTCGCGCTGCGGCTCGTGTACGCGTGGCGGACGGAGCCGCTCAACATCCCGCTCGCTCAGGACCGCGCGCGCCAGGACCGGATGGCGGAGGAGGTGGTGCGGGCGGCCGAGTCGACGATCGGCGGGCGGTATCCCGGCCTCGCCCTCACCGCCGAGGTCATTGCCGACACCCCGGTCGCGGCGCTGCTGGGCACCGAGGAGCGGGCCGAGATGCTCGTCGTCGGCTCGCGCGGGCACGGGGCGGTGGTGGGCTTCCTGCTCGGCTCCCACGGACAGCAGATCATCGCGGCCGCCACCCGGCCCGTGGTGGCGGTCAGGACGCGCGACGACGAGGAGGACGCCGAGGCGGAGGACGCGGGCGGCGAGATCGTCGTCGGGCAGCAGGGCGGTCCCGAGGACAGCGCCGCGGCCCTCCGCTTCGCCTTCGCCGCGGCGAAGGCGCGCGGGGCGTCCCTCCGAGCGGTACGGGCGTGGAATCTGCCGTCCCTGTACGCCTACAGCCCCGGGTCGATGGCGCTGGCCGACGAGGCCGGCGGGCTCGTCCCGTTCGAGGAGAAGTCGCTCCACGAGGCCCTGGCGCCGTGGCGGGAGCGGTACCCCGAGGTGCCGGTGACGGAGCAGGTGGAGATCGGGAGCGCGGGACAGGTGCTGCTCTCCTCCTCGGGCGCGGCGCGGCTCCTGGTGGTGGGGCGCAGGGCCCAGCGCGGGGCGCTCGGGTCCCGGATCGGTTCGGTCGCGCATGCCGCGCTGCACCTGGCGCCCTGTCCGGTGGCGGTCGTCCCCCACGAGTGATGCGGTGGCTCCACGGGGCGGCGTGTTGACGGGCCGGGTTGACGAGATGTGTCGACGGCACCGGCGCCGGAAAGTGTGATGACCGCCGCCCCGGCGGCTCTCCCGCGCCGGACGGTCCGGCGGCCCCGGAGAAGAGAGCGGAGCCCATGGAGCACCACGACGAGACCAGCCCCGACGAACAGCCGACGAGCGACGGGGGCCGGCACCGCAGGGGCGGGGGTGCGGGACGGCGTGCCCGCGGGGGGCTGTCCTTCCGTACGGCGGTGACGCTCGCGGGCACGGCGGCGGTCGTCCTGACGGTCGCCGCCGGGGCGTACGTGGCGTCCCGCGGAACCCCGCCCGCCACCCGTTCGGAGGACGTCGTCCGCACGAACCTGGCGCCGCTCGGCGAGAGGTCCGTAGCAGCGGCCCCGGGGACGACGTACTCGGGCGGCGGAAAGGTCGCGCGGTACGTCGACGAGGTCGTCGCGCTCGCCAACGCCGAGCGCGAGAAGGCCGGTTGTGCGCCACTGCGCTCCGAGCGCCGGCTGGCCGAGTCCGCCCAGGCGCACGCGGACGACATGGCGGACCGCGACTACTACGAGCACACGACACCCGAGGGCAGGGACGCCGGCGACCGGATCACCGCGGCCGGATACACGTGGTCGAGCTGGGCGGAGAACATCCACCGCGGCCCGAAGACCCCCGTGCAGGCGATGGAGGACTGGATGAGCAGCGACGGGCACCGCCGCCACATCCTCAACTGCGCGTTCAAGGACATCGGCGTGGGGGTGGCCCTGGCGGCCGACGGACCGTGGTGGGTGCAGAACTTCGGCACCCGGCGCTGATCCGGCCGCCCGGTCCGGCGGCGCGGGTTCAGGGCGCGGGCGTGGCCAGCTTCTGCACCCACACCGTGCCGTCGGGTCCGTCCACGGCGGCGACGCCGGTGTCGCGGTAGTCGCAGTCCAGCATGTTGCGCTCGTGCATCGAGCCGTCCATCCAGTCGTCGAAGACGGCGGAGGGGTCGGCGCTGCCGCGCGCCAGGTTCTCGGCCCACGCGGACCACTCGTATCCGGCGGCCGAGATCCGCGCGTCGGCGAACTTGCCCTCCGGGCTGTTGTGCGCGTAGTAGCCGCGCCGGACCATGTCCCGTGCGTAGGCGCGGGCCGCCTCGTTGAGCCGCGCGTCGGTCCGCAGGGGCGCGCAACCCTCCTGTGCCCGCCGCTGGTTGACCAGCCGGGTCAGCCGCTCCTCGGCGGTGACCGTCCGCGTCGGCGTGGGCGTCGGCGTCGGCTTCGGGGAGGGGGTCGGCGTCGGGGTGGGCGTGGGGGTGGTGGGACTCGGCGAGGGCGTGGTCGGCTCCGCCGGGGGCGCCGCCACGGGCGCGACGGGCGCGGGCGCACGCTCCTCGGGCTCGGACGGTACGAGCAGGATGAGCCCGCCGAGTACGCCGACGGCCACCGCCCCGGCTATCCAGGCCCGCCCGATCGACCCGCCGCCTGTGGTCCCGACAGGCTCGATCTCCGCGCCCCCGTGCGGAAAGGCGTCGGAGGCGTCCGCCGCCAGGGCGGCCGCCTGGGTCTCCGGGCCCGCCGCGCCCCACAGCAGGAGCGGAGGGACCAGGCCGAGGCCCACCAGGAGCGCCTCGGCCGGGGCGAGGACGGTGCGGGGCGGGAGGCAGCGGCGGCAGGGCGTCACGTGGCGGGCGACGCGCTTGCGCCAGAGCGGGGAGGGGACGCCGTCCCAGTCGGCGGTCAGCCGGGCCAGCTCCTCGCAGCGCGGCCGGGCGCCCAGCGCGCGGACGACGGTCCGGCCGGTCTCCAGGCGCTCCTTCATCCTCTGGACGCGGACCGCCGCGTGCGCGGGGGTGACGGCGAGCGCGTCGGCCAGTTCGCCGCGGTCGAGTTCGCCGCCGGCCTCCAGCCACCACAGGGCGAGCACTTCGCGATCGGTGTCGTCGAGCCAGCGGGTGGCCTCGGCGACCTCGCGCCGCTGGCCGGTGAGGCCGAGCCGGAGGATGGTCAGGTCGACGAAGTCGCCGTCCGGGTCGGCCAGCTCGGCCGCCCGGTCGAGGCCGGGGACGGGTCCGTTCTGCCGTTCGCGCCAGCGCCGGCGTATCTGGTTGGTGGCGATGGCGACGAGCCAGGACCGGAAGCGCTCGGGGTCGCGCAGTCCGGGCAGGCCGTCGAGGGCGCGGACCATCGTCTCCTGGACGACGTCGTCGACGTCCGCGTGCCCGTCGAGGGCGCGGCCGACGATGTTGTAGACCAGCGGAAGGTACGCGCGGACGAGCCGCTCACCGGCGTACGGGTCTCCCGACACGGCCGCGCCCACCAGTGCGGCGGTGCCGCGCTCGTCGCTGTGCATGTGCCCTGCTCCCTCGTCGTCCTGGGTCTGTGCCGTCCCCGTCCTGAGGAGACCCGTGGGAGCGGGTGGGATAACACTTACATGGTGGGCAAGCCCTGAGCGGGTGCCCTACGCGGGTGGGTGGGGCAGGTACGGCACGGTGGCCGCGTGTCCTTCCCGTACCGCCTCGACGGCGGCCGCATGGAGTTCGCGGCTCTCCGCCTCGGAGGAGCACGGCACCGGACTGCCCGCCATGGTGAACCAGTCGGAGGCGCCGGTGTACTGCACGGCTACGCGTGCTTCGCCATCTGCATAGGTGGTGTGCACGGTCATGTCGCCGGTGACCGTACCGACCTCGTCGGTGAGCACCCCACCGCGCCCGGTGTAGACGCCGGGGGTCGTCCATGATGCCCAGCTCATCCATCCAGGTTCACACCCGAATGGCACATCCGCCACCGACGGGACCGCCCCGGCCGGAGGAATCCCGGCCGGGGCGGTTCGAGCTGTCGCGCCGGGATCAGGCGAGGGACGCGATGGCCTCGTTGAAGGTGGCGGACGGGCGCATCACGGCGGCGGCCTTGGCCGGGTCGGGCTGGTAGTAGCCGCCGATCTCGGCCGGGGAGCCCTGGACCGCGTTGAGCTCGGAGACGATGGTGCTCTCCTGCTCGGTCAGGGTCTTGGCCAGGCCGGCGAAGGCCTCGGCGAGCTGCGCGTCGTCGGTCTGCTTGGCCAGCTCCTGGGCCCAGTACAGGGCCAGGTAGAAGTGGCTGCCGCGGTTGTCGATACCACCGACGCGACGGGTCGGCGACTTGTCCTCGTTGAGGAAGGTGCCGGTGGCGCGGTCGAGGGTGTCGGCGAGGACCTGGGCGCGGGCGTTGCCCGTGGTGGTGGCGAGGTGCT
This sequence comes from Streptomyces sp. NPDC026092, assembly GCF_040638605.1. Taxonomy (NCBI): domain Bacteria; kingdom Bacillati; phylum Actinomycetota; class Actinomycetes; order Kitasatosporales; family Streptomycetaceae; genus Streptomyces; species Streptomyces sp. NPDC026092. The sequence goes on from NZ_JBEZYN010000007.1 coordinate 172,899, forward strand.
CGAAGCTGGCGGCCAGGGCGAAGAACTCGCCGAGGGAGTCCCAGCGGAGGTAGTTCTCCTTGACGAGCTGCTGGACGTGCTTCGGGGCGGAGCCTCCGGCGCCGGTCTCGAAGAGGCCGCCGCCCGCCATCAGCGGGACGACCGACAGCATCTTGGCGCTGGTGCCCAGCTCCAGGATCGGGAAGAGGTCGGTCAGGTAGTCACGCAGGACGTTGCCGGTGACGGAGATGGTGTCCTCGCCGCGGCGGATGCGCTCCAGGGAGAACGAGGTCGCGTCGACCGGGGACAGGATCTTGATGTCCAGGCCCTCGGTGTCGTGCTCCGGCAGGTACGCGTTGACCTTGGCGATCAGCTGGGCGTCGTGGGCGCGGGTCTCGTCCAGCCAGAAGACGGCCGGGGCGCCGGTGGCGCGGGCGCGGGTGACGGCGAGCTTGACCCAGTCCTGGATCGGGAGGTCCTTGGTCTGGCAGGCGCGGAAGATGTCGCCCTCGGCGACCTCCTGCTCCAGGACCACGTTGCCCGCGGCGTCGACGAGGCGGACGGTGCCGGCCGCGGCGATCTCGAAGGTCTTGTCGTGGGAGCCGTACTCCTCGGCCTTCTGCGCCATCAGGCCGACGTTCGGGACGGAGCCCATGGTCGACGGGTCGAAGGCGCCGTGGGCGCGGCAGTCCTCGATGACGGCCTGGTAGACACCGGCGTAGCTGCTGTCCGGGAGGACGGCGAGGGTGTCGGCCTCCTGGCCGTCCGGGCCCCACATGTGGCCGGAGGTGCGGATCATGGCCGGCATCGAGGCGTCGACGATGACGTCGGACGGCACGTGCAGGTTGGTGATGCCCTTGTCGGAGTCGACCATGGCGAGGGCCGGGCCCTCGGCGATCTCGGCGTCGAAGGAGGCCTTGATCTCGGCGCCGTTCGGCAGGGCGGCCAGGCCGTTGAGGATCCCGCCGAGGCCGTCGTTCGGGGAGAGGCCCGCGGCGGCGAGCGCCGGGCCGTGCGCGGCGAAGGTCTTCGGGAAGAAGGCGCGTACGACGTGGCCGAAGACGATCGGGTCGGAGACCTTCATCATCGTGGCCTTGAGGTGCACGGAGAAGAGCACGTCCTCGGCCTTGGCGCGGGCGATCTGCTCGTCGAGGAAGGTGCGCAGGGCGGCGACGTGCATGACGGAGGCGTCGACGACCTCACCGGCGAGGACCGGGACGGACTCGCGCAGGACGGTGGTGGCGCCGTCGGCAGCGACGTGCTCGATGCGGAGCGTGCCGGCCTCGGAGACGGTCGCGGACTTCTCGGTGGAGCGGAAGTCGTTCTGGCCCATGGTGGCGACGTTGGTCTTGGAGTCGGCCGACCAGGCGCCCATGCGGTGCGGGTGCGTCTTGGCGTAGTTCTTGACCGAGCCGGGGGCGCGGCGGTCGGAGTTGCCCTCGCGCAGGACCGGGTTGACGGCGCTGCCCTTGACCTTGTCGTAACGGGCGCGGACGTCCTTGTCCTCGTCGGTCTGCGGGTCGTCCGGGTAGTCCGGGAGGGCGTAGCCCTGCGCCTGGAGCTCGGCGATCGCGGCCTTCAGCTGCGGGATGGACGCCGAGATGTTCGGCAGCTTGATGATGTTCGCCTCGGGCGTCTTGGCGAGCGCGCCGAGCTCCGCGAGGGCGTCCTCGATGCGCTGGCCCTCTTCGAGACGCTCGGGGAAACCGGCGATGATGCGCCCGGCCAGGGAGATGTCACGGGTCTCGACATTGACTCCGGCCGTCGAGGCGTAGGCCTGGATCACGGGCAGGAACGAGTACGTCGCCAGGGCGGGCGCCTCGTCAGTGTGGGTGTAGATGATGGTCGAGTCAGTCACCGGGTGTGCTCCGCTCCACGTCTGCGTCTGCGAGATTGCTCGACATCAAGATATCTCGTGATCGGCCTCGGTGGGAAAGGGCCCTGCCTCCTCGGTGGCGAGGGTGCCCGTGAGGCGGTACGGGACGGGGCAGGCGTCCAGGTCGACGTGGCGGAGGAGGCCGAGGAGCAGCAGCGCGGCGGCCGCGCCGGCCCCGGCGGCGAGGGCGTGTCCGCCCAGGTAGGCGAGGCGGGGGAGGTCCGGGTCGGCCGGGTCGAGGACGAACATGGAGTCGACCAGGAGGACGGTTCCGAGGCCGAGGCCGCCGACGGCCACGAGGGTCAGGGGCCCGATCACGAAGAGGGCGCGGAGCGGGAAGCGGCGGGTGCGGGCGGGGGCGACCTTGCCGCGGCGGGCGAGGACCGCGAGGAGGCCGCAGGCCACGGCGAGGACGAGGAGGTCGGCGCCGAGCACGTCGCTGGGGCGGTGCCAGCCGGCCGCCACGGTGAACGCGCCCACGGCGATCGCCCACAGGGCGCACAGGCCGACGGCGAGGCCGCGCATCCGGTACGGGACGACCAGGGCGAGTCCGAACATCACGCTCGTCGCGATCGTGGTGTGCCCGCTCGGGAAGCTGTTCTGCGTCAGGTACGGGGGCGCCTCGACCAGGTCGGGCCGGACCAGGAGGACGCGCTTGAGCACCTCGGCGAGGACCAGGGAGGCGGTGACGGTGCCGACCGCGGCGGCCGTCAGCGCGTACCGCCCGCGGAGCGTGCCGATCGCGGCCAGGACGAGCAGGGCGACGACGAGGGAGGAGACGGTGATGTGCTGGAGCGTCCGGTTCGCCTCGTGGGCGGCGGCCAGCGTCTCGTCGGTGAGCCGTCCGGTGAGGACGGCGTTCTCCCAGCGCTGCCCCGTCGCGGTCAGGACGAGCCCGGCGTAGACGACCGCCATGAGCAGGACCGAGCCGAGGCAGGCGCGCCGCATCCGTTTGCGGACCCGGCCGCTGAAGGAGTGGGCCGCTTCGCCGGCGACGGTGGCGTACCACCAGGTGCCGGTCTCCAGGGGCCGCGCACTGCCGTCGGGGCGGAGCCTGTCGTAGGGAGCCATGCTCCGATTCGAACCCGCCGAGCCCCGGGCCGCCCGCTGGGCGCACCCGAACGAATCGCCGAGCGGTCAGGGAGTGCGGCGGGGGCGTTGGGCGAGGGTGATCAGGAGGAGGCCGCCGAAGAGGGCCGCGATGCCGACGAGGTTCAGGACGCTGCGTGCGCCGCGGTCGTCGACGAGGGCGCCGGCGATGCCCTGGGTCAGGAAGGAGGCCGCCATCACCAGCTGGGCCCAGCCGTAGAGCGCGGCGTTGTGGATCCAGCGGCGCTGGTAGGGGAACATCCAGCCGTGCCTGAGGGCCGCCACGCCGCCGGCCAGGAGCAGCAGCCCGAGGATCGCGCTCCCTGTGCCGACGTACACGCCCGCACCCATGCCCCGCCCCTTCCGAACGATGTCGGCGGGATCATGCCACAGCCGCGCGCCCTGTGGATGAACGGTTCTCCCGACGTGTTCCGAAGAGGGTGAAGGCCGTGTTGACCAGGGCGACGTGGCTGAGCGCCTGGGGTGTGTTGCCGAGCTGGCGGCGGGCGTGCGGGTCCCACTCCTCGGAGAGCAGGCCGACGTCGTTGCGGACGTCGAGGACCCGCTCGAAGGCGGTGCGGGCCTCGGCCGGGCGCCCGGTCATCGCCAGGGCGTCGGCGTACCAGAACGTGCAGGCCAGGAAGGCCCCTTCGGCGCCGTCGAGGCCGTCGACCTCGTGCACCTGGCCGTTGCCCACGTCCGCGTACCGCCGCAGGAAGCCGTGGTCGTCGAGCCGGGCCATCGCGTCGACCGTGCTCAGGACCCGGGGGTCGGTCGCGGGGAGGAAGCCGAGGCGGGGGATCAGCAGCGCCGTCGCGTCGATGCGGCGGGCTCCGTAGTACTGGACGAACGACCGCTGTTCGTCGCTCCAGCCGAGTGCGCACACCTCGTCCTTCAGGTCGCGGCGCAGGGCCTGCCAGCGCCGGACGGAGGTGCGCTGGCCCGCGATGCGGGCGAGCCGCAGGGCGCGGTCGGCGGCGACCCAGGCCATGACCTTGGAGTGGACGAAGTGACGCCGGGGGCCGCGTACCTCCCAGATGCCCTCGTCGGGGTCCTGCCGCCGTTTCTCGACGTACTCCAGGAGCGCGGCCATCAGGCTCCAGACGTGCGGGTCGATGGCGACGCCCGCCCGGACGGCCGAGTAGATCGTGCTCAGCACCTCGCCGTAGATGTCCAGTTGGAACTGGTCGACGGCCGCGTTGCCGAACCGGACCGGCCGGGAGCCCTCGTAGCCGGGCAGCCAGTCGGCCAGTACCTCGGGGATGTTGCGCTGCCCGGCGACTCCGTAGACCGGCTGCAGGTCCGCCGGGTCCCCGGCGACGGTGCGGACCAGCCAGTCCTTCCACGCGAGCGCCTCGCGGTGGTATCCGCTGCGCAGCAGACAGGAGAGGGTGAAGGTGGAATCGCGCAACCAGCAGAAGCGGTAGTCCCAATTGCGCTCGCCCCCGATGGATTCGGGGAGCGAGGCGGTGGCCGCGGCGACGACTCCGCCGGTCGGTTCGTAGGTGAGGGCCTTCAGGGTGAGGAGCGAGCGCATGACGGCTTCGCGATACGGACCCTCATAGCGGAGCTGGCCGGCCCATTCGTCCCAGAAGGCGAGCGTACGGTCCAATTCGGCGGGCACGTCGGGAGGGGGCGGGGGTGCGGAATGCGAGGGACGCCAGCCGAGGACGAAGGAGACTTTCTGACCGGCCGTCACCGAGACGTCGATCGTGGTGCACGAGTTGGTGACGGTGACCTCGGCGCCGGGTCCGGAGACGAGGTACGCCGCGTCCGGCCCCGCGACCGTCGCGACGGTACGCCCGTCGATCGGGTACGACCAGGGGACGACGCTGCCGTGGTTGAAGCGCAGCCTCAACTCCCCGTGCAGATCGACCCGTCCGGCGATCCCCTCGACCAGCCGGACGATCCGGGGGGTGTGCTCGCGCGGCGGCATGAAGTCCGTGACGCGTACGGCACCCGAGACGGTTTCCCAGACCGATTCGAGGACGAGGGAATCGCCCCGGTAACTCCGGCGGTTACAGGGGCGATTGCCGACCGGTGCCAGACTCCACTGACCGTGGGATTCGTCGCCGAGAATCGCGGCGAAACAGGCGGGCGAGTCGAATCGGGGGGCACACCACCAGTCGACAGCACCGTCCATCCCGATCAGCGCGGCCGTCTCCAGATCACCGATGAGGGCGTAGTCCTCAATTCGCCCTGCCATGTGGGGATTGTAATCCCGCCTTGACGGCGTGGCATTGTCCGACGGATCCTGAGAACGGTCGCTCTCGGATTCCGGAGAGCTTCTGGAGAAAGCCGTACCGATGGGTAACGGGCCACATCCGCTGCGCCGGTCGACCGACCTTTCACCGGAGGCCGACAACCGTTCCGTGAGTCTGGTCGTGCCGGTGCGCCCCGGCGACCGCGACCCCGGCTGGCTGCTCGCGCAGCTCCCCGCCGACGTCCACGAGGTGATCCTCGTCGGGTACGCGCCGGACGGTCAGCGCGCGACCGGCGAACACGCCGGCGGCTCCGTGACCGTGCGCGGGCTCGGGCCGTGGGACTGCGAGGCGGGCGACATCCCGCACGCGGGACTGATCGCCGCCACCGGAGACCTCATCGTGCTGATGGGCGCGGACGGCAGCATGTCGCCGCAGGAGATCCCGCACTACCTGCACTACCTCGACAGCGGGTACGACTTCGTCAAGGGCTCGCGCTTCATCGCCGGCGGCGGCAGCGCCGACTACCCGCTGCTGCGCCGGGCCGGGCACGGCGCCCTGCTCCGGGTCGCCCGGCGGTTGTACGGTCAGCGACTCACCGACCTCTGGTACGGCTTCTGCGCCTTCCGCCGGGGCTTCGTCGACCTCCTCGAACTGCGGGAGGACGGCGTCGAGCTGGGCGCCGAACTGGTCACCCACGCCCTGCACTACGGGCTGCGCATCGCCGAGGTACCCAGCCTCGAGCGGCCCGGCCGCCACGGCCCGTCGCACCCCCGCACGGTCCGTGACGGGGCACGCATCCTGGGCGGACTGCTCGACGAACGCCCGCACAACGCCCTGCTCCGGCTCGCCCCCCGAACCCGGCGTGAGAAGCGCGCGGAGGGCGCGCACCCTGCTTGACGGATCAGGTATCGGATGCTAACGGTTGAAGTCAGGCATTTTCTACGCGAATCAGACCCAGACCCTCGACAGGGTCGGTGGCCGGAAGTAGTACGCCGTGACCGCACAGCGCCTCAGCCGAACGTCGGCGGCACCCGGTCCGCATCCACTGCGGCGGGTGACCGACTGGCCCACGGCCGAGGCCCGGCGCCGCCCGGCCCGCGTCTCCTCGCATCGCCCCACCGCCCACCCCGCCCGGCGCGCCTCCGACCGCCTGTTCTCGGTGGTCCGGCGCTGTCGCACCGCGCCTCGCGTGCCGAGGCCGGCGGCCCGGCGCCGGCGCTCGCGGACCGTCCGCGCCCGCGCCGCGCACAAGCGACGCTCCGGCGGCTCACAAGGCTCCGACCCAGCGGACCATCCCGGCCACTCCGGCCACCCCAGCCATTCAGTCCGCTCCCGTCCCGCCCGCCACTCCGACCGTCCAGGGCGGCAGCCTGACGCGTCCCCCGCGTACGCGTACGCCCACGCCCCGATCCGCCGTACGACCCCGCGACGCCCCGCGCGCCGCGCCCCCGAAGGAGGCGAGGCGTGATGGTCGCCGTGCGCGCACACGCACCGCTCCCCCGCTGGCTGACCCGGCCGGCCGTGGACCTCGAACTGATCATTCCGGCCTTCAACGAGCAGCGCAGGCTTCCCTCGACGATCAAGGCGACGACGGCCTTCCTCGCCGCCCGCCCGTGGTCGTCCGCCGTGGTCGTGGTGGACAACAACAGCGCCGACGGAACCCTGGACGCCCTGGACGGTCTCGCCGAACCGCCCGTGGGACTGCACGTGATCGGCTGCAGCGAGCAGGGCAAGGGCGCGGCCGTCCGGCGCGGGATCATCACCTCCTCCGCCCGCTTCATCGGCTTCGCCGACGCCGACAACGCGACCCCCATCGAGACCCTCGACCGCGTGATGGAGCTGCTGCGCGCGGGCCACGGCGCCGTCATCGCCTCCCGGCACGCGCCCGGGGCCCATCTGGAGGTCGAGCAGTCGGTGCTCCGCAGGGGCGGCGGCCTGCTCTTCCGTACGCTCGCCCATCTGACCCTGCCGGGGATCGCCGACACCCAGTGCGGGTTCAAGTTCTTCTCCGGGCCGCTGATCCGCGAGGTGGTGCGCGACTGCCACATCGACGGGTTCGCCTTCGACGTCGAGATGCTCGCCCGTGTCGTGCGCGCCGGGCGCGATGTCGTCGAGGTCCCGGTGGCCTGGTCCGACGTCCCTGGGTCGACGTTCTCGGCCCGCCGTGACGGCCTGCGGTCGATGGCCGATCTGCTGCGGATCTCGCTGGCACGGTGATCGCGATGACCGCCCTCGACCAACTCGCCCGTACCGACATCGCGTTCCTGAACTGGCGCGACCCCGCGCACCCCGACGCCGGCGGGGCCGAGGCGTACTGCTGGGAGATCGCCCGGCGGTTCGCGGCGGCCGGTGCGCACCTCACGCTCGTCTCGGCCCGCTGCCCCGGCGCCCCGGCGCGCGAGTACCGCGACGGCATCCGGATCGTGCGCGCCGGCGGCACGTTCGGCGTGTACGCGGCGGCCGCCCGGCACCTCCTTGGGAACCGTCACGCGTACGACGCGGTGGTCGACTTCCAGAACGGGATCCCGTTCTTCTCACCGCTGTTCACCCCTCGCTGGACCGCCGACATCTGCGTCATCCACCACATCCACCAGGGCCAGTTCGACGTCCGCTTCGACTGGCCCCTCAACACCGTCGGCAGGTTCCTGGAGAAGCAGGTGAGCCGGCGGGTGTACCGGGGGCGGCCGATGGTCGTGGTCTCGCCGTCGACGCGGGAAGGGGCCCGGCGCGAACTCGGCTTCGGCAACCCCCTCCACATCGTGCCCAACGGCAGCCCGCACGCCGTGTCCGAGGCCACCGGCGCGTCGCGCAGCGCAACCCCCACCGTCACGGTCGTCAGCCGGCTGATGCCGCAGAAGCGGGTGGACCTGCTGGTCCGGGCCGTGCCCGCGCTGCTCCGAAGGGTGCCGGACCTCCGGGTCGACATCTGCGGCGACGGGCCCGAACGGGAGCGGCTCGGGGCGCTCGCCGAGGAACTCGGCGTCGGCTCCGCCGTCGTCCTGCACGGGCACGTCTCGGAGGAGCGCAAGAGCGAACTCTTCGGCCAGGCGTGGCTCACGGTCGTGCCGTCCGTCGCCGAGGGCTGGGGCCTCACCGTGATCGAGGCGAACGCCGAGGGCACGCCCGCCCTCGCCTACGACGTGCCCGGGCTGCGCGACGCGATCAAGCCCGGGGTCAACGGCTGGCTGCTGCCGTCCTCGGCCGATCTCGCCGACGGGGTCGGCGCGGCCCTGGACGAGCTGGCGCGGCCGGAGGCCCGTACGTCCATGGCCACCCGCTGCCGCTCCTGGGCCGCCGCGTTCTCCTGGGACGCGAGCGCCGAACGCCTCGCACGAGTGGTCCTCGAAGACCTCCAGCGGATCCACCGGCACCGGCGCTCGCGACGCACGGCGAGCGACCTCGCGGTCGTCACGCGCTTCACCGCGCGGGACGCCGACGCCACGGAGCGGGCGCTGGGGCGCACGCTGCGCGGAACGGACGTGTGGAGCCGCGACGGAGACGGCTTCCGGCTGATCCTGCACGGCTGCGACGAGGTGCGGGCGCTGGAGGCCCTGAGGAGGCTCGACGTGCGCGAGGCGACCGTCACGCTCGCCGGCGGCCGGGACGTGCTCGTCGGCACGGCGAGCCCTCCCCGGGGGACCAGCGCGACCGGTCCCGGAGGCGTCACGCCATGACGACCACCGGCCCCGACACCGCCGCCCGCACGGCCGACCCGCACACGGTCGACGCCCGTGCGGCGGCTCCCCGTGCGGTCGAGGTCGACCCGACGGGGGTCGACGTCCCTGCCCCGGACGAGGTCACGGCGGTGCACGGGGCGCGGTGGATCGCCACCGCCGCCGTCACGGTCGGGGTGGTCAACTACGTGTACGCGCTCGCGCTCACACGGCTGCTGGACGTCGGCTCGTACCCCACGTTCGCCGCCGGTCAGGGGCTGATCGTGTGCACCGCGGCGATCGCCGTGGTCACCGTGCCGTGGATGCTGGCGCAGGCCCTGGCCCGGGCCCGGTCGGACGCCGAGCGCGGGGAGGCGATCCGGTTCGCCGTGGTGACGGCCGTCGCGGGCGGTGCACTGGCCGCCGTCGTCGTGGGCGCCGTGGCCACCGAGTTCGCCGGGCTCGTCACCACGCTGGTCATCGGGGCCAGCACCCTGCTCATCTACGTGACCCGGATCTGCGTCGGCTGGCTCCAGGGCACCGAGCGGCTGCGGACCCTGGCGTCGCTCACCGTCGTCGAGGCCGTCCTGAAGCTCGGCATCGGTCTCTTCCTCGTGTCGGCGCTCGATCTGGGCGAGGCGGGCGCCCTCGCGGCCTTCGGCGTCGCCGTGGCGCCGTTCACGCTCTTCCTTCCGCACCGCTACCGCAGCCCGGGCCGGCGGCCGTGGCTCGCGGCGACCGCCAACCGGGAGCTGTGGCGGCGCGCCGTCGGTGTCGCGTCCCTCCAGGGCGCCATCGCGCTGATGGCGGCGCTCGACGTCGTCCTGGTGGCGATGCTGCCCACCGACCGTGCCGACGCGGCGAGTTACCAGGCCGCCGTGATGCTGGGCCGCGTCCCCCTGTTCCTCGCCGGGGCCGTCTCCATCGCGTTCCTGCCGGCGCTCTCCCGGCGGCGGGCCGGGACTCCGCTCGCCACCCGCGCGATGGGCATGTACCTCACGGTGGCCCTGCCGCTGGCCGTGGTCGCGGCCACGGCACCGGGCGCCGTGCTCACCACCGTCTTCCCCGACGACTACACAAAAATGAGCACGCTGATGGCGTGCACGGCGGTCGCCGGTCTCGCGCTCGGCGCGCTGTCCCTCCTGGTGACCTTCTCGCAGGCGGTGAACGACTACGCGACACTGCGTCCGCTCCTCGCCGGCCTGGTCTGTTACGTGACCGGGCTGACGACCGGGTGGGTGGCCGGCGGTGTGCTGGGGATGGCGATCGGCGGGATGTGCGGGACGGTGGCCGCTCTGGGCGTCCTGCTCGTCCGCGAGGCGGCCCGCAGGCGGGCCGCCGGGCCGGCCGGCTCCCCGCACACCGTTCCGCGCGCCGCCGTGCTCCGCGCCCTGCTGCCGCCGCTGCTCCTCGCCGGGGTGCTGGTGGCCCTCCGGCCCCATGCCGTCGCCTGGTTGATCGCCGCCGTGCTCACCTCGGCCGTGGCGCTCTGGCGCTTCTTCCGCCGGCGCGGCGATCCCGTCGCGCACGAGCCGCCCGACGCGGGCCCCCGGGGCGGGGACCCTCCCGACACGGACCCGCCGGGCGGGAACGCCACCGACCCGATCGACGACCTTCCGGGTGCGGGCCACCCGGACGGGACCCCTCACAAGACCGGGCGGGGCGGTACGGAACCCGGTGTGCCGGACCGGGCTCCGTACCCGAAGCCCCCGGGGCCGTACCGCCGGGACGCCCGGCAGGTGCGGAACCCCGACCCCGACGAGCGGGCGCTCCGGCTGCTCACCGACGCCGTCTGGCGGGGCGACCCGCCGCCCGCGCCGGACGAGGAGCTGCGCGCCGCGCTGGCCGCCGCCCGCCGCAACCGGGTCGAGGGCCGTCTCGCGCGGGCCTACCCCGGTCGACTGGCCGCGACCGCCGACGCGGTGACCGACGCGACCCGGCTCTTCCGGCACAACCTCGTCGTCTCGACGGAGCGGCTCGGCGACGCCGGAGTCCCCACCGTGCTCGTCGACGACGACCCGGGCGGCGACCACGTGGACGGCGCCTTCGACCTGGTGGTCCCCGCCGACCGCTGGAAGGCCGCGCGGACGGCGCTCGACGGCTGGTACGCGCGCCGCCCGGCGTACTGGCCCGAACGGTCCGCCACCGTGCTCCCGGAGCCGCCCGGCGGCCCCTGCGCCCATCTACGCACCTCGGTGTCCTGGTTCGGCGTCCCGGTCATCGCCGCCGACCGGCTCTTCGCCCACGCCGTGCCCGACCGCGACGGCCGCGCCTGGTTCGTCCCCTGTCCGGCCGACCGGCTGAGGATCAGGCTGGCCCACGTGCTGTTCCGCGGCCTCTCGCTCGACCTCTCCGAACTCCTCGCGCTGCGCGAGCTCCTGGCGCCCGAGGTGCTGGCCGAGGCCCGTACCCAGGCCGCCCGCGAGGGCTGGTTCGCCGGCGGCGGGCAGGCCCTGGCCCTCGCGATGGAGGCGATCGCGCGCCTCGACCACGGCGCGCACGTCCGGCTCCCGCTGCCGCTGCCCGTCACCACCTCGCTCCGTACCGGCGCCGGGCACGCCGGACACCTGCTGACCCGCGGGCGGGCGGGCGCGGCCGCCCGCGAGGTCGCCGTGCGCGTCCCGCTCACTCTCACCGAGCGACTACGGAGGGACCTCCCATGAGCACGTCAAGGCCCCTCCTGGTCGCGGTCTCCGGACCCGCGGGCGCGAGCACGTCCTCGCTGGTCCCGCGGCTCGCGCGGCTGCTGCGGGAACGCGGCTTCGCGGTGACGACCCTCGACGACCACGGCTGCTTCCTCTGCCGCGGGTCGGCGCGCCGGGGCCCCTGGGCGGGGCGCGCCCACGCGCTGGTCCACGCCGGCGAACTGACCGTACGGACGTCCGCCGCACGGCGTGCGCTGGCGGTACGAGCCCTGGGGCGCCCGGCGGTCGTGCTGACGGACCGTGGGCCGCTCGACGGGCTTGTCGCGTTCGGCCTCCCGCCAGGCGGCGCCTCGGGGCCCTTCGTCCGGCTCGCCCGCCGCCACGACGTGACCCTGCTGGTGGAGAGCTCCCCGACCACGGCCCTGCGCGGGCCCGACCGGGAGGGGACGGCCCGCTCGCCGGTCCTCGAGGGGGCGCGCTACCGCGCCTGGGCCGCGCGCCTGCCCCGCGTGGTCCGCCTCGACGGCGAGCGTGCGCCGTCCCGGGTCGCGGCCGACGCCTCCGAGCGCGTCCTGGACACCGTACGGAGGCGGCGCCTGCCGGACATCGGGGACGGGCCGCCCCCGACGGCGCGCAGGCGGGTCGTCGTCTCGATCTTCGACGACGCGGGCAACCCCGACTACCGGGGCGGTGGGGCCCTGGTGGTGGAGAAGGTCGCCCGCCGCCTCGCCGACGACTTCGACGTGACCGTGGTGACGGCCGGAAGGCATGGCGGCACCCGGTCGCGGGACGGGATCCGCTACCTGTACCTGCCGGTCCGCCGGGCCGGTCCGCGCGCCGGGCAGCTCGTCTTCCTGACCCTGCTCCCGGTTCTGGCCCGCAGGCTGCCGCACGACGTCTGGCTGGAGAGCTTCACCCCGCCGTTCTCGACGAGCTTCCTGCCGCTGTTCACCCGCGCCCCGGTCGTCGGCGTCGACCAGGGCCGCAGCGCAGAGGCGCTGTGGCGCCGCTACCACATCCCGTTCTTCCTGGTGGAGCGGCTCGGGCTGCGCTGCTACCGGCACATCGTGGTGATGAACGAGGCCGACGCGTCCGCCGTCCGGCGGCTCAGCCCCCGGGCCGACGTGCAGGTGATCGCCAACGGAGTCCAGCGGCGGCAGATCGACGACGCCCGGCTCGGCGGCGGGGACCACATTCTGTTCCTCGGCCGGATCGACACCTGGGCCAAGGGGATCGACCTGCTCGTCGAGGCCTACCGCCGGGGACGTCCCCCGCTGCCGCTGGTGCTTGCCGGCAGCGGCACACAGGCCGAGGAACGCAAGCTGGCGGCGCTGCTCGCCGCGCACCCGGGCAGCGTCCGCTGGGTGGGGTTCGCCGGGGAGGAGCTCAAGCGCGACCTGCTGCGCGACAGCGCCTTCCTGGTCATGCCGTCGCGCCACGAGACCTTCGGCCTGGTGGCGCTGGAGGCCATGTCGTACGGGAAACCGGTCCTCCACTTCGATCTGCCCGCGCTGCGGTGGATGAGCGACGGCGGCGATGTCGCCGTCCCGCCGTTCGACGTGGCCGCGCTGGGCGACCGGATGCGGATGCTGGCCTCCGACGAGGCGGCGCGCCGCGCGCTCGGCCGGCGCGCGGGACACGCGGCCCAGCGCTACACCTGGGAGGAGATGACGGGTCGGTATCTCGCCCTGACGCGCCGTCTGATCGACACTCCGGCCGCCGGGCGGCGGCCGCGGTGGGACAGGAGGGGTGCGCCATGGCCGACCAGCCACTGACCTCCCGGGCGATGGCGGCGGAGATCGACGCCGGACAGCCGCTGATCGCGCTGTCCCCGCACCTCGACGACGCGGTGCTGTCGTGCGGCGCGCTGCTGCTGCACGCGCGCGTGCGGGCCCCGGTCACGGTCGTGTCCTTCTTCACGGAGGCCGCGCCACCGCCGTACACCCTGTCCGGCCGGCAGTACCTGCGGCAGACCGGTGCCACGGACGCCGAGGAGCTGTACGCGGCCCGGCAGGACGAGGACCGGGCCGTCATGGCGGAGCTGGGCGTCGCGTGGAGTCACCTCGGCCTGGTGGACGGTCTGTTCCGGCGCAGGAGCGGCCGGTCGCCGCACACGGGCGGTCTGGCGGGGCGGCTGCCGGAGATCGACCACGTCTACCCCACGTACCGGCTCCATCTGTCGCGCGGCCGGGTCTCCCGCCACGACGCGAAGACCCTGAACGCGGCCACCCAGGTGATCGCCGCGCTGCTGCCGCCGGGCCGGGGCCTGGTGCTCGCGCCGCAGGGCGTCGGCGGCCACGCCGACCACGTCCTGGTCCGTACGGCGGCGGAGCGCAGCGGGCAACGAGTGGCCTACTACAGCGACTTCCCGTACAACCAGCGGCACCGGCCCGACCCCGCCTTCACCGCGCGCCACGACTTCGTCACGTGCGCCTGGGAGGAGGGCCTGGCCGAGAAGCAGGAGCTCATCCGCGGGTACCGCACCCAGGCGGACGCCCTGTTCCCGGAGGGGGCCATCCCGCTCGCGCCCGAGGTCTATCTGCTGGCCGAGGACGTGCGCGCCGCGCCGGCGCACCGGACGGGAGGCGGGTCATGACGCTCTCCCGTACGACCGGACCGCCGGCCCCCCCGAGGCCGCCGTTCCCGCCCAAACCGCCGTTCCCGCCGATGCCTCAGGTCCCGCCGATGCCGCCGGGGCCGCCTCGCGACGCCGCCCCGCCTCCCGGCCCCACGCGGCAGCGCGGGGAGAAGCCCCGCCTCGCGGGGTGGACCGTGCCCACGCTCGCCCTCGCGGCCCTGGCCGCGGTGGTCACCGCGACGCTCCGGCTCGTGGCCGTCGACCGCTCGGGTGACGTGTTCGTGGACGAGCTGATCTACACGGAGCTGGGCAGGAGCGCGGGCGCGGGCGGCTTCCCCCGTACCGAAGAAGGGCTGTTCTTCCTGCATCCGCCGGGGTTCTTCTACCTCCAGGCGGGCTGGACGCGGCTGTTCGGCACGGACGGCGGCGACGTCCTCACGCAGGTGCACGACGTCCGGGTGCTCAACGCGCTGCTCGCCGGTGTCACGGCGGCGCTGCTCGTCCTGCTCGTCGCCCGGGTCAGGTCGCGCGGGGCCGGTCTGATCGCCGGACTCGTCTTCGCCGTGGACCAGTTCTGCATCCGGCAGAACGACCGGGCGCTCCTGGAGACCGAGACGATGATCTGGGTCCTCGCCGGCTACCTGGTCCTGATCCCGCTCGCCCGCGACGCCCCACCGCTCCGGCCGCGCGCGCGGGCGGTCGCGGCCGGGCTCCTCTTCGGGCTCGCGATCCTGACGAAGGACCACTCGGCACTAATCACCCTTCTGCCGCTGCTCGTCGCGTTCGCCGTGAACTGGGGGCCGCCGCGCCGGTTCACGGCGCTCACCCTTGCCACGGCCGTCGTGCCGTACACGGTGTACCTGACGCTGGTCAGGGCCTTCGGCCACTTCGACGACTTCTGGTACGCGAAGACGAACGGCCTGCAGCGGCTCCTCGGCATCGAGCAGGAGACCGGCTTCAACGCGCCCGGCGCGCCCTCCCTGATGGGGCGGCTGACCGCGCAACTCCCCGAGTACGCGCCGACGTACGCGATGCTCCTGCTCACCCCCCTGGCGCTCTATCTGCTGCTGCGGCGCAAGGACGGCGTCCACCGGCTGCTCGCCCTCTTCCACGCTTCGGCGGTCCTCACCCTGCTCTACGCCTTCGCCCTGGGGACGCTGGAGGAGCAGGCGCTCTACCTGCTGTTCGTGCCGAACCTGGTGGCCCTCGCGGTCACCCTGCCGCTGCCTGCCCGGCACGCCGTGACCCGCCGCGCCGCCGTCGCGGCCGGCCTCTCCGCCGCGTTCCTGGCCTGCGCGGTCCTCGGTCCCGCCGCCGTGTACGCGAAGGACCGCGGCCGGGCGGACGACGGGTTCGTACAGCTGCGGGCCTATGTGACCCAGCATCTGCCGCGCGGCACCACCATCGCCACCGTCGACGGCGGCACCAGCCGGGGCGTCTCCCACTACGCCCTCAACGACCTGTACCGGCTCGACCACTGGGTGTCGGAGGAGGAGCGGGCCTATGAGCGCGTCCAGTACGTGATCGTCCCCTGGAAGGTGATCGAGCAGGGGTACGGCAACACGAGCCTGGCCGAGGTCGAGCGGCTCACCGAGCGGGGGCAGCTGCTGTTCTCCTTCGAGGGCGAGATGTACGGGACGCTGGCCCTCTACCGGATCCCGCTGCCGGACGGAGCCCGTCCGGCGCCCGAGGGGATCGGGCGATGACGGTGAGCGCGCGACCCCCGCGCGTCCTGCTCCTGACCAGCAGCCCGCTGGACGGCGCGGACGGATCGGACGTGGCCCTCGCGCGGGACGTCCTCGGGGCGCTGCCCGACTTCGAGTTCCTCTGGTTCTCCCAGTGGCCCGGACGCCGGGGCCGTCCGCCGCCGCCCGTCGGCCGGGCGATCGCCCTGTGGTCCGGCGACGGCGCCCCGCACGCGCCGGTCCGTTTGCAGGCGGCGCTCGCCGGGGCCGTCGCGGCCCGCCGCGCCGACCTCGTGCACGCGTTCCTGACGATCGGGCGGACGTTTCCGGCGTACTCCTGGCTGCGCCCCCTGATGCTGGGGGCGCGGCCCGTCGTGCACAGCGTGCCCGGGGTGATGGACTCCCGGCTCCTGGCCAGGACCCGGCCCCTGGGGACGACCGTGGCCCTGACCGAGTCGATGGCCCGGCGGCTGCGCGCGGCGGACTTCGGCGACGTACGGGTGATCCTTCCGATGATCCCGCTCGGGCGGTGGCCGTGCCTGCCGCGCCCCGAGGGCGTGCCGGTGGTCCTCTTCGTCGGTCACCACGATCCGCACGGCGGCGCCGCGATCGCCGTGGAGGCGGCGGCGGAGGCGGCACGGGCCGGGGCCCGGTTCCGTCTCGTCCTCGCCATGCGCGGGCGGCCCGGGCAGAACGCGGCCGTCCTCGGGGACGAACTGCGCGAGCTGGCCGGAGCGGTGGGTCTCACCGACGTCGAGGTACGGGGCTATGTCGAGAACATGCACGCCCTGCTGGCCTCGGCGCACGTGCTGCTCTTCCCGCCGCCGGTGATCGGCGGCAAGGCGGACATCCCGTTCACGGTCCTGCAGGCGCTGGCCTCCGGGCGGCCCGCGATCCTCAGCGACCTGCCGCAGTTCGCCGACCTGGGGGACGCGGTGCTGCGGGCGCCGGCCGGTGACGCCCGCAGGACCGGGCAGCAGCTGCTCTGGCTGCTCGAACAGCCCCGCGTCTGGGACATGCTCGCGGAACGGGGCCGGGCGATCGTGGAGGAGTCCTTCGGCCCCGAGCGGTTCGCGGCCCAGTACGCGGCCCTGTACCGGGAGTTGCTGGCATGAGGCCGCGCGGGCGCCGCCGCACGGTCCTCGGCCTGCTCGCCGTCCTGGTCCTGGTCCTGGCGACGGTCGGGATCCTGCGCCACGACGGGGGCGGCGAGCCGGACGCGTACGGGTTCGGCACCCTGCAGACCCACGAGGACGAGGCCCGCCACGAGTACGAACACGGCATCAGGGTCGCCCACATGGAGATCGACTGGGACCGGTTCGAACCGCGCAGGGACCAGTTCGACGACGCGTACGCGGAGGGGGTCAAGGACCGGATCCGCGCTTTCCGTGACGCGGGGCTGCGGATCGAGGCCGGGCTCGGCCTCAACCATCCGCCGTCCTGGCTCGCGGAGACCTATCCGTGGGCCGTGTACGTCAACCAGTACGGCGAGCGGTCCCCGAAGACCGCGAACCTCGTCTTCAGCACGGTCGTCCGCGACCAGGCCGAGCAGTACGTGAAGGAGGTGAAGGAGCGGATCGGCCTGGAGGACTTCTGGGCGCTGCGGATCGGGGTCGACGAGTCCGGCGAGTTCGGCTACCCCTCCCCCGTCTCCGCGGACCGCGCCGAGGGCGAGTTCTGGGCGTACGACGACAACGCCCAGTCCACGGCCCCCGACCCCGACCGTCCGGCCACGGTCCCGCAGAACCCGTTCCCCGGATGGCGGCCCGGCGAGAGCACGTACCGGGGCGAGGAGTTCACCGAGCGGCAGGTGGGGCTCTGGTACCACTGGTACCTGACCTCCCTGGCCGACGCCGTCAACTGGCAGATCGGGCTGTACACGGACCTCGGCCACGACGGTCCGCTGAAGGTGCTGATCCCCGGGGCCGGTCACCTGCCCGCCGACCAGCGGGCGGCGATCGCCGCCCACCTGGGGCCGACGGACGCGGGGCGGCTCGTCGGGCGCGGGGTCGCGTTCTTCGAGACGATCGGGATGATCCACCGGCAGGACGACGTGGTCCTGGTGTCGACCGCCCTTGTCGACGGGACGGGCACGCCCCGGGACAACGCCTGCGCGCCCACGGACGCCTCCGTGAACGTCCACGCGCCGGACGAAGCGACCGTACGGACCTGGTCGTCGACCCGCTGGGTGGTGGCCGTGGCGCGCGCCGAGGGCTTCACCCGGCTCGCGGGGGAGAGCGCGGGGCCTCAGGTGGCGGCGTACCACCCCGGGGTGATGGAGACGGCCGCCCGGCAGCTGACGTCCTGCGGCCTGGAAGGGCTGATGTGGGCCTTCGACGGGAACCTGTACGACGGGACACCGGGCTCGTCCCTGGAGGAGTACGCGGCGATGATCCGCCGTCATGTGTGAGCCGTCATGTGTGAGGCGCGGATGTGGGGCTCAGGTGTGCGGACCGGCCCGGCGGGCGGTCAGCAGCAGGACGCCGGTGTCGCCGTACTCGGGCAGGGTGCGGTCCTTCGCCACCCGGGTGATCCGCAACTCCTCGGTCAGGGGCTCGAAGACGGACCGGAGCGCGCCTTCGTCCACCGGGCAGGCGGGCCAGCGGGGCCCGGTGCCGATGCGGTAGGTGGGCATGCGTTCCATGAAGGCGGCGACGAGGTGGCCGCCGTGCCGCACCGAGCCGACGAAGACCCCGCACAGGGCGGCGACCTCGACGAAGTCCTCGGTGACGCTCTCGGCGACGAAGTTCATCGAGGCCAGGTCGTAGCTGCCGGGCTGGAGGTCGTCGGCGTCGCCGGGCACGATCCGCACCCGCGCCAGCGCCTCGGCGGGTGTGGCGGGCAGGGCGGGGTCGAGGGCGCGGCAGAGCGTGTAGAAGGGCTGCCAGCTGTCGTCGGGGCCCCGCTCCAGCTGGCCGCGGAGGTAGCGGACGCTGGCCGTGCTGGGTTCGAGCGCGTCGATGCGCCGGCACGCCGCGGCGGCCAGCATCAGCGGGTACAGGTTGGGTCCCGCGCCGAACTCCAGGGAACGGGCGACGCTGTCGGGCGCGAACCGCCGGTAGAAGGCCGAGTGGTGGTGGATGACGCCGATGTCGACGGGGTGCAGGAGCCGGTAGTTCTCGGCGAGGTAGTCGGCGACGGGCCAGGCGTTCCAGTCCGCGTCGCGGTTGCGGCGGGGCGCCCGGATCGGCGCGGCCCGGTTCATCGGGGCTCCGGCGGCCGGCCGGCGGCGACGCCATCGGGGTGCGGGTCCTCCTCGTACCGCTGCAGGCCGAAGCGGTGCGAGAGTTCGGTCAGCGCCGCGTTGAGCTGGTCGATCTCCTCGTCGGTGTTGGCCGCGGTCACCTGGATCCGGAAGCCCACCCGGTTGCGCGGGACGAGCGGATAGCTGGCCAGCGTGACGTAGATGCCCCGTTGCCACAGGAACGCGGCCACGGCTTCGAGGTCCTGGGCCTCGGCGAGCGGGATCTCGATGATCGGCAGCCCGTCGATGTTGGGGGTGTCGATGTCCAGGGCGCGTACGTGGTCGAGGATCCGCGTGGTCTTGCGGTGGAGGTCGGCCCGGATCGCGTCGCCGCGCACGGCGTTGACGTCGAGCCCGGCGAGGGTGGTCGCGAGCGAGGCCGTCGGGGAGGGCCCGGAGTAGAGGTAGGGAGCCGCCGCGACCTTCAGGTGGTCCTTCAGCGCCCTCGGCAGGGCGAGGAAGGCGAGCAGCGAGGAGTACGCCTTGGAGAAGCCGCCGACCATCACCACACCCTCGTAACTCTCGCCCAGGTGGCGGACGATGCTGTTGCCGCGCGCGCCCCACGGGGAGGTCTCGCCGGGCTCGCGCTGGCCGATCACGCCGAAGCCGTGCGCGTCGTCGACGTACAGCAGGGCGCCGTTCTCCCGGCAGATCCGGGCGATCTCCCGCAGGTCGGGGAAGTTGCCGGTCATGCTGTTGACGCCGTCCATGCAGACCAGGCGGGTGACGTCGCCGGGGAGTGACCGCAGCTGCACGTCCAGCTCCCAGGGGCTGTCGGCGTGGAACCGCTGCACCGTGGCGCCCTGCCCGCGCGCCACCACGCACGCGTCGTACACCGTGCGGTGGGCCTGGGCCTCGACGTAGACGCGACCGGTGCCGGCGAGCAGCGGGATCACCGCCTGGTGGATGAGGGTGATGGTCGGTAGCAGCAGGGTGTCGGGCGCGCCGAGCAGTTCGGTCAGCCGCTCCTCGATGAGGGGGTAGAGCCGGGGGCTGCCGATGAGCCGCGACCAGCTGGGGTGGGTTCCCCAGTTTCTGACCTGGGGGTCGATCGACGCCATGATCTCCGGGTCGAGGTCGAAGCCGAGGTAGTTGCAGGAGGCGAAGTCGACGAGCCACTGGTCCTCGACGCGGAGCTTGCGGCCGTCGATCTCGTCGATGACGGCGTCGCACATCGGGCTGGTCCGCTTCAGGCGTTCCAGGTCGAGCCACCGGGGGTCGCGCCGCACGGGGCCCCGGCCCTGGCGCCGGGCCACGGCCGGTGACGCCGCCGACCGCGCCGGCGGGCCCTGCGTGCCCGGCGTGGTCAGCGTGCTCGGTGTGGTGCCCGCCGTGGTGCGCCGCTTCGGCTGCTGCGCCGCCGGCCGTACCGCGGTGGTGCTCGAAGACGTGCGGCGCAGGAACGACTCCGCCTGATGGGCGGTCATCGGCCGGGCGAACAGGAAGCCCTGTCCGTACTGGCAGCCCATGGCGGCGAGGAGTTCGCGCTGTTCCTCGTGCTCGATGCCCTCGGCGACGACGTCGAGGCCGAGGACCTCGGCGATCCGGACGATGCCCTCGACCAGCGCCACCTGCTGCCGGTCGGTGGTGATGTCGTCGATGAACGACTTGTCGACCTTGAGCACGTCGATGGGGAACTCGCGGAGATAGCTGAGTGAGGAGAATCCGGTGCCGAAGTCGTCGATGGCGAGGGAGACACCCAGGTCGCGCAGGGCCCGCATGGTGGTGCGGATCTGCTCGTCCTTGCGCATCAGCACGGTCTCGGTGAGTTCCAGGACCAGGGAGCCCGGCGCGAGCCCGGAGGAGCTCAGCGTGCGGCGCACGTCGTCGAGGAGGCCCGGGTCGCGGAACTGCCGGGCCGACACGTTGACGTTGGCGCGCAGCGGCGGCTGCCGCCCTGGCCGGGCGCGCTGCCAGCGGGCGACCTCGAGCGCCGCGTGTTCCAGGACCCAGGCGCCGAGCGGCATGATGTGCCCGCTCTCCTCGGCCAGGGTGATGAACTGGTCGGGCGGGACCATGCCCCGGCGGGCGTGCGGCCAGCGGATCAGCGCCTCGAAGCCGGCGACGGCCCCGCCGGCGACCTCCACGATCGGCTGGTAGCGCAGGGCGAAGGAGTGGTCGGCGATGGCCGTGTCCATGCCCTCCTGGAGTTCGTGCCGGGCGACGAGCCGGGAGTGCAGTTCGGGCCGGAACCGCCGCCAGCGTTTCTTGCCCGCGGCCTTGGCCGCGTAGAGCGCGAGGTCGGCGTGGCCGAGGAGTTCCTCGGCGTGGGCGCTGTCGAGGACCGTGGCGACCCCGACGCTGGTCGAGACGGAGACGGCGCCGTCGGTGAGGTGGAACGGCTGGCTGAGGGTGTGCACGATCTGGGCGGCGAGCGCCTCGGCGTCCCCGGGTTCCTTGGCCCCCTCGATGAGTACGGCGAATTCGTCGCCGCCGAGCCGGGCCGCCGTGTCGCTGAGCCGGAGGACGGAGGAGAGTCTGCGGGCGACGGCGACGAGGAGTTCGTCGCCGACGGAGTGCCCCATGGTGTCGTTGACGACCTTGAAGTCGTCGAGGTCGACGAAGAGCATGCAGGTCAGGGTGGATTCACGGCGGCCGCGCAGCAGGGCCCGCTCGATCCGTTCGAGGAGCAGGACGCGGTTGGGCAGTCCGGTGAGGGAGTCGTGGAACGCCCGGTGGGTCAGCTCGCGCTCCAGTTTCCGCTGCTCGGTGACGTCCCGCAGGGTGAGGACGAGACCGTGGACGGTCTGTTCGTTGCGGAGGTTGCTGCACCGGACCTCGACGTGCAGGTCGGTGGCCTCGCCCCGGCGCAGCTTCCAGTCGTCCCGGGCGTCCCCGTCGCCGCGTGAGCGGACGCCCGCCAGGATCCGCAGCGCGCCGGTGGCGTCGCCGGGCGCGAGAAGCTCGGTGAGGGGGGTGCCGGGCAGCAGCGAGTGGCCGAACATGGACTCGGCCGAGGGGCTCGCGTACCGCACGGTGTCGTCGTCGTCGACGATCAGGATGACGTCGGAGGTGTTGTGCACGAGGGTGCGGAAGTACGCCTCGCTGGTACGGCGGTTGACCTCCTCGCTGAGCCCGAACCGCTCCAGGGCGAGCGCGGCCTGGGAGGCCAGGGACTGCGCGGGTCCGGCGATCGCGCGGAGCTTCTTCTCGGGCGCGGCGAGCAGCAGGACGCCGAGCAGGGATTCCCCGGCTGCGGGCTGCTGGAGGGCGAGCGGGGACAGCAGGGCGTGCGAGAGCGGGCCGAGGGCGTGCGCGACGGTGGGGTCGAGCTCGTCGGTGGCGACGACGCGGCTGCCCTGGGCGAGGAGTTCGGGCCAGCGGACGCCCTGGGGGCCGGTGAGTTCGGTGCCCCGGAAGTTCCAGGGCAGGTGCCCGGTCGGGACGGCGTACAGGAGCCGTCGGCGGTCGCGGGCGAGGAGCATCGTCTTGTGCGGGGTGCCCGGTCCGACGAGGGTCGCGGCGGCCACCTCGACGGCGCTGGCTACCTCGCGCGGGCTCAGCGAGGCCACGAGCGAGGCGGCGGCCACGCGCAGACTGCGCTCGCGGGCCTCGGCGTTGCGGTGCTCGGCCATCATGCCCCAGAGCCGGGTGAGGACCAGGAGGAACATGATCGCGGAGAAGACCGCGATGACGGCGATGTCCTGCTCGCGGTCGTTGCGCAGGGACTGGTAGAGCAGCAGGGCGGGCGCGACGAGCGAGGCCGCGGCCAGCATCGCGAGGCGCCGTTCGACGATGACGGCCGGGGGCTCGGGGGCCCGCTCGGTCAGGCCGGTCATGGAGGGGTGCAGGGCGGCGAGACCCCAGGCGGTGAAGAAGAGCACCCAGCCGATGTCCCAGCCGGTACCGACCTGCCAGGTGCCCCGCAACTGGAGCGTCCCGTAGATGACGTCGGAGGCGAGGATGCCGCACGTGCCGACGGTGAGCAGCTGTACGGCACGGGACTTCAGCCCGCCGGGGACCAGGAGGCGGGCGAGCATGGCGAGCATCAGGACGTCGCCCAGCGGATACGCGATCGAGATGGCCTTCTCGATCCACGTCATGTCGGGCGACTTGGCGAGCGGGGTGATCAGGTTCACCCAGGAGAGCAGGGCGAGTCCTGAGGTGAGGATGAGGGCGTCGAGCGCCACGGCGAGGTCGCGCGAGGCGGCGCGGTAGCGGATGAACCCGAAGAGCCCGATGGCGAAAAGAGGGTACGTCGCCAGGTAGAGCGCGTCGGCCACCGAGGGAAAGGGGTTGGTCTGGTCGAACAGGCTCTCCAGGAGGTTGTACGCCGTGTCGCCCGCGACGAAGGTGAAGTTGGCGCCCGCGAGCACGAGCCAGGGCCAGCGTCTGGCCGGCTTGTGGAGGTGCACGCCCGTGAGGATCGCGGCGACCCCGCCGAGCCCGATCAGCGCCCACAGCAGGGTGTGCCACTCGGGATACGTGAGATAGGCGGCCGTGAGCCCCGTCACGACCACCACATAGACCAGGGTCCAGCTCGTCAGCGTTCCGGGCCTGTACGGCACCCGGTTCTGCTGTCGCAGCGGCATCGTCGACCGCCCCCTTGCCAGGTCGGAGCCCGGTGGCGGAACGGAACGGACCCTGTTCCTCCCCATTCTCCGCACATCGCACCAGTGGTGCACCTTTCGCCGCGTCGGCGCAGGTCAGGGCGTTACGACATGCGCTCCACACCCACACGGCGTAACGTCGCGGAAGGATCTCGGGTCCCTCGACCGCCACGGGAGGTTGTGTGCGCGACTCCAGGAACGGTGGCTCCAGGGGCCCCGCCCCCGGGAACGAGGACGACGCGACGCCGTCGTCCTCTCGTGGTCGGCGCGTACGACTCGCGGTGATCGCGGCCGGAGTGGCCCTCCTGGCCGCCGGCGGACTGTACGCGGCGGGGTTGATCGCCACCGGGGACGAGATATCCGAGGGCACCCGGGTGGACGGGGTGGACATCGGCGGCATGAGCCGCGAGGAGGCCCGCGCCAGGCTGACGGCGGCGGCGCCGGCGTCCTGGACCGCGCCGATACCGGTGCGGATCGGCGGGAGCACCGGCACCGTCGATCCCGCCACGGCCGGACTGAGCGTCGACGTGGCGAAGACCGTCGACAAGGCGGCCGACCCGGCGCGCGATCCGGTCACCGTGATCGGGCGGCTGTTCTCCTCCGACGAGCGGGACATCGAACCCGTCGTCGCCTTCGACGAGACCAAGGCCAGGGCGGCGATGGTCGAGACGGCCCGCACCTACGACCGTACGACCGTGGAGGGCGCCGTCTCCTTCAAGAACGGCCAGGCGGTCACCGTCCAGGCCAGGGATGGCCAGAAGATGGACGTCGACGGCTCGGTGGACACCCTGCGCGCCAACTACCCCGAGCCCGAGGGCGAGAACCCGGTGACCCTGCCGACCGCCGTCTCCCCGCCGGAGGTCGGCGAGGCCGAGACGGCCGGCTTCCTCAACACCTTCGGGACACCCGCGATGTCGGGTCCTGTCACGCTCACCGTCGACGGCGAGAGCGTGCGGATCACGCCGACCACGCTCGGCGCCCACCTCACCGTGAAGGCGGACGACCAGGGCCGGCTCGTCCCCACCCTCGACGAGCAGGGCCTGCTCCGCGACCCGGCGGTGGCCCGCCCGCTCGACGCGGTCGCGACCGGCCCGGTCGAGGCGCGCCTCGGCGTGGAGAACGGCCGGGTGGTGGTCCTCTCGGACGGAAGGCCGGGCCACGAGGTCACCGCGAAGGCCCTCGGCGACGCGGTCATGCCCCTGCTGCCGAAGCGCGGGGACGCCGCGCGGACCGGCCCCGTGGCCACCGAGCTGATCCAGCCGGTGCTGACCCGGGAGTCGGTGGCGAAGATGGGCATCAAGGAGCAGATGTCGACGTTCACGGTCAACTTCCCCACCGCGCCCTACCGGACGATCAACATCGGCCGCGCGGTCGAACTCATCAACGGCTCCCTGGTGAAGCCTGGCGAGGTCTGGAGCTTCAACCGGACCGTCGGCGAACGCACCAAGGCCAACGGTTTCGTCGACGGCACGATGATCCTGGACGGCCAGTACCACTCGGCGCCCGGCGGCGGGGTGTCCGCCGTCGCGACCACGGTCTTCAACGCCATCTTCTTCGCCGGGGTGAAGCCGGTGGAGTACGGCGCGCACTCCTTCTACATCGAGCGGTACCCGCCGGGCCGGGAGGCCACGGTGGCCTGGGGCACGCTCGACCTGAAGTTCCGCAACAACTCGGACGCCTGGATCTACATCAAGGCGACCGCGACGGACTCCTCGGTGACCATCAGCTTCCTCGGCACGAAGAAGTACGACGCGGTGGAGGCGGTGGAAGGGCCCCGCACCAACCTGACGGAGCCCGCCGAGCGGACCGGCACCGGCCCCAAGTGCGAGCCGCAGCCCCCGCTGGAGGGCTTCGACATCACCGTGGACCGGGTGTTCCGCGACGGCGGGGCGGAGGTCGGCCGGGAGACCTTCCGTACGCACTACACCCCGCGCGACCGCGTCACGTGCGAACCAGCGGAGCCTCCGCCGCCAGCACCTGAAGAAGGTGGGTGACCGCCTCGGCGACGGCGGTGCGCGCCGGGCCGAGGTAGCGGCGCGGGTCGACGGTCGAGGCGTTCTCCCCCAGGTGGGTCCGGACGGCGCCGGTGAACGCCTTGTTGAGGTGGGTGGCGACGTTCACCTTCGTCATGCCGGCGTGCACGGCCCGGCCGAGGTCCTCGTCCGGGACGCCCGAGGAGCCGTGCAGCACCAGGGGGACGTCCACGGTCTCCCGGAGCCTGGCGATGAGCGCGAGGTCGAGAACGGCGTCCCGGGTGAGCATCGCGTGCGAGCTGCCGACGGCGACGGCGAGCGCGTCGACGCCCGTGGCCTCGACGAAGGCGCGCGCCTCGGCCGGGTCGGTGCGCACGCCGGGCGCGTGGGCGCCGTCCTTGCCGCCCACCTCGCCGAGTTCGGCCTCCAGCCAGACCTCGTGGCGGTGGCAGTGGTCCGTCATCGCGCGGGTGGCGGCGACGTTCTCCTCGTACGGGAGGGTCGACGCGTCGAACATGACGGACGGGAAGCCCAGGGCGACCGCCTCGTGGACGAGTTCGGGCGACTCGGCGTGGTCGAGGTGGACGGCGACCGGGACGGCGGCGCGGCGGGCGATGGCGAGGGTGGCGAGTCCGATGGGCTCCAGGGAGCCGTGGTAGCGGACGGTGTTCTCGCTGATCTGGAGGATGACGGGCAGCCCCGCGGCCTCGGCGCCGGCGACGATGGCCTGCGCGTGCTCGATCTGGATGACGTTGAACGCCCCCGTGCCCGCTCCGCGTTCGCGGGCGCCGAGGACGATCTCGCCGGTGGGGGTGAGGGGCATCAGCTCTCCTCCGACCCGGCGGGGGCGAGCACGACGGACCGGGTGAGGTTCCGGGGCCGGTCGGGGTCCTGGCCCTGGGCCTCGGCGAGCAGGACGGCGAGCCGCTGGACGCGGATCAGGTCGGCCATCGGGTCGAGTTCGGCGTCGGTGTCGCCGGAGTCGGCGACGAGGGTGCCGCCGACGCGGGCGACGTCGTCGGCGAGGCCGGCGGGGACGGGGCCGAAGGACCAGGCGACGCGGCCGGGCGCGGTGATGCTGATGGGGCCGTGGCGGTACTCCATGGCGGGGTAGCCCTCGGTCCAGGCGCCCGCCGCCTCGCGCATCTTCAGGCCGGCTTCGAGGGCGAGCCCGTAGGTCCAGCCGGTGCCGAGGAAGGTGTACTGCTCCGCGCCGGTGACCGCGGCGCCGAGGGGTTCGGCGACAGCGCGCTCGGCGTCCTTGGCGGCCCGCTCGACGGTACGGACCCCGGCCGGGAGGACGTCCTCGGCCTCCAGGTGGGCGCGGAGCAGGGCGAGGGCGGTGGTGGCGAAGCGGGTCTGCACCACCGACTCCTCGTCGGCGAAGTCGAGGACGGCGACGGCGTCGGCGGCCGTCATGACCGGGGTCGCGGGGTCGGCGGTGAGGGCGCCGGTGGCGACGGTCCCCTGGACGCGGCGGAGCAGGTCGAGGACCTCGGTCGTGGTGCCGGAGCGGGTGATCGCGAGGACCCGGTCGTAGCGGCGGCCGAGCGGGAACTCGGAGGCGGCGAAGGCGTCGGTCTCGCCGTGGCCCCCGGTCTCCCGGAGCTGGGCGTAGGCCTGGGCGATGAACCAGGAGGTGCCGCAGCCGACGACGGCGACGCGCTCGCCGCGCACCGGGAGCGCCGCGCGGTGCTGGGGCAGGGTCTCGGCGGCCCGGCGCCAGGAGGCCGGCTGGGAGGCGATTTCGGCGGCGGTGCGGGAGGGTCCCGGGATGGGCACGTGCGGCTCCTTCACAGACACAGGATGCTCAGTCTTGCTCGTAACAGATTATTTTCGAGCATCTTCGAGCAACAGCTACGGTGCGTAGTATCCATCAGCCGGGGCGTACGGTCCAGGGCCCACGGCGGCCGCGCGACGCTAAAATCGCGATCATGTCGAAGCACGAGCGGTGGAACACGCTCCTCGAACTGCTCGCCGCGACCGGCAGGCTGGAGGTCGAGGAGGCCGCGGGCACCCTCGACGTCTCCCCCGCCACGATCCGCCGGGACCTGGACGAACTCGCCGAGCAGCGCCTCCTGGTCCGCACCCGCGGCGGGGCCGTCCCGCACGGCGTCTCCTACGAGCTGCCGCTGCGCTACAAGTCCTCCCGGCACGCCTCGGAGAAGCAGCGCATCGCCGCGGCCGTAGCCGAACTCGTCCACGAGGGCGAGGTGGTGGGCCTCAACGGCGGGACGACCACGACGGAGGTGGCCCGCGCGCTCGCGCTGCGCTTCGGCGGCGGCAGGACCGAGTCCCCCGGCGCGCCGACCGCGCCCGCGCTGACCGTGGTGACCAACGCGCTCAACATCGCAGGCGAGCTGGCCGTGCGCCCGCAGATCAAGATCGTGGTGTCGGGCGGGGTCGCCCGGCAGACGTACGAACTGGTCGGCCCGCTGGCCGCCGGGGTCCTCAACGAGGTCGTCCTCGACGTCGTCGTCCTCGGTGTCGACGGCATCGACCCGGACCTCGGGATCATGGCGCACCACGAGGACGAGGCCGGGATCAGCCGGCTGTTCGCGGAACGGGCGAGCCGGGTCGTCGTGGTCACCGACTCCTCGAAGATGGGCCGCCGCGCCTTCGCCAGGATCTGTGGCCTCGACCGCGTCGACGTCCTGGTCACCGACGCGGCGATGCCCGCGGAGGCGGTGCGCCGGCTGACCGAAGCGGGCGTCGAGGTCGCCACCGTCTGACAGGGCGCCGACAAAGGGGCCGTACACTCGCCGCACGTCCACGCGCCGCCCGTACCCCACGCGCGCGCTCTTGCCGGGAACCGGTCGTGGCCGGAATCTGTCCCCGTTGAGGGGGACCGGGGACAGGGGACTGGGGGACTGGGGGCGGTATGAACGCATGGGTGGTACCCGGCTACACGGAGTCCCGTGAGCTGGGGGCGGGCGCCGGCGGGCGAGTGGTGCTGGCCGTCCACGACGCGACCGGTGTACCGGTCGCCGTGAAGTACCTCGGCGAACGCCTGCGCACGGACGCCGCGTTCGTCCGGGGGTTCCGCGCGGAGGCACGGCTGCTCGCCGCACTCGACACGCCGCACGTGGTCCGGCTCTACGAGTACGTGGAGTCGCCGCGGGGCGCGGCGATCGTCATGGAACTGGTCGACGGGATCGCCCTGCGCGCACTGCTCGCCAGGGAGGGCGCCACCGGCCCCGAGGCAGCTCTCGTGGTGCTCAAGGGCTCGCTCCTCGGCCTGGCCGCCGCCCACCGGGCGGGGGTCGTGCACCGGGACTACAAGCCGGAGAACGTCCTGGTCGCGGCCGACGGCACGTCCTCGCTCGTGGACTTCGGCATCGCCACGGACCACGGCAGCAAGCCGGGGGTGGCGGGCACCCCCGCGTACATGGCGCCCGAGCAGTGGAACGGCGAGCCCGCGTCACCGGCCGCCGACGTGTACGCGGCGACCGCGACGTTCTTCGAGTGCCTGACCGGCCGCAAGCCGTTCACGGGACAGAACATCGCCGAGCTGGCGCTCCAGCACCTCGACGCGCCCGTACCGGACGCCGAGGTCCCGGAACCGCTGCGTCCGCTGATCCGGCGCGGACTGGCGAAGGTCCCGGGGCAGCGCCCCGAGCACGCGACGGCCTTCGTGGCGGAGCTCGAATCGGTCGCCACGGCCGCGTACGGCCAGGACTGGGAGGAGCGCGGGCGGGGCAGGCTCGCCGCGCTGACCGCTCTCCTCCCCCTGCTCTTCCCCTCCTCCGGCGGTGAGCCGGCCACGGGCACGACCGCACTGGCCACGACCACCCTGCCCCGGCCCGCGGGGCGCGGACGCCGGCTGTGGCCGGAGCTCGTCGTCCCGGCCGGACTGACGGCGCTGATCCTCGCCCTCCTGGCGGCCGTCGCCGCCCGGGCCGGTGACGACGGAGGCGGCGGTTCGACGGCGGAGTCCTTCGCCACGACGAGCACACTGCCGACCGCCTCGGTGTCCCCGACGGCCGCGTCGCCCACGAGCACGCCGTCTCCCGAGGCCACGCCTTCGGCGTCCGAGGAGGCGACCCCGTCGAGCGCTCCGCCGACGACGCCGACGCTCGTGCCCACGCCGGTGCCCACGCCCACGCTCACCCCGACGGCCACCCTGCCGACGACGGATCCTCCGACCACACCTCCGACCACCCCGCCCACCACGCCCCCGACCACCCCGCCCACGACGCGGCCGGTCGGCGTGAAGTCGGTCGCCGTCACGGGGCTGCGTCAGACGGGCTCGAGCACGGCCGAGGCCTCGTTCGAGGTCGTGGCGGACGGGACTGGACCCGTGGTTCTCGACCTCTCCTGGTTCACGACCGACGGCAAGGGCGAGGTGTCCGACGGCTCCGTGCGCGTGGAGCGGAGCGGGGCGACGCGGTACACGATCACGCTGACGCACGCCTTCCGGGGCGGCGGCTGCTACTGGGGCGTCCGGGCGACCACGGCCCCGGCCGCCGCGAGCGGCGGTTCCACCCGACAGATCCTCACCAGGCGGTGCACGATCTCATGAGCGATCGCGACACGAACGACGACTACAGCGCCACGGTCCTCGGCAGTCACTGGTTCGAAGGACCGGCGCAGGACGTGCCGCCGGACCGGGTGGAGGGCGAGGTCCTCCGCTTCGGGCCCGGGGTCACCCCCGCGCTCGGCCATCGCCTGACCGGACCGACCACCGCGCAGCTCTGGCACGCGGCTCCGCCCGAGACCCTGCCGCGCCGCCGCAGGACACTGCGCCGCTACGCGCTGCCCGCCGTGGTCCTGCTGGCCGTCCTGGCCTTTCTGGCCTGGCAGCGGCTCGGGCCCGAGGTCGCGGTACGCGGCGTGACCGTGGCCGCCCCCGCACAGCCGCCCGGCTGCGACGGCACCGCCGACGTCGTGGCCGTCCTGGAGACCGACGGGCGGCCGGGCACCGTCACGTACCGCTGGGAGCGGAGCGACGGCACCGCGTCCGGGCTGCTGACGGAACGGCTCGCCCGGCATCAGACGCAGGCACGCCTGCATCTGCTCTGGACGTTCCACGGCCCCGGCGAACACCGGGCGACGGCCCGGCTCGTCGTCGTCTCCCCCACGCGGCACACCGCCGAGACCCGCTTCACGTACCGCTGCGGTGAGGCCGCAACAGGCTCTACGCCTTAGGGCCTGTCCGACCCTGATCCGCCGGACAGGCCCTAACGGCCCTTGCGGATCCGGGCGGCCTGGCGGGCCTCGGCGGTCTTGCGGGCCTCGGCGGAGCGACGGGACTCGTTCTTGGCGCGGCCGGGCTTCCCCGGGACCGTGCCGATCCCCCGGAAGGCCGCGCCGCCGCGCTTGGCGCGTTCGGTGCTCGGCGCGCTGCCCTCGACGGGGACGCCGGACGGCTTCCTGGCGCCGGTGATACGGCTCAACTCGGCCTCGCCGGAACGGACCTGGGTCACCCGGACCCGGATCCCCGCGTCGGCCATGAGCCGGACGACGTCCTTGCGCTGGTCCGGCACGACCAGGGTGACGACGCTGCCGGACTCGCCCGCACGGGCGGTCCGGCCGCCCCGGTGCAGATAGTCCTTGTGGTCGGCGGGCGGGTCGACGTTGACGACGAGGTCCACCTGGTCGACGTGGATGCCGCGCGCGGCCACGTTGGTGGCGACGAGGACGGTGATCTCACCGCTCCTGAACCGCTCCAGGGTCCGGTTGCGCAGCGGCTGCGACTTGCCGCCGTGCAGCGCCTCGGCGCGGACGCCGCTGCCGCGCAGATGGGCGGTGAAGCGGTCGACGGAGGCCTTGGTGTCCAGGAACATGATCACGCGCCCGTCCCGGGCGGCGATCTCCGTGGCCGTGGCGTACTTGTCGGCGCCGTGCACCTGGAGGACGTGGTGCTCCATGTTGGTGACGGTGGCGGTCGAGGGGTCGACCGAGTGCGTGACAGGGTCGTGCAGGTAGCGCTCGACCAACTGGTCGACGTTGTGGTCGAGGGTGGCGGAGAACAGCATCCGCTGGCCGTCGGGATGGACGAGGTCGAGCACCTCCGTCACCTGGTCCAGGAAACCCAGGTCGGCCATCTGGTCGGCCTCGTCCAGAACGGTGATCTCCACCCGCTCAAGCCGGATGTCCTTGCGCGCCACGAGGTCGTTCAGGCGGCCCGGCGTAGCGACGACGACCTCGGCGCCCTCGCGCAGCGCGGCGGCCTGCCGGCCTATGGAGAGGCCTCCGACGACGGTGGTCAGGCGCAGCTTCAGGACGCCGGCGTACGGCGTCAGGGCGTCTGTGACCTGCTGGGCCAGCTCACGGGTGGGGACGAGGATCAGGGCGCGTGGCTTGCGCGCCTCGGCGCGGCGGCCGGCCAGGCGCACGAGCAGCGGCAGGCCGAAGGCGAGGGTCTTGCCCGATCCGGTGCGCCCGCGCCCGAGGACGTCACGTCCCGCGAGGGCGTTCGGCAGGGTCGCGGCCTGGATGGGGAAGGGCGTGTCGACACCGAGCTCGGTGAGCAGCTCCCGTACCGCGACGGGCAGATCCAGCTCGTCGAAGGCGGCGACCGGGGGAAGCGCGGGGGTGTGGGCGGCCGGCGATGCGAATTCGTTCATGAGAGACCTCGTCCGAAAATGCGACGAGCTGGGGTCCTCACCTGGTGGGTGGGGACCCCAGCTGCGTCTGAAGGCTCGGCGTCAGGCGGGGAGGATGTTCTCCGCCTGCGGGCCCTTCTGACCCTGGGTGACGTCGAAGGTCACCTTCTGGCCCTCCTGAAGCTCACGGAAGCCCGAGGTCGCGATGTTGGAGTAGTGGGCGAACACGTCCGGGCCGCCACCCTCCTGCTCGATGAAGCCGAAGCCCTTTTCCGAGTTGAACCACTTCACGGTGCCAGTAGCCATGTCATATCTCCTTCGAGGCACTACCCGAGGTCCGCACTGTGCGAATCCCGGCGTCGCCGCGATGATTGCCCCGTCCGGAAACAGCACCGAAAATACAAAAAGTGCCCGACGAAATGGATTCGTCTAAGGCACTTGAAGTCTATGGGAACCACAACTGCAACTGGTCCCGACTGTAGCACGGTGTGGTCGGCTGTGCACGGAATCTTTCGCGCGGCGCGCCCGGGGCCGTCGGCGCAGGCGGGCGGGGCTGTCGGCACAGGCGAGCGGGGTCGCCGGCGGGGTGACGGGCGGAGGCGGGCGGGGTCCCCCGGCGGGGTGACAAGCAGCGCCTATCAGGCCATCGGAAAGTCCTCTTTGACGTGCCCCCGGAATTGTCGGAGGCTCATTTCCCAAGCCCCCCTCGACCGAAAGGCCCGTTCCGCCATGCCCGATTCCCGTTCCGTGCATGGCTGGATTCCGGCGGCGGCCGCGCTGTTCGCCGCCGGGTGGGGTGCGAACCAGTTCGCCCCGCTCTCGGTCGTCTACCGGACGCAGGAGCGCTGGCCCGCCGTCCCGGTCGCCGCCATGTTCACCACGTACCTCCTCGGGCTCCTGCCCGGTCTGCTGCTCGGCGGCCCGGCCGCGCGCCGGGCGGGGCGGCGGCGCGTGGTGCGCTCGGCGCTCGCGCTGTCCGCCGCCGCCAGCGTCGTCCTCGCGGCGGCGGCCGTGTCCCAGGCGGCCGTGTACGTGAGCCGGCTCGCCACGGGCCTCGCGGCCGGTCTCGTGCTGACCGCGGGGACCGCCTGGCTGCGGGAGCTGTCCGCCGGGGCGGATCGGCCCGACGCCGGGGCGGTCCGCGCCGCGTACGCCACCGGAGGCGGCTTCGCCGCCGGGGCGCTCACGGCGGGCTCGCTCGCCGAGTGGCTGCCGGGGCCGACGGTGCTGCCCGGTCTCGTCCACGCCGCCGTGGTCCTGCTGGTGCTCGGTGCGACCGCCCGGGTGCCCGGGACCACGCCGTCGGAGCCGGGCGCCGGGTGGGAGCCGCGGGTCGCGAGCCTCGGCCGGGCCGTCCTCGCGCACCCGCGCTTCCTCTGGGTGGTGCTTCCGGCGAGCCCGGCGGTGTTCGGCGCCTCCACCGTCGCGTACGTCGTCCTTCCGCCGCTGGTGGCCGACCGGATACCCGGGTACGAGCCGGTGTTCAGCGGCCTCGTCACGGCGCTGACGTTCGCCGTGGGCCTCGCCGTCCGGCCGGTGGCGGACTGGCTCGACCACGCGCACAGCGCGCGGGCCACGCTCGTGTCGATGGTCACCGTGATCGCCGGGCTGCTGGTCGGCGCCTGCGCCGCGTACGGGGACTCCGTCGTCCTGGTGGTGGTCGCGGCGGTCCTCCTGGGCGCCGGGTACGGCCTCACGCTCGCGTCGGGGCTGCGGGAGATCGAGCGGCTCGCGCCGCCCGCCTCGCGGCCGTCGACGGCCTTCGTCCACCAGGGCGCCGCCTACAGCGGCTTCCTGACCCCGCTGCTGCTCGCCGTGACCGCCGGGGCCGCCCCCTACCCGGCCCTGCTGGCGGGGCTCGCCGCAGGGGGCCTGCCCTGTCTGATGGTCACGGCGCGGTTCAGCCGCCGGAACCTGCCCCGGGGGTGAGCCGGGCGCTCGATTGGCGTGGCCGAGAACCGTCGGGTAGACCCGTGACGTGCTGTTCCGCCAACTCGAGTACCTCGTCGCCCTCGCCCGTGAGCGTCATTTCGCCCGGGCCGCCCAGTCCTGCCACGTCTCCCAGCCCGCCCTTTCGGAGGCGGTCAGGAAGCTGGAGGAGGAGCTGGACGTGCCGCTGGTCCGCCGCGGCCGTACCTACGAGGGGCTGACGCCCGAGGGCGAGCGGATCGTGGTGTGGGCGCAGCGGATCCTGGCCGACCGCGACGCGCTCAAGGACGAGATCGGCGCGCTGCGCACGGGCCTGAGCGGACGGATGCGGATCGGCACGGTCCCGAACGCGTCCGGCGCCGTCTCCCTGCTGACCGCCCCCTTCTGCGCCGCGCACCCGCTGGTGACCGTCGAGGTCCTCGCGGACCTGCGGTCGGAGGAGATCCTGCGCCGGCTGCGGGACTTCGAGATCGACGCCGGGCTCATGTATCTGGGCGCGGAGCTCCCGGAGGGCTTCTCGGTCCTCCCCCTGTACGAGGAGCGGTACGTCCTGCTCACCGGTGTCGCCGACCGGACCGCGCACGGGACGACCGCGACCTGGGCCGAGGCGTCGCGGCTGCCGCTCTGTCTGCTGAGCGGTGCGATGCAGGGCCGGCGGGTGCTCGACGAGGTGTTCGACGAGGTCGGGGTGCGGCCCTCGCCCCGGGTGGAGACCGATTCGGTGGGCGCCCTCTTCTCCCATGTCCGTACGGGCCGGTGGGCCAGTGTCGTGCCGCACACCTGGCTCCATGTCTTCGGCGTCCCGCACGAGATGCGCGCGGTGCCGCTGGTCGCGCCGGAACGGACCGTACCCGTGGGTCTCGTGGTCGCCTCGCGGGAGCCGGGCTCGATCATGGCCCGCGCCCTGACGGCCGTGGCTCGGGAGACCGATGTGTCCGCCGCCCTGGAGCGGGTCCCGGGGGACCCGTGACCGGGGTCAGTCCGTGACGAGGCCGACGACGAGGTTGATGGCGGTGGCGAGGATGCTGGTGCCGAAGACGTACGACAGCAGGGAGTGGCGCAGGACCACGGCGCGGACGCGTGGACTGGACACGTCGGTGTCGGAGACCTGGTAGGTCATGCCCAGGTTGTAGCTGAAGTAGAGGAAGTCCCGGTACGCGGGCGGCTCCCGCGAGTTGAAGTCGATCCCGCCCTCGGCGCTCCCGCCCTCGGCCGCCCCGCAGTAGAGGTACGCGTACCGCGTGGCGTACATCAGGTGGAGCGCCGCCCACGCCATGAAGACTCCGCTCAGCGCGGTCGCGGCGGCGGCGTGGCCGGTGTCGGTGCCGCCGCGCAGCAGCAGGACGACGATGCTGGCGAGCCCGCACAGGGCCACGGCGACGATGACGATCTCGTCGACGGCGGGCCGGAAGTCCTCGCGGCGGGCGTCGCGGCGGGTGGTGGCCGCGTCCATGGGCCAAAGGACGAGCCACCCGGTCACCACGAACACGGTCTCGGTCGCGGCGATACCGGCGAGCGTTCCCATCGGCGGGTCGGCGAGGACGGCGACGACCACCGCGACCACCGCTCCGGCGACGAGCGACCCGGCGAGCCGGGCCACCGCGGACTGTGGCAACCACCGCGTCATGGCGTCCTGAGGGCGACGACCGCCTCGTCCGTGTACGTCAGGAACGTCAGCGTCTCCTGGAAGTACAGCTCGATGCCCTTCGCGTCGTGCCCGGTGTAGCCGATCGCCAGGTCCTGGCCGAGCAGCAGCTCGAAGTCCCCGCCCCGGGTGGAGAGGACGAACGCGCCGGTCAGTGCGGGCGCCCAGATCGGGTCGCCGCCGAGGATGCGGCCCAGGTGCGCGGCGATCGGGTAGCCGTGGTCGGAGGTCTCGCTGACCGCCGTGTACGCGTCGGCGCCGAGCAGCAGCGCGTACGGACCGTCGACCCCGGCCAGGCGCAGTGCGGTCAGGGCCCGGCTGATCGCGTCGGGGTAGTCGCGCGGCTCGGCCGGCAGGCTCAGTTCCGGGTTCGAGGAGCGGGCCCGCAGCCCCTCGATGCCGGCCGCCGCGTACCCGTCGAAGACGGCCCGGTCCTCCGCGAACGCCATGGCGCGCGCCGCGTCCTTGACCGGCTGCCAGTCGGAGTCGTGCGAGCCGCGCTCGACGTCGTCCACGGCGGAGCGGCTCACGGTGAACGGGACACGGAGCTCGACCAGCGGGCGGGCCTCGCGGAGGTGGGCGGTGACGCCGGGGGCGGGCGGGTCGATGGCGGAGAGGTGCCCGGTGCCGGTGGCGGCGAGCCCGGGACCGCCCGGGTCCGGCACGTCGACGACCCGGCGCCCGGCGACGTGCCGCCGGAAGGTGCGGCGGGCCTCCTCCTCGATCTCGGCCCAGGCTGCGGGGGTGATGGGGGCGAGTTCGCGGTGCAGGTTGCCGGTGTCGGCGGGGATCGTCATGACGCTCGGGCTCCTTTGAGGCTGCCGATGCGCAGCGAGTCGTCCCACTGGACGGCGGCGGCCGCTGCGGGCGGGGCGGGGAGGTCGTCGAGGAGGTCGGCACTGGGGACGAAGAAGAGGCCCCCGGTGACGGCCGTGGAGAAGTCGAGGATGCGGTCGGTGCGGCCGGGCGGGTCGCCGAGGAACATGTTGCGCAGCATCCGCTCGGTCACCTCGGGGGTCCGTGCGTAGCCGATGAAGTACGTGCCGAACTCGCCCCGGCCGATCGTGCCGAAGGGCATGTTCTCGCGCAGGATCTGCCGTTCGGTGCCGTCCTCGTCGACGATCGTGTTGAGCGCGACGTGCGAGTCGGGCGGCTTGACGTCGTCGGGCAGTTCGACGTTGGCGGCCTTGGTGCGGCCGATGACGTGTTCCTGCTGCTCGACGGTGAGCGACTGCCAGGCCGCCATGTCGTGGACGTACTTCTGGACGACGACGTAACTGCCGCCGTGGAAGGGCGGATCGTCGTCGTCCGCGGTGACGAAGACGGCTTCGCCGGCCGCGTCGCCCTCGGGGTTCTCGCTGCCGTCGACGAAACCGAGGAGGTCGCGCTCGTCGAAGTACGTGAAGCCGTGGGTCTCGTCGACGACGGTCACGGCGGGGCCGAGGGCCTCGACGAGGAGCCGGGCGAGTTCGAAGCAGAGGTCCATGCGCCGGGCGCGCAGATGGAAGAGGAGGTCGCCCGGTGTGGCCGGGGCCCGGTGCCGGGGTCCGGTGAGCGCCGGGAAGGGGTGGAGCTCGCGGGGGCGCGGCCCGCCGACGAGCCGGTCCCAGGCCGTGGAGCCGATGCCGACGACGCAGGTGAGCCGGTCGTCCGGGGCGCGGAAAGCCACGGACCGCGTCAGCCCGGCCAGATCGCCGAGCGCGTCCCGTACGGCGGTCTCGCCGCCGGGGTTCACCGTGGCCACGAGGAACACGGCGGCCTTCGACGGCGGTACGACGACGGGCTGCGGGGTGACCATGGAACTCCCGGCGGAGGGTGGGGTGGACGGGGGCGCGGTCAGGCGGCCGGGGCGATGGTCACCCGGACGTGCTTCATGATCGGCTGGTCGCTCTGCGTGCTGTAGTCGCCGAGCGCGCACAGGACGTTCATCTCGGGCATGTATCCGGCCGCGCAGCCGCGCGGGATGTCGTACGGGATCGCCAGGTAGCCGCGCAGGTGTCGCCGGCTGCCGTCCCTGGCCGTGCTGGTGATGTCGACGGGGTCGAACTTCTCGACACCGCGTTCCCGCATGTCGTCCTCGTTCATGAAGACGAGGGTGCGCAGGTTCTTGACCCCGCGGTAGCGGTCGTTGTCGGAGTAGATCGTGGTGTTCCACTGGTCGTGGGAGCGCATGGTGCCGAGCGCCAGGGTGCCGGGAGGCGGGACGACGTCGGGGAGTTCGGCGGTGGAGAACTCGGCGCGTCCGGACGGGGTGAGGAAGACCAGCTCCCGCGCGGGCTGCTTGATGCGGAAGCCGAGCGGCAGCCGTACCCGGCGGTTGAAGTCCTCGAAGCCGTCGAGGGCGCGGGCCATCGTGTCGCGGATGCGGTCGTAGTCCTCGACGTACCACTCCCACGGCGTCTCGCTGTCGGGCAGGGCCGCGCGGGCCATGCCGGCGACGATCGCGGGCTCGGAGAGGAGGTGCGCCGAGGCCGGGCGCTTCATCCCGGCGGACAGGTGCACCATGCTCATCGAGTCCTCGACGGAGGTGCTCTGGACGCCCTTGCGCTGCTGGTCCTTCTCGGTGCGGCCGAGGCAGGGCAGGATCAGCGCCTGCCGGCCGTGGACGACGTGGCTGCGGTTGAGCTTGGTGCTCACCTGGACGGTCAGTTCGCAGGCGCGCAGCGCCTCGTACGTGACGGGGGTGTCGGGGGCCGCGAGGGCGAAGTTGCCGCCCATGCCGACGAAGACCTTCACCTCGCCGCGGAGCATCGCCTCGATGGTCCGTACGGTGTCCAGGCCGTGCTCGCGCGGCGGGTCGATCTTGCAGACCTCCGCGAGCCGGTCCAGGAACTCCGTACTGGGCCGGTGGTCGATGCCGCAGGTGCGGTTGCCCTGGACGTTGCTGTGGCCGCGCACCGGCGAGGGTCCGGCGCCCTCGCGGCCCAGATTCCCGCGCAGCAGCAGGAGGTTGACGATCTCCCGTACGGTGTCGACGCCGTGCTCGTGCTGGGTGACGCCGAGACACCAGCTGACGATGGAGCGGTCCGCCTCGCGGTAGACGCGGGCCGCCTTGAGGATGTCGGCGCGGCCGATGCCCGACTGGTGCTCCAGGTCCTCCCAGGACGTGGCCTCGCACAGGGCGCGGTACTCCTCGAACCCGGCGGTGTGACGTTCGATGAACTCCCGGTCCAGCGCCTTGGGGTCGGCGGAGGACTGCTCCAGGATCGCCTTGGCCATGCCTCGTACGAGCGCCATGTCGCCGCCGATGCGCGGCTGGAGGTTCAGCGTGCTCGTCCGGGTCGCGTGAAAGGTGGCCATGTCCTTGAAGTCGTGCGGGATGATCGTGCGGGTGGCGGCCGCCTCCACGAGCGGGTTGATGTGCACGACCTGGGCGCCCCGGTGGTACGCCTCCGCGAGGGCGGTCAGCATCCGGGGCGCGTTGGAGGCGGCGTTGACGCCGAGGATGAACAGGGCGTCGGTCGTCTCCCAGTCCTTGAGGTCGACGGTCCCCTTTCCGGTGCCCAGGGACGCCGTGAGGGCCCGGCCGCTGGC
This sequence comes from Streptomyces sp. NPDC026092, assembly GCF_040638605.1. Taxonomy (NCBI): domain Bacteria; kingdom Bacillati; phylum Actinomycetota; class Actinomycetes; order Kitasatosporales; family Streptomycetaceae; genus Streptomyces; species Streptomyces sp. NPDC026092. The sequence continues at coordinate 212,031 of NZ_JBEZYN010000007.1, forward strand.
CTCGTGGCACATGTTGGAGCAGTCGGGCAGGTTGTTCGTGCCCAGCTCCCTCGCCATGAGCTGGTAGAGGAAGGTGGCCTCGTTCCCGAGCCGGCCCGAGGTGTAGTACGCGGCCCGGTGCGGGGAGTCCAGCGCGCGCAGCGTGCGTCCGACGAGCTCGAAGGCGTCCTTCCAGCTGATCGGCGTGTAGTGGTCCGTGTCGGGGTCGTAGACCATCGGTTCGGTCAGCCGGCCCTGGTTCTCCAGCTCGTAGTCGCTCCAGCCGGCCAGCTCGGTCACCGAGTGGGCGGCGAAGAAGGCGCGGTCGACGCGCTTGCGGGTCATCTCCCAGGTGACGTGCTTGATGCCGTTCTCGCAGATGTCCAGGTGCAGGCCCTTGGTGTCGTCGGGCCAGGCGCAGCCGGGGCAGTCGAACCCGGTGTTCTCGTGGTTCATCCGCATGATCGCCCGGGGACCGTCCACCAGCGCGCCCTCGCGCACCATGAACCGGGTCACGCTGTTGGCGGCGCCCCACCCGGCGGCCGGGTGGTGATAGGGCTGGAACTCGGGCTCCGCGGTGGGCTCGGGGCCCACCCGCGCCTCGACCTGTTCCTTCTCCTCGGGTGTGGCGCTCATGCTTCCGCCCTTTCGCCGGCCGGGCTCGCGACGGCGTGTTCACGTACCGCGATCCGGGCCAGCTTCGTCAGCATCATGCCGTTGCGGACGGCCATGACGTAGTCCACGGGGAGGCCGTGCATCCGGGTGCCGGGGCCTCGGAGGGGGTGCCAGTCGAGCGTGAAGAGGGTGTTCTCGCCCCAGGGCTTCAGGTTCATGGCGATCCGGGCCGCGCCGAAGGGGTCGGCCTTCGCCTCCAGCTCGAGGCGGCGCTCCGGCTCGCAGACGCGGACGACGCAGGTGTCGTCGAGGGTCAGCGGGCCCGCCCCGACGCGGACCTGCAGCCGGGCGCCGACGGCCGGCCAGTGCGGGTCCGCGGAGAGGATCTCCTGCGTCCCCGTCACCCACTCTCCGTAACGGTGACCGTCGGCCAGCAGGCGCCAGACCTCGGACGGCGAGCTGAGGATCAGACGGCGGTTCCGGGCCACGCCGATCACGCTCCTTCAGGAGAGGGTCGGGCCCAGCCTCGTACCGTACGGCCGTCCACGCAGTCCGGCAGGACCGAACGGATGGCTCCTGGCGCGCGACGCGCCGACCGGCGAACTCAGACATATCGTTCGTAAGGATCGTGGTCTCACGGATCGCGTTCTCACGGATCGTTTCCTCAAGGTTCGTGTTCACAAGGATCGGCCGCTCCCCCTTCCGCGCGCCCCCACGATTCCCTCGCGCCCCCGCGACCGCCCCCGAAAGGTCGGCTCTCATGCATCCCGCGCTCAGCACCGAACTGCTCGCCAAACTGCGTCAGCCCCGCCCGTATCCGGCCGTGTCGCTGCTCATGCCGACGCACCGCAGGGAGCCCGACAACACCCAGGACCCCGTCCGGCTCCGCAACCTCGTGGCCAGGGCCGGGGAGGCCCTTGAGCAGGACCCCGCGGTGACCCGCGAGCGGCGCCTCGACGTGCTGAGCCAGCTGGAGCTCGCCCTCGGCGAGGTCGACCTCGTCCACGCCGAGGACGGCCTCGTGATCTACGCGGCCCCCGGCGAGCACCACGTCTGGTCCGTGGCCCGGACGGTGCCCGAGCGGGTCGTCCTCGCGGACACGTTCCTCACTCGCAACCTGGTCGCCGCGCAGGCCGCCGAGCAGCCGTTCTGGGCGCTGGCCGTGGCGGCCGACCGGGTCTCCCTCTGGGACGGCGAGGCCGAGCGGGTCGTCGAGCGCACCGGGGACGGTTTTCCGCTGACGCGGAGCCTGGAGGACCCCGACGCCGAGCGGAAGGAGCAGATCGGTGACATGCCGAGCACCTTCCAGGACGAGCAGACCCGCCAGTTCCTGCGGGAGGCGCACGAGGCGATGCGCGTCGTCCTGAGCTCCTCGCCCCGGCCGCTTTACCTGATCGGGGACGCGCCCGCGCTCGCCCTCCTGGAGGAGCAGGGCGCGCTCGGCAAGGACGTGACGGCCGTCCCGGCCGGCGGTCTGGCCGCGGGCCCGGCGGCGGAGGTGTGGCGGACGCTCCAGCCGCTGCGGGCGGCACGCGAGCAGGCCGACACGGCGGCCGTCGTCTCCGAGCTGGACGCCGCGCAGGGCCGGCGCGAGTTCGCGGGCGGCCTCGACGAGGTCTGGGAGGCCGCGAAGGAGGGCCGGGTCCGCCTCCTTGCCGTCGAGGAGCACTACCGGGCGGTCGTCCGCGACTACGGCGACCACCTCGAACCCGCCGCGCCGGCCGACCTCGACGCGCGCGACGACATCGTGGACGAGGTCGTGGAGCAGGCCCTGGGCACGGGCGCGGGCGTGCGCTTCGTCCCCGACGACACGCTGGCCGACTCGCGGCGCATCGCGGCAGTACTGCGGTACTGAGGCTGGGGCGCGGGGGCGGTACGGAGTCGGGGGCGGTACGGAGAGTCTCCGTACCGCCCCCGTCGTCGCCGGGCCTGCTCCGCGCCTACTCCGTGCCCGCGAGCTGCTCGGCGAGGGCCTTCTCGTCCTCCTCCGCGAGGGAGGTCTTCAGGATGGTGCCGCCGAAGGGCTGCATCGCGGCGGCGAACTTGTCCTCGGTGACCTTCGAGGCCATGATCACCACGGCCGCGGAGCCGGGTTTGAGGAGCGAGTCGACCTTCCTGCGGAAGTCGTTGTCGATGCCCATCTGGCTGAGCTTGCCGATGAGGCCTCCCACCGCCGCTCCGACGACACCCACCGCCGGGGTCAGGATGATGATCCCGAGGACCATGCCCCACAGGGCGCCGGCCGTGGCCGAGACGGCCACCTTCTCGCTCTTGGCGGGGGTGTCCACATGGGTCTCGCCGTCCGCGTCGACCGAGACGACGGCGAGCCCGTTGAGGTCGACCACGTGGCCGTTCTGGAGCTCCTGCACCGCCTTGAAGGCCTTCTTCGCCTCGGATGGGTCGTCGTAGCCGATCACGATGAGCTCGGACATCTCATGTCTCCTTTGTCATCAAACCAGTCACTTCATACCCTATGCGGGCCAACGAGGGTGAGGCATCAGAGGCACGGGCGGCCGGGGCTCTCCCGCTCCCGCTTCACCTGCCTGGTCTCGCGCACGTGCGTGCGGCGGGGCGCGCGGGGAGAGTGACGTTCATGCGCACCAGCGAGCCGGGCGACGGGCCGGACGACCCGCACGGACCTCCCGGCCGGGCCGTACCACCCGAGCTGGAGCGGGGGGACACCGAGTTCGGCGACGAGCTGGGCCGCGGGGCGATCTCGACCGGCTCCCTGCCCGAGGCGGGCGCGGTGGACGCGCTGCTGCGCGAGACGCACGCCCGCTATCTGCCGTCGGTCGAGGGCCGGGTCGCCGACTACGTACCGGCGCTCGCGGCGGCGGACCCCTCCTGGTTCGCCCTGAGCCTCGCCGACACGCGCGGGCGGGTGCACGCCGTCGGCTGCGCGGACCGGTCCTTCTCCATCCAGTCGATCTCCAAGGTCTTCGTCTTCGCGCTCGTCTGCGAGCGGCTCGGCCATCGCGCCGCCTGGGAGGCCGTCGGGGTGAACAACACAGGTCTGCCCTACGACTCGGTCATGGCGCTCGAGCTGAACGGCGGCTCCCCGATGAATCCGATGTGCAACGCGGGGGCGCTGGTGACCACCGGTCTGGTGCCCGGGGACAGCGAGTCGGCCAAGTGGACGTTCGTCCAGGACGGCCTGTCCGCGTTCGCGGGACGGCGGCTCGAACTCGACGTGGAGGTCTACGAGTCCGAGGCCGCGACCAACCAACGTAACCGCGGTATCGCCCGGCTCCTGGAGAGCTACGGACGGCTGCCCTTCGATCCGCTGGAGAGCACGGACGTCTACACCCGGCAGTGCGCCCTGACCGTGACCACCCGGGACCTCGCGGTCATGGGCGCGACGCTGGCCGACGGCGGGATGAATCCGCTCACGGGTGTCCAGGTCGTGAAGCCGGGCACCTGCCGCCGCGTGCTCGCCGCCATGGCGGCCTCGGGGCTCTACGAACGGTCCGGGGACTGGCTGTACGACATCGGGCTGCCCGGCAAGAGCGGTGTGTCGGGCGGGATCGTCGCGGTGGCGCCCGGCAAGTGCGCCCTGGCCTCCTTCTCCCCGCCGCTCGACGCGGCGGGCAACAGCGTGCGCGGGCAGCGCGCGGCGCGGCGGCTGTCGCGGACGCTCGGCCTCAACCTCTTCGCCTCCGTACCCGTGACCGGCGCACCCCGTGCGCCGAAGGAGCGCAAAGCGCCCTGAAGGCGGGCTACCAGCCCGGGATCGTCGGCAGCACCTGCTCCGCGACCCGGAGCAGGACCGCGTCGTCGGGCACGGTGCCGTCCTCGCGCCACATCGCGAGCTCGAAGGAGCCACCGCTGTCCTTGGCGTCCTTGGCCACGGACAGGACGCGGGCCGGGGCGCCCTGGCCCGTGTGCGCGTCGCTCCCGTCGAGGCGGAAGCTGATGGCGACGGTGGACTGCGAGTACACGACGGCCGGGCGGCCGAGCACGGTCCGCGGCCGCGCGCCGTCCCAGAGGAGCCCGGCGTCGGAGCCCTTCACGGGGAGCCCGTCGTAGGTGGCCGCCAGGGACACCGTGTACGTCTCGAACTCCACCTGGGACGTGGGCGTGAAGAGGTCCCGGACACTGCCGCCGCCCAGACTGATGGAGCCGTCGCTCCCATTGGCCGACGTCGCCATCTCCCCGGGGGTCCCGAGGAGTTGGGCGAGGTCGGGGCGGTTCAGCGCCCGGCACAGCGCCTCGCCGCTCACGCGCGGGCCCGCGTCGTCCCCCGCGTCCGCGGGCGGCGGCGTCGGCGGCTTCCCGCTGTCGCCTCCCGAACAGGCGGCGGGCCGCCGTTCGGCGCCGGCGACGGGGGTGTCCGCCACCTCGCCGTAGGCCCAGAGCGCGGCCCCGAGCGCGGGTATCAGCATCAGCCCCGCGATGGTCTGCCCCCACACGCCGGCGCCCTTCGGAAGCGCGTCGATGTCCTCGGCCATATCAAGATCCCCCCTGTGCGACGGGGCACCGTAACCCGTGATCAGCGGGCGGACAAGACCCGGCCGTCGCCCTTCGGGGTATCCGGGTGGGCGGCTGCCGCGCGGCGGGGGCGGTCGGCCCACCCGTACGGGATATCAGTGGTCGCAGGCGGCGGTCGGCGGCGATCGTCCCGTTCCCGGAAAGGCCGAAGCCCAGTGAGCGTCAAGCCCGTTCCCGAGGGATACCCGAACCTCACGCCGTACCTCAGTGTCGACGGGGCCTCGGCCGCGATCGACTTCTACGTCGCCGTGCTCGGCGCGACCGAGCGGATGCGGATGCCCGCGCCCGGCGGCACCATCGGCCACGCCGAGTTGGAGGTGGGCGACTCGCTCCTCATGCTCGCGGACGAGTACCCGGACATCGACTTCCGCTCCCCCAAGGCGCTGGGCGGCACGCCCCTCACGCTGCACCTGTACGTGGAGGACGTCGACGCGGTCTTCGCCAAGGCGCTCGCGCACGGCGCGCGGGAACTGAAGCCGGTCACGGACGAGTTCTACGGCGATCGCATCGGCCAGTTCATGGACCCCTTCGGCCACCGCTGGAGCGTCGCCACGCATGTGGAGGACGTGTCGGAGGAGGAGATGACGAAGCGCGCCGAGAAGGCGATGGGCTCCCCGGACGCCGGCTGATCCACCCGGTGGGCGGTGCGCGGGGTCAGGCGGGCGGGGTCAGGCGGGCGGGTCTCCGTAGGCGGCCCTGCTGGCCTCGATCTCCTCGATGTGCTCGATCGCCCAGCCGGCGAGGGCGAGCGCCGGGCCGATGAGGCTCCGCCCGGTGGCGGTCAGGGCGTACTCGACCCGCGGCGGGACCTCCGGATACGACGTCCGCGACACCAGGCCGTCGCGCTCCAGGTTCCGGAGGGTGAGCGTCAGCATCCGCTGCGAGATGCCCGGGATCTGCCGGTGCAGGTCGGTGAAGCGGAGGGCGCCCCGGTCGAGCGTCGCCACCACCAGCAGCGTCCAGGTGGCGGAGATCCGGTCGAGCACGGCGCGGACCGTCCGCCCGCCGTCGCCCCGGATCAGGCACGTGTGTTCGTACGCCGTCATACCGGCTCCCTCTCCTCACGCACACGCGTGTGCCTTTTGTACGCCCCTCGACGGTCCCCCATCATGAGGCCACTTCCGTCCGGGAACCATGTGCGAGGGGGCACTCGTGAACGTCGCCTACTGGATCGTCGCCGCGCTGCTGGCGGTCTTCTACCTGTACGCCGGATCCATCAAGGTCCTCCGGAGCAAGGAGCGGCTCCAGCCCATGATGGGGTGGGTCGACCGCGTCCCCATGCCGGCCGTCAGGGCCATCGGCACGCTGGAGGTCCTCGGCGCGGTGGGCCTGATCCTGCCGCCGCTGACCGGGATAGCGCCCTGGCTCGCCGTCGCCGCCGCGATCGGCTTCGTCCTGATCCAGGTCGGGGGCATCGTCGTCCATCTGTCGCGCGGCGAGGCCCGCCAGATCGGCCTCAACATCGCCCTGCTGCTGGCCGCCGCAGCGGCCACCTGGCTGGGCCTCGCCCGGCTCTGAACCACGCCGCACGACCACAGCCGGGTCAGGTGCCGAAGCGGCGACGGGAGTCCTCGATGGCGCCGAGATACGTATGCGTCCAGGCGCACAGGCCGTCGATCGTCACGCGGAGGGCGAGGCCCGGCTCGGTGAGGGCGTATTCGACGCGGGGCGGGACCGTGGGGTGCACGGTGCGCTCGACCAGGCCGTTGCGCTCCAGCATGCGCAGGTTCTGCGTGAGCATCTTGTGGCTGATGCCCTCGATCCCGTCCCGCAGGGCGCTGAAGCGCAGGGTGTCCTCACCCAGGATCTCGATGATCAGGAGCGCCCATTTGTTGGCGACGTCGGAGAAGATCTCCCGGCCCAGCGAGTCCGCGCGTCGCACGTCCGCGTCCTCGGGCAGGCCGCTGAACTGCTTGGTCACCATCGGGTTCCCCAGTCACTGGAAAGTGCGTTCTTCCATGTCACGGACCACTCTCCTACGGTTCCTGGGTAACCACAAGAGAGCACGAGAGGCACCATCATGGCCATCACCTTGGTGAACCCCGCCGGCCTGCCCGAGGTCCCCGTCTACCGGCAGGTCGCGGTGGCGACGGGGTCGAAGCTGGTGTTCATCGCCGGACAGGTCGCCTGGACCCCCGACGGGGTCACCGTCGGCAAGGACGACCTGCCCGCCCAGGTCGAGCAGTGCTACGTCAACATCGCCACCGCCCTGGCCGAGGTCGGCGCGTCCTTCCAGAACGTGGCGAAGCTGACCGTCTACGTCGTCGACTGGACCCCCGACAAGATGCCGCTGCTGATGGAAGGCCTCGAGCGGGCCTCCGCGCGGCTGGGGTTCACCCCGGTGCCGCCGGCGACGATGATCGGCGTCGCGGCCCTCGACGTACCGGAGCACCTGGTCGAGGTGGAGGCGACCGCGGTCATCGACTGATCCGCGGAGGCGGACGACGAGCCGAGGGTGCGGCCTCGGCTCGTCGGCTGTCGGCTACTTGCCGAAGCCGTCGAACTTCACTTCCGGACCGCAGACGTTGAAGGTACCGGCCGAGCCGTTGGCCTTGGTCACCTTGACGGTGCGGCCCTCGTCGTCCGGCAGCGCGATCTCGACCGTGGAGGCCTGGATCGCGCACACCTCGCGGGCGGAGGCGCTGCCCTCGAAGTTGAGGTCGGTGTAGAGGACCATCGCCGTGGCGGAGGCGCCGGGCTTGATGTCGACGGCGTCGGTGCCGTTCGCGGAGGTGTCGGCGCTGATCGGCTCGGCCTTGCCCTGGTCGTCCTTGGCCACCAGGGTGCTGGCGCCGACGAGGGTGCAGGTCGCCTGGGAGGTGTTGGTGACCTTGACGGTCGCCGCGGCCGGCTCCTGCTCGCCGGCGTGGTGGGCGGAGGCGATGAACGCGACCGAGGTGTTCTTCGTCGTGCACGCGGACGTGGCGCCACCCGTTCCACCGCCGGTCGAGGTGCCCTTGGAGGGCGACGCGGAGGTGGTGGCGCTCGCCGAGGCGGAAGCGGAGGCCGAGGCCGACGCGGAAGCCTGGGCGGAAGAGCTCGCGCCGCCCGCCTTGCCGGCCTTGTCGGTGTCACCACCGCAGGCGGTCAGGCTGAGCGCCGCCAGCACGAGGGCGGCGGCGGTGGAGGCGGTACGGAGGTGTGTGCGCATGGTTCTCTTCCACATGATCGATCTTGACGGTGCACGACCATAGAGGTCACAGCGGTACGGCCCGTTCCGCAGGCCGACCGCCGAGACCGTTCCTTGACGAAAGCCGTACGTTTTCTCCGCCTGCCGACCCGGTGTTCACCTCACCTCAGCGGGCGCGGAGACGGCCCCAGTCGAATGGCCGAAGCCGGTCCCCGCGCCTCCCCTGTACACCTGGCCCTCGACGTAGTACGTCGCCTTGACGTCCGCGTTCGTGGTGACGGACGTACGGGGCAGCCCGTCGCCGGTAAGTCGTCGACCCGGTCGGCAGATCGGCAAGGAGGCCCGGTACTCAGGGGTGTTCGCCTCCCGGTCGACGACACGGTCGAACCACGCCTGGTCGGTGGTGAGCGTCGCGACGGGCGCGGACGGGGAACCGCCCGGGCGCTGCCCCTCGACCTGGGTGAGGACGCGACTGAAGTCCTTCAACGCCGAGCCGGGGTACGGCCGGCGGAAGCTCGCCCCCACGATCCCCGCGGCCGCCCCGCCGTTGACGAGGGTCGCGCCCGGAGGCCCTTCATGCGCAGGCGTACGTTCATGGCCGATCGAGGAGCGAGCCGACGAACCGGCTGACGGGTGAACAAGCGAGCGGGCAGATCGCAGGGGAGCCACCACCGCGCGGTGGGGTGGACAGGACCTTCAGGGGTGACTTAGGTTAGCCTTACCTAAGCCGCATCGGATGCTCCGATGTCCGTCGCCACGCGAGGAGTTGCCTTGAGCGCCGTCACCGACACCGCCCCGTCCGACCAGGCCGCCGCGGAGCGCGTCCGCTCCATCCTGGCCCAGGCGGTCTCGCTCTCGCTCACCACCGACGGGCAGTGTTACGACCTCATCGGCATGCACACCGTGGGGCGGACCGGGCGGATCACCCTCACCGCCCAGGCCGACAGCCCGCTGACCGCCCAGGTCGCCGCGGCGCCGCACGGCAGCCTGGCCGTCCTCCTCGAGTTCACCGACATCGCGCCGACCCCCCTGCGGGACCGGGTGCGCGCCCGGGTGACGATCTCGGGCTGGCTCGCCCCCGCAGGCCCGGCGGACGTGGTCGAGGAGGCGGACGGGAACGGTGGCGGCGAGGGGCTCCGGCTCGACCTCGCGCGCGTCACGCTGCGGACCGCCGCCGGGACGCAGGAGGTGAGCCTGGACGCGTACACCCTCGCGCGCCCCGACGCGCTCGCCGTGGAGGAGGCCGCGATGCTCACGCATCTCGCCGACGCCCACGCGGACATGGTGGCCGATCTCGTCGTCCTCGCCGGGTCCCGCCTGCCGTACGGGGTGGTCCGGGCGCTGCCGCTGGCCGTGGACCGGTACGGCATCACGCTCCGGTGCGAGTACCGCGAGGGCCACTGCGACCTGCGCATCCCCTTCCCCGTCGAGGCCAGGGACGCGGCCGAGGCCGGCGAGCAGGTCCGGCGGATCCTCACGACGCCCTCCTGCTCCCACCGCCGGCACCCTTCGCCCCGCGCGTGACGGTAGCCCCGTCACCCCGCCGCTCCGGGCAACTCGTCGGCCCCGATGAGGGGTTGACCTGCCCGGACAGGTACCACTTAGGTTACCCTAAGCTAAATCACACGTCAGGGGTGGTCGGCGCGGACCCGTGCCCGCCACCCGGGGGGAGGAACCACCCATGGGCCTGCCGACCGTCGGCCCCTACCCCCTGCCCGACCGCGCCGCCCTCCCCCGCTCCTGCGTCTCCTGGTCCATCGACCCCGCGCGCGCCGCGCTCCTGGTCCTCGACATGCAGAACCACTTCGTGGAGGCGTTCCCGGCCGGGCAGAGCCCGGTCGTCGAACTCGTCGACAACATCACGGCCCTGCGCGAGCTCGCCGGCACCCTCGGGATGCCCGTCGTCTTCAGCGCCGAGCCGGCCGCCCAGCGGCCCGGCCAGCGCGGCCTGGTCGCCGACGTCTGGGGCCCCGGTATAGGGGACGAGCCCGACGCGGCCGCGATCGTCGCGCCGCTCACGCCGCGCACCGGCGAGCACCTGCTCGCCAACGTGCGCCACAACGCCTTCCTCCGCAGCCATCTCGGCCGGCTGCTGCGCTCCGAGGGCCGTGACCAGCTGATCATCTGCGGTGTCTACGCCCATCTCGGCGTCCTCCTGACGGCGGCCGACGCCTTCATGAACGACATCCAGCCCTTCGTCGTCGCGGACGCCGTGGCGGACTTCTCCCCCGAGGAACACGCGATGGCGCTGCGCTGGGCCGCCCGCAGCGGCGTGGTGTGCACGACCGAATCCCTGCTGCGGGACCTCTTGCTCAGCAGGGCGCAACCTGCCGTTCGCCGGGACGCGTGACCTAGTCCCCCTGACGGCGACCTGCGGCGCCGATCCTGTGACCGCAGCCCCCCACGGACAGGGAGAAACGAAGAAGATGACCGTACGGGTCGCGGTGGCCGGTGCCAGCGGCTACGCGGGCGGGGAACTCCTGCGCCTGCTGGATTCGCATCCCGGCGTGGAGATCGGTGCGCTCACCGGGCACAGCAGCGCGGGCCGCCCGCTCGGGTCCGTGCAGCCGCAGCTGCCCGGGCTCGCGGACCGGGTCCTGACGGAGACCTCCGCGGCCGCCCTGCGCGGCCACGACGTGGTCTTCCTCGCCCTGCCGCACGGGCAGTCGGCCGCGCTCGCGCGGGAGCTCGACGCCGACACGGTGGTCGTGGACTGCGGGGCGGACTTCCGGCTCCGCGACCCGGAGGCCTGGGAGCGGTTCTACGGCTCCGGGCACGCCGGGACCTGGCCGTACGGCCTCCCCGAACTCCCCGGCACCCGGGACGAGTTGAAGGGCGCCACCCGGATCGCGGTGCCCGGCTGCTTTCCGACGGCGGTCACGCTCGCGCTGTTCCCCGCGTACGCGGCGCGGTTGGTCGAGCCGGACGCGGTGATCGTCGCGGCCAGCGGGACCTCGGGGGCCGGGCGGGCGCTCAAGCCGCACCTGCTCGGCGCCGAGGTGATGGGCTCCATGACGCCGTACGGCGTGGGCGGCGGCCACCGGCACACCCCCGAGCTGACGCAGAACCTCTCCCTGGTGGCGGGCGAGCACGTGACGGTCTCCTTCACGCCGACCCTGGCGCCCATGTCCCGGGGCATCCTCGCCACCTGCTCGGCCCGGCTGCGCCCGGAGGCCGCCGCCGGCGGTGAGGCCGCGGTGCGGTCCGTGTACGAGGCCGCCTACGCCGACGAGCCGTTCGTACGGCTCCTGCCGCCCGGGCGGTGGCCGTCGACCGCCGCCGTCCTCGGCTCCAACACCGCCCAGGTGCAGCTCGCCGTGGACCCGGAGGCCGGCCGGCTGATCTGTGTGAGCGCCATCGACAACCTGGTCAAGGGCACCGCGGGTGGCGCGGTGCAGTGCATGAACCTCGTCCTCGGCCTGCCCGAGGGCCTGGGCCTGCCCACGAATGGAGTGGCTCCTTGAGCGTGACCGCTGCCCGTGGATTCCTCGCCTGCGGTGTCGCCGCCGGCATCAAGGAGTCCGGCGATCGTGACCTCGCGCTGGTGGTGAACCGGGGCCCGTCCCGCGCGGCCGCCGGCGTCTTCACCTCCAACCGCGTGCAGGCCGCGCCCGTACGCTGGACCCGTCGCGCCCTCGCCGACGGCCGGCTCACGGCCGTCGTCCTCAACTCCGGTGGCGCCAACGCCTGTACGGGACAGGCCGGCGCGGTCGACGCGCTGCTCATGGCCGAGCGGACGGCGCGGGTCCTGGACACCGAGCCGCACGAGGTCGCGGTGTGCTCCACCGGACTCATCGGCGTCATGCTGCCGATGGACCGGGTCACGGCCGGTATCGACACCGCCGCCGAGCTGATCCGCGAGGACGGCGGGGAGGACGCGGCGCGCGCCATCAAGACGACGGACTCGGTGCACAAGACCGCCGCCGTCAGCCGGGACGGCTGGACGGTCGGCGGCATGGCCAAGGGCGCGGGGATGCTCGCCCCCGGCCTCGCCACCATGCTGGTCGTCCTGACCACGGACGCCGATGTCGACGCCGGCGCGCTCGACGCGGCGCTCCGCCGGGCGGTGCGCACCACCTTCGACCGGGTCGACTCCGACGGCTGCATGTCCACCAACGACACCGTCCTGCTGCTCGCTTCGGGCGCCTCGGGGATCGTCCCGGACGCCACGGCCTTCGACGAGGCCGTGCACGCGGTCTGTCTCGACCTGGCCGGGCAGCTGGTCGCGGACGCCGAGGGCGCGTCCAAGGAGATAGCGGTGACGGTCGTCGGCGCGGCCTCCGAGGAGGACGCCGTCGAGGTGGGCCGCTCCATCGCCCGGAACAACCTCCTCAAGTGCGCGCTGCACGGCGAGGACCCGAACTGGGGCCGGGTGCTGTCCGCGATCGGTACGACGGCGGCGGACTTCGATCCGGACCGCCTGGACGTGGCCATCAACGACGTCTGGGTCTGCCGGAACGGCGCGGCGGGCGAGTCCAGGGAGAAGGTCGACCTGTCGGGGCGCCGGATCACCATCACAGTGGACCTGTGCGCGGGCGAGTCCTCCGCGGTGATCTGGACCAACGACCTCACCGCCGAGTACGTCCACGAGAACAGCGCGTACAGCTCATGAGCGGACAGGGAACGGTGACGGGACCGACCGCCGGGGAGGCGGCCGGGGTGACCGAGGGCAAGACCGCCGGGCTGACCGCCGCGGATCTGCCGTGGCTGGAGGAGCTCCAGGGCCGTACGGTCGTCGTCAAGTTCGGCGGCAACGCCATGGTCGACCCCGCGCTGCACCGGACGTTCGCCCAGGACGTCGTGGAGCTGTGGCACGCGGGCCTGCGCCCGGTCGTCGTGCACGGCGGCGGGCCGCAGATCAGCGCGATGCTCGACCGCCTCGATCTGGAGGTCAGGTTCGAGGCGGGTTTACGCGTCACGACGCCCGAGACGATGGATGTGGTCCGCATGGTGCTCACCGGCCAGGTCCAGCGGGACCTGGTCGGCGCGCTCAACGCCCACGGACCGTTCGCGGTGGGCATGTCGGGCGAGGACGCGCACACCATGACGGCCGTACGGCGCCCGGCGTGGGTGGACGGCCGGCCGGTGGACATCGGGCTCGTCGGCGAGGTCGTGGCCGTGGAGCCGGGCACCGTACGGACGCTGCTCGACCAGGGCCGCATCCCCGTGGTGTCGCCCGTGGCGCGAGGTGAGGACGGGGAGGTCTACAACGTCAACGCCGACCTCGCGGCCTCGGCCCTCGCCGTCGCGCTCGGCGCGGAACGCCTGGTGGTCCTCACCGACGTGGAGGGGCTGTACGCGGACTGGCCGCACAGCACCGAGGTGATCGACCGGCTCACGGCGGCGGAGCTCGACGCCCTGCTGCCGGGGCTCGCGAGCGGCATGCTCCCGAAGATGGAGGGCTGTCTGCGCGCGGTACGCGGGGGTGTGCGGCGCGCCCACGTCCTGGACGGCCGGGTGCCGCACGCCCTGCTGCGCGGCGTCTTCGCCGAGGAGGGCCCGGGCACGACCGTCGTCCCGGACGAGAAGCCCGGCAACGGGACAGAGGAGGACCCCAGGTGACCGCGGAGGCCGACGCCAACGCCACCCCGCTCACGCGCCGTTGGAGCGCGGTGATGATGGACACGTACGGCACTCCCCCGCTGGCCCTGGTCCGGGGCGAGGGCAGCACGGTGTGGGACGAGGCGGGCCGTGCGTACACGGACTTCACCGGCGGCATCGCGGTGAACACCCTCGGGCACGCGCACCCGGCCGTGGTGGCGGCGGTCCAGGACCAGATCGGCCGGCTCGCGCACGTCTCGAACCTCTTCGTGGCCGGGCCGCCCGTCGCGCTGGCCGAGCGGCTGCTCGGTCTCTTCGGCCGGGAGCGGGGCCGGGTGTTCTTCGCCAACTCCGGTACGGAGGCGGTGGAGGCCGCCTTCAAGATCGCCCGCAGGACGGGGCGGCCGCACCTGGTCGCGGCACAGGGCGGCTTCCACGGGCGCACCCTCGGGGCGCTCGCGCTCACCGGCCAGCCGGCGAAGCGGGAGCCGTTCCTGCCACTGCCGGGCGAGGTCACGCACGTGCCGTACGGGGACGTCGAGGCGCTGCGCGCGGCCGTGACCGAGGAGACCGCGGCGGTCGTCCTGGAGCCGATCCAGGGCGAGGCGGGGGTCGTTCCGGCGCCCGAGGGCTATCTGCGGGCCGCCCGCGAGATCACCCGGGCGACGGGAACCCTGCTCGTCCTCGACGAGGTGCAGACCGGGATCGGCCGTACCGGCCACTGGTTCGCGCACCAGGCCGCCTCGGGCGTGGACCCGGACGTGGTCACGCTCGCGAAGGGCCTGGGCGGCGGGCTGCCGATCGGCGCCACGGTCGCCTTCGGCGAAGCGACCTCGCTCCTCGGCCCCGGGGCGCACGGCTCCACGTTCGGCGGCAACCCGGTCGCCTGCGCGGCCGGCCTCGCCGTCCTGGAGACCATCGAGGCGGAGGGCCTGCTCGACCGGGTGACCCGCGTGGGTGCCGCCCTGCGCCGGGGCATCGAGGACCTGGCCCGCCCCCGGATCGCCGAGGTACGCGGCGCGGGCCTCCTCCTGGGCATGGCCCTCACGGAACCGGTCGCCCCCCTCGTCCAACGGGCCGCGCAGGACGCCGGTTTCCTGGTCAACGCGGCGAACCCGACCACCGTACGCCTGGCCCCGGCCCTGACACTGACGGACGACGAGGCCGCCCAACTGGTGAAGGCCCTCCCGAAGATCCTCTCCGCCTGACCCACGGATGCCGTCGGCCGAGGCTCAGGGGCGGGATCCTGGACCTCGGGTGCAAAAGAACTGCTCCACAGCCGCCCCTCCCGATCTCACCAGGCGCAACATGGGCACTCGGCCCCATCCGACTCTGGCTCCGCCCGTGATCTCCGCCGGATCTAGTAGCCGGTTACTCCGTCGAGCATCTCGCGCAGGATGTCCAGGTGGCCGTTGTGGCGGGCCGTCTCCTCGGTGAGGTGGTGCAGGATCCAGCGCAGGTCGACGTGGACGCCGTTGCGGATGGTGCGCTGGGCCTGCTTGTCCAGGTCGCTTCCGTCGACCAGTTCGCGGTAGCGGGCGCTCTGTTCGGCGTATTCGTCGAGCAACTGCGTGAGCGGGAAGTCGACGGCGATACGCATCTCGCGGTCGGGGTCCTCATCCGTCATGGGGGCCCGGTCTTCCTCGCCGAGGAAGACCACTTGGAACCAGTAGTACTCGACCCAGCGGAGGTGGTTGATCAATCCGCTCATGGTCATCAGCGGTGAGCCCGGCAGGAGAGCCTTGCGCGCGTTCTCCTCGGAGACGCCTTCGCATTTGGCGCGTGCGGTGCCCCGCGCGTAGTCGAGAAACGTCGTGAGCTGGGTGCGCTCGTCCCACGCGGGCGGTGTGTCAGTGATTCTGGTCATCGCGCGAAGCATCCCCGATCGTCACGACCCGTGTCGAGGCATTTCGCGGAGGGCCCCCGCCCCACCGGGTCAACCGCACCGAGCCTGAGCTCGGTCGCTGCGCCTTCCTCGTCGAGATCGATGGCCTGAAGGCAGAAGCGGCAGGTGGGGTTCGGGTTCAACGATGCCCTCTCATGGCGCCGAGACAACGGCTCCCTCGACGTTGGCGATCATCGTGCGCAGCACCTTGAGGGCGGCCACGTACTCCTCGTCGCTGATGCCTTTGTGGACCTCCGCGCGCAGCTCCGTGACAAGGCCGCGCAGCCGGGCCCTGGCGGCCTCGCCGGCGTCGGTGAGGTGCAGGTCCTGCTCGGCGTCGGTCCGTAGCCGGCCGCGGTGGAGCAACTGGTCGATGACGCGAGGTATTTCGCGCTGCCCGTCGGCGAGGGGGGTCAGTTGGGCGATCACCTCGTCACGGCTGGGTGGCTTGGGCCCGCCGTCGACTCGGTTGAGGACCCAGTACTGCGGCTGCGTGACATCGATCCTGGCCATGGCGTCCCGCAGATGCCGGGTCACGGCCTCGTGGGCGAGGCCACTCCAGTAGCCGATGGGCTGGCTCGCCAGCATGTCTTCCGTGGCGGCCGGATCGGCCGGGGCCTGGTCGGTGATGCTGTCGTTCGACGGTTTCATGATCACCAACGCTCCATGTCGACCTCGGGCAGCGGACCTAGGGCCGTTCGTTTGGATCAGGCCGGATCAGGGAGCGGGGTCTGGTGCCGTGCATCGCAAGGCGGAGGAGGGCGTCAACGCGGTGGGGGCACCTCCCGTGCCCGAAGGGCTACGGGGGAGTTGGCAACCGACGACAACGCGGCGAGGCACGGTGCCAGGGCACGCGAGCCCGACCTGATCGGCAAGACGCCCCCTAGAGGGCTCGGGCCAGGATGCGGGCGTTGCGGCGGGGGTCCAGGGACTGGGCCCAGGCCGGGGGTGCCAGGGTCGCGTGGGTGGGGGTGAAGCCGTGGCGGAGGAAGAGGTCGCCGCCGCCGGTCGTCGCCGTGAACAGGGTACGAAGGGAGCGGGTCCTGGCCTTCGTCAGTGCCGCGCGCAGGAGCCGGGCGCCCGTGCCGCAGCCCTGACGGTGGCCGGCCACGCAGAAGTTGTAGAGGACGCCCGCCTTGTCGGCGGCGTACGTGCGCAGGCCGAGGCAGCCGTCGAGGGTTCCCCCGGGGGACTCCGCGACGAGGAAGTCGGACGCCTGGTCGGCGTAGAGGCAGAGCGGGCGCTCGCGGAGCGCTCCCGAGCGGACGAACGGCAGGGAGAGGGCGGCGAGCGCCTCGGCGTCCTCCGGCCGTGCTGTCCGAACGCGGGGCCCGCCGCCGGGGAGGTCGGGTACCTCTGAGACCTCGGGGAGATGCGTGAGGTCGGTGAGATCCGGGGCGACGGGCGGGGCGGGGAGGACGAGCGGAGTGAGTGCGCGCGGCGACAGCGGGGCCTGGCGCGGCGGGGCCGTGGTCAAGGCGTTCCTTCCTCGGTCCACCGTGCGCGCAGAGACGATCGGCTCGTCGCGCCAACCGGCGGATCAGTCGAACTAAGGTTAGCCTTACTTGAATTGACCGCCAAGTCGACCGGTCCCGCTCAGCAGGGCCGCCCCGGATAGTCGTCGCTCTCCGGCACCCCGGCCCGCCGCATCCGGCTGACGACCTCCGCCAGCTCGGCGTCCTCCACTTCGGCCGGGATGTTCAACTCCCGGTCGAAGACGATGTCCTCGCCGTCGGCCGCGTGCCAGATCACCCAGCGGGACGGCCCCTGGGTGCCCTGCCAGAGGGGCGCGTGGCGCTCCAGCGGCGAGTCCGCCGGCCCCGTCACAGTTTCTTCCCGGTCGTCGCCTCTCGCCCGTCCACGAAGGTCGCCACGACCTCGATGTCGCCGATCCGGGACGTGTCTACGCGGCGCGGGTCGTCGCCGAGGACCACGAGGTCGGCCCGCTTGCCCGGGCTGAGGCTGCCGGCGGTGTCGTCCCAGCGGCAGGCGTACGCGCCGGCGACCGTGTACGCGTACAGCGCCTCGTCGACCGTGATCGCCTCGTCGGGGCCGATGAGCTGCCCGGACGTCGAAGCCCGCTCGACCATGAACTGGACGGCCCGCAACGGCGATCCGTCCGTGACGGGCCGGTCGGAGCTGCCGACGAGCGTGACGCCGTGGTCGAGGAAGCCCCGGCCCCGGTACATCCAGGGGGCGCGCTCGGCGCCCATGATCGTCGCGTAGTCGTCGCCGAAGTAGCGGAGGAAGTTGGGCTGGACGACGGCGCTGAGGCCGAGCCGGGCGAAGCGCGGGAGCTGGTCGGGGCGGATGAGGCCCGCGTGCTCGATGCGGTGGCGCGCGTCGGTGCGGGGCCGCAGCTCCTGCGCCCGCGCCAGGGCATCGAGCGCCAGGTCCGCGGCCCGGTCGCCGATCGCGTGGACGGCGAGCTGCCAGCCGCCCAGGTGACCGTCGACGATGAGGGAGGTGAGGTGTTCGGGGTCGGCCTGGAGCTGGCCGGTGTGGTCCGAGCCCTCGTACGGGGCGGTGAGCGCGGCCGTACGGGCCATCATGCCGCCGTCGGTGTAGATCTTCAGCGCGCCGACGGAGAGCCAGTCGTCCCCGAAGCCCGTCCGCAGGCCGAGGTCGAGCCCGCGCGGGATGCCGTCCCGCTCGTGCGCGCCGACCTGCCGCAGCGTGTCGCCGCCCGGCATGAGCTGGACCCGCAGGGGCAGCCGGCCCTGGTCGCGCAGGAGTTGGTACGCGCCGAGCTCGACGGGGCTGTGGCCGAGCAGGCCGCCGCCGATGCCGGCCTCGGCCACGGCGGTGATGCCCTCCGTGAGGCACTCGCGGGCCGCGTACTCGATGGCGTCGGCCAGCTCCTCCTGCGCGTACGGGAGCCGCAGCTTGCGCACCGCACCCATCGCGCTCTCCACGAGGACGCCGTCCTCGTGCGGTACGTCCGCCGGGAGCAGGTCGAGGACGGCCGTGTTGACGACGCAGGCGTGGCCGGACTGGTGCATCACGAAGAGCTTGTGGCCCTGGCTGACGCGGTCGAGTTCGGTGGCCGTCAGGTGCCGCCCGAGGGCCCGCTGGTCGTAGCCGCCGACGCTCACCCACGCGCCGGGGGTGTTCTTACGTGAGCAGGCCTCGGCCACCACGTCGAGGACGTCCTCGACACGCGCGAGTCCGGCGAGGGACGGGGAGCTCGCCTTCAGGCCGGTCCACGCGAGGTGGACGTGGCTGTCGACGAACCCGGGCAGCACGGTGGCGCCCTGGAGGTCGATGACCTCGCGGGCGGGCAGGGAGGTCACGGCCTCGTCCAGGCCGACGATCCTGCCCTTCCAGATGCCCAGGTCGTGGGCGACCGGGTGGTCCGAATCCATGGTGAGGACGCGGGCGTTCGTCAGCCTCGTGCAGAGCATCATGGGCGGTCCGTTCGTAGGAACTACGGGGTCTCGGCGAGGACGGCGGCAGCGTCGGGTGCGTCCTCGGACGCCGGGGCGGGCGCCTGGTCGGAGGGCCCGTCGGCTTCCGGCTCGAAGCGGCGGGGCGCGGCGGGGATCATCAGCGGGGTGCCGGTCTCGGGGTCGTCGATGATCCGGCAGCGCAGCCCGAACACCTCCTCGACCAGTTCGGCCGTCATGACCGTGGCCGGGTCGCCCTGGGCCGCGATGACGCCGCCGGGACGCATCACGATGAGGTGAGTGGCGTACCGGCAGGCCTGGTTGAGGTCGTGCAGGACCGCCACGACGGTCTGGCCCTTGCGGGCGTGCAGTTCGGCGCAGAGGTCGAGGACCTCGACCTGGTGGGCGATGTCGAGGAACGTGGTCGGCTCGTCCAGCAGCAGGATGGAGGTCTGCTGGGCGAGCACCATGGAGAGCCAGACCCGCTGCCGCTGGCCGCCGGAGAGGTCGTCCACGGGTCGGTCGGCGAGCTCCAGGACGCCGGTCTGCCGCATCGCCTCGACGACGGCCGCCTCGTCCTCGGCGGACCACTGCTTCAGCAGCCGCTGGTGCGGGTACCGGCCGCGGGCCACGAGGTCGCCGACGGTGATGCCGCCGGGCGCGCTGGAGGACTGCGGGAGCAGGCCGAGCCGGCGGGCGACCTCGCGGGAGCGGTACGAGGCGATGGCGGCGCCGTCGAGGTAGACCTGACCGGCCTTGGGCTTGAGCATCCGGGCGAGCGCGGTGAGCAGCGTCGACTTGCCGCAGGCGTTCGGCCCGAGGATGACCGTGAAGGAGTGGTCGGGGATGTCGACGCTCAGCTCCGTCGCGACGGTCCGCTGGTCGTAGGAGAGCGTGAGGTCCTCGGCGCGCAGCCGGGGGCCGGGGGCGTTCTTCGTTCCAGTCATGCGCGGCTCTTTCATGCGCGGCTCTTTCGCGACTCGGTCATGGGCGGCTTTCGCGACTCGGTCATGCGCGGCTCTTTCGCGACTCGGTGATCAGCAGCCAGATGAGGTAGGCGCCGCCGACGGCGCCGGTCGCCGTGCCGACGGGCAGCAGCGCGGGGGCGAACAGCCGTTGGACGGCGAGGTCGCTCAGGGCGAGCAGGAAGGCGCCCATGAGGGCGGAGGACACCAGGGCGGGTCCGGACGAGCGGGTGAGGGTGCGGACCACCCGGGGCGCGGCCAGGGCGATGAACGCGATGGGGCCGGTGACGGCGGTCGCGAACGCGGCGAGGGCGACGCTGATGATGAAGAGGATCGTGCGCGTCCGCGTCACGTTGACGCCGAGGGCCGTCGCCGTGGCGTCGCCCATCTCGACCATGGAGAGGCGGCGGGAGAGGAGCAGCGCGGGCGGCAGCAGGACCGCGAGCGCGAGTCCGATGGCGTTGGCGTGCATCCACAGCCGGTTCCCGAGGCTGCCGATCAGCCACGCCTGCGCCTCCTGCGCCTCCTGGAAGGTCGCCCGGGTGATGAGGTACGAGTTGACGGCGAGCAGCAGGGCGCTGACGCCGATGCCGATGACGACGAGCCGGAACCCCTGCAACCCGCGCCCGATCAGCAGCAGATGGACGACGAGGGCCGTGGCGAGGCCGCCGATCAGGGCGCCGATCGCGATCTGGGTCATGCTTCCGCGCAGCACGATGATCACGACGAGCGCGCCCACGGCCGAGCCGTTGGTGAAGCCGATGATGTCGGGGCTGCCGAGGGAGTTGCGGGTGAGGCTCTGCAGGATCGCGCCGCTCACGCCGAGGGCCGCGCCGACGAAGACCGCGGTCAGGATGCGCGGCATGCGCAGGGTGTTGACGACGAAGTCGGCGGCGCCGGAGCCGTTTCCGGTGAGGGCGCCGACGACCTCTCCGACGGTCAGCTTGAAGTCGCCGGTGGTCAGCGTGATGCCGATGACGACGACGAGCGCGAGGAACAGCAGGGCGGTCACCGCGATCGTACGGCCCTGGAAGCGCAGCGAGAGGCCGCCCGATCCGGCGCGGACGACCCGGCCGCTGATCACGCGGGGGACGGGCTGCGGCTGCGGCGGGGTCTTGAGGGTGGAGACGTCCGTCTCCCGTACGGCGCTCACAGCATGACCAGCTTTCGACGGCGGCACAGCGCGATGAACAGGGGCGCCCCGAGGAACGCGGTGACGATGCCGACCTGCACCTCGCCGGGTGCTCCGAGCACGCGGCCCAGCACGTCGGAGCCGATGAGCAGGACCGGTGCGAGCAGCGCCGAGTACGCGAACACCCAGCGCTGGTCGGCGCCGGCGACGAACCGGGCGACGTGCGGAACGGCCAGGCCGACGAAGCCGATCGGTCCGGCCGCGGCGGTGGCCGCCCCGCAGAGCAGCATCACGGCGACGGCCGCGAGGACGCGGGTCCGGCCGACGTGGACGCCCAGGGCGCGCCCCATCTGTTCGCCCATGGCGAGGGCGTTGAGGGAGGGCGCGAGGACGAAGGCGAGGACGAGGCCGACGACGACGAACGGCAGCATGAGCAGCACGATGTCGCCGTACCGGCCGGCGAGGGAGCCGACGGTCCAGTAGCGGAACTGGTCGAAGGCCTCCGGGTCGAAGAGCAGGACACCCCAGTTGAAGGCGTACAGCACGGCGGTCACGGCCGCTCCGGCGACGACGAGCCGGTCGGGGGTGGCCAGTTTCCGCCCGGAGGAGCCGAGCAGGAAGACGCCCACGGACGCGGCGGCGGCGCCGGCGAGGGCGAACCACACGTAGCCGAGCGGCGCGGCCACGCCGAGGAAGGCGATGGCGACGACGACGCCCGCGGAGGCGCCCAGGTTCACGCCGAGCAGTCCTGGGTCGGCGAGCGGGTTGCGGGTCAAGGCCTGCATCAGGGCGCCGGAGAGGCCGAGGGCCATCCCGACGAGGAGGCCGAGCACGGTTCGGGGGATCCGGTAGTCGTGGACGATGACGGAGGCTTCCGAGCCGTCGGGCGACCACAGCAGCTGCCAGACGGAGGTGAACGGAATGCCTCGCGTACCGACCCAGACGCTGACGAGCGAGACGAGGACCAGCGCGCCGACCGTCACGAGGAGGCCGAGGTTCCTGAGGGCCACTGCGGCCGGACGGGCCGTGGGCACGACGGGTCCGGCAGGATCACCGGTCTCGGTTCCGGGCGCCGCCCGGGTTTCGACGGACAACGACCACTCCCCTGGCGGCGGAATCGAGCGCCCCGCGAGCCGCGCGAAGCGATGAACACGGGTGTGTGGCACGCGAGATGACACACCCTCGTATGGAACTTAGGTGAGGCTAACCGTACAGTCGGGGCGGGGTCAACGCGAGGGTGCGTTCCCGATCACCCCGCACGCTGGGAGGATGACGCCAGGGGTGCCACGCACCCTTGGCACCAGCCGTGTTTAAGGTAGCCTTACCTAACTATCACACCCCCTTTCTGTGGAGGATCCGCATGCCCGCTGGAGGACCAACGGGGGGCGCCGTCCTCCGCAGAGCGCTCGCCGATCAGCGCCGCCGCGTCAGCGTGGCCTCGTTCCTCGGCATGGCGCACCAGGCGTGCGAGGCCCTCGTCCCGGTCGTCATCGGTCTGGTCATCGACCAGGCGGTGGCGACCGGTTCGTCGGGCGCGCTGCTGCGCTGGCTCCTGGTGCTCGCCGGTCTCTTCCTGATCCTGTCGACCTGCTACCGGAACTCCGCGCGGCTCGCCGAGGGCGCCGGCGAGGCCGCCGCGCACCGGATCCGGCTCGACCTCGGCGCCCGGGTCCTCGACCCGAGGGGCGGCGCCGACGCCGGCCGGCTGCCCGGTGCGCTGACCGCCGTCGCCACCGGCGACGCCCGCCGCGTCGGCTCGGTCGCGGCGGCGCTGCCGTACACGCTCTCCGCGATCGCCGGTCTGGCGGTCAGCGCGGTGGCCCTGCTCCGCATCTCCGTACCCCTCGGCCTCCTCGTCCTGCTCGGTGTCCCGCCGCTGCTGTGGCTCGGCCATGTCATCAGCCGGCCGCTGGAGCGGCGCAGCGAGGCGGAGCAGGAGCACGCCGCCCACGCCTCGGGTGTCGCCGCCGACCTGGTCGGGGGCCTGCGGGTGCTGAAGGGCATCGGCGCCGAGGCGGCGGCGGTCGACCGGTACCGGGAGACGAGCCGGAGTTCGCTCGCGGCCGCACTGCGGGCCGCGACCAGCCGGGCCTGGCACGACGGCGCGATCCTCGCCCTGACGGGCATCTTCATCGCGGCCATCGGCCTGGTCGGCGCGCACCTCGCGATGAGCGGCAGCATCACCGTGGGTGAGCTGGTGGCGGCCGTCGGCCTCGCCCAGTACCTCCTCGGCCCCTTCCAGCTCCTCACCTACGTCAACGGCGAGTTCGCCCAGGGTCGTGCCTCGGCCGCCCGGATCGCCGAGGTCCTCGCCTCGCCGCCGGCCGTCGCGGCCGGGACCGCCGAGCTGCCCGAGCGGGTCGCCGGCCGGCTGCGCCTGCGCGGCGTGACCCAGGGCGCGCTGCGCGGCATCGACCTCGACATCGCCGCCGGCAGCCTCGTCGGCGTGGTCGCCCGCGACACGGCCGCCGCCAACGACCTGCTGCTCTGCCTTGGCCGCGAACTCGACCCCGCCGAGGGCAGCGTCGAGCTGGACGGCGTACCGCTGACCGACCTCGGCCCGGCCGACGCGCGCCGCGCGATCCTGGTCGCCCACCACGACGCCGACCTCTTCGAGGACAGCCTCCTGGCCAACGTACGGGCGGGCGCGCACACGGAGGGAGTCGACGTGGGCCCGGCGCTCGCGGCCTCCGCGGCGGACGACGTCGCCCAGGCGCTGCCGGACGGCGTGGACACCGTCCTCACCGAGCGGGGCCGGTCGCTCTCCGGCGGCCAGCGCCAGCGCGTCGCACTCGCCCGCGCGCTGGCGGCCGACCCGCCGGTCCTCGTGGTCCACGACCCGACGACGGCCGTCGACACCGTGACCGAGGCCCGCATCGCGGCCCGGCTGCGCGACCTCCGCAAGGGCCGCACGACGGTCCTCGTCACGACGAGCCCGGCGCTGCTGGCCGGCACGGACGTCGTGGTCGTACTCGACGACGGCCGGGTGGCCGCCGAGGGCAGCCACCCGGAGCTGGTCGCCGCCCACGAGTCGTACCGCGCGGCGGTGCTGGCATGACGAGCGCCCAGGACAAGGCCCCTCAGGACACCCGTGAGACGAAGAAGGACGAAGGACGGACGATGAACGGACCCGGATCCGGACCCGGCACGCCCGAACGCGAGCTCCTGCCCACCGCCACCGGTGCGCAGACCTTCTCCGTCGTCCGTGAACTCCTGCGCCACCACCGCCTCCTCGCGGTGACGGCGGTGACCGTCCTCGTCGTCGGTACGGGCATCGGGCTGCTGACCGCGCCGCTGCTCGGCCGCATCGTGGACCTGGTCGTGGACAAGAGCGGCGCGGGCGCGCTGACCGTGCCGATGCTGCTCCTGCTCGCGGTCGCCGTCGCCCGGGGCGTCGCGACCGCGATCGGCAAGTCGCTCGTGGCCAGGCTCGGCGAGACGATCCTCGCGGATCTGCGGGAACGGTTCATCGCGCGGGCGCTGCGGCTGCCGCTCGAACGGGTCGAGCAGGCCGGTTCCGGCGACCTGACCTCGCGCGTCACGGGTGACGTCACGCTGATCGCGAAGGCGGTACGGCAGGCGCTGCCCGAGTTCGCCGGCGCGTTCCTCACGATCATCCTGACGCTGGTGGGCCTCACCGTCCTCGACTGGCGCTTCCTGCTCGCCGTGCTCGTGGCCGTCCCGGTCCACATCCTCACGGTCCGCTGGTACATCCCGCGCGCCGCGACCATCTACGCCGCCCACCGGGTGGCGACCGGCGCCCTGCAGCACCAGCTCCTCGACAGCGTCGGCGGCGTCCGTACGGTACGGGCGTTCCGGCTGAACGGCCGGCACGCCGACCTCCTGGAGCAGCGCTCGCAGGCGGCGGTCGGCCTGGCGGCGCGCGGCATGCACCTCGTCTCGGGCTTCTTCTCGCGCCTGAACATCGCCGAGTTCATCGGCATGACCTCGATCCTGCTGACCGGGTTCTTCCTCGTCGACGCGGGTTCGGTGAGCATCGGTACGGCGACGGCGGCGGCGCTGTACTTCCACGGCCTGTTCAACCCGATCAACGCCGCGCTCTTCCTGATCGACGACGCGCAGTCCGCGGGCGCGAGCCTCGCGCGCCTGGTGGGCGTGTCGAGCCTCCCGGCGGAACGGGAGCCCGACAGCCAGGCCGCCGCACCCGTGGACGGCTCGGTGAAGGTCTCCGGCCTCGGCCACTCCTACGTGGACGGTCACCCGGTCCTCACCGCGGTGGACCTGGAGGTCAGGAACGGCGAACGCGTCGCCCTGGTCGGCGCGAGCGGCGCGGGCAAGACGACGCTGGCGAAGCTGATCGCGGGCGTCCACGACCCGGCGACCGGCTCGATCTCCCTGGGCGGGGTCGACGCGCGCGAGTTGGGCCCGGCCGGGGTCCGGCGGGCGGTCACCCTGATCAGCCAGGAGGTCCACGTCTTCGCGGGCCCGCTCGCCGAGGACCTGCGGCTGGCCCGGCCGGGGGCGACGGACGAGGAGCTGCGCGCCGCGCTGACCCACGTCGACGCCCTGGAGTGGGTCGACGGCCTGCCCGACGGCCTCGCCACGGTCGTGGGCGAGGGCGGTCACCGTCTGACGGTGACCCAGGCCCAACACCTGGCCCTGGCCCGCCTCGTCCTCACCGACCCGCCCATCGCGATCCTCGACGAGGCCACCGCCGACGCGGGCAGCGCGGGCGCCCGCGTCCTGGAGACGGCCGCCCTCCGCGCCCTGGAGGGCCGCACGGGCCTGATGGTCGCCCACCGCCTCCCCCAGGCCGCGACGGCCGACCGCGTGGTCGTCCTGGACCAGGGCCGCGTCGTCGAAACCGGCACCCACGACGAACTGGTGGCGGCAGGCGGCCGCTACGCCGAACTCTGGTCGGCCTGGTCCGACAGCCGCCGAGAGCCGGCGGTCCCTGCGTAACGCGTAGAACCCACGGAGTCCCCGTTCCACTCCGGTGAGTGGAACGGGGACTTCGGCGTTACGAAGCGGCACATTCCCTTACGTGACCGCTGACGCGCGCAGGGCTCAGGCCGAGGCGGGCCCGCGAGTCAGGGCCGTGCGCAGCGCGAAGACACCGAGCAGGCCCCCTGCCGCGAACCGCTGAGCGGTCATCACGCGGGGCCGGGCAGCCAGGAAGCCCGACACCCGTGCCGCGCCCAGCATGATCAGAGCGTTCACAGAGAGCCCCACGATGATCTGCACACCGCCGAGCTGGAGCAGTTGCGCCCAGGCCGGACCCGCCTGCGGATCCATGAACTGGGGCAGCAGGGCGGCGTACATGAGAGCGATCTTGGGGTTGAGCAGGTTGGTCAGGAGCCCCATCGAGAAGAGGCGGGCGTCCGAGACGGGAGGCAGGTCCTGGGCCGGAGCGAAGGGTGAGCGGCCACCGGGCTTGAGCATGTCCCAGGCCAGGTAGGCCAGGTAGGCGGCCCCGGCGAGCTTGACCACCGTGAACGCCAGCGGTACGGCGGCGAACAAAGCGGACAGGCCGGCGGCCGCGGCCACCAGGTAGCACACGAATCCCACGGCGGTCCCGCTCAGGCTCACCAGGCCCGCCCTGCGGCCTTGGGTGATCGCGCGGGAGGCGAGGTGGATCATGTTCGGTCCGGGAGTCAGGGCCATGCCCAGTTCGACCAGGGCCACTCCCCCCACTGCGGCCAGGCTGATCACTGTCGACTCCCCCTCGTTCCCCTTGCACCCGGTACCCGGCGTGGGCGAGCCCGGCCGCGACGGACGGCTGCGACGCGCATCGGCGGTGCCCACATCGCGTGCTTCAGGATACGGCCCTGCTCTTCGGCACCTCCGAGCACCTCACGCCAGGCGCCAACGGCCCCGGCCGTGGCGATCAGGTGGCGGCCGTGGCCAGGAATTGGGTGGTGGCCAGTTCGGCGTAGAGGGGGTCGGTGGTGACGAGTTCGCCGTGGGTGCCCACGGCGCGTACGCGGCCCGTGTCCATGACGATGATGCGGTCGGCCATGGTGACCGTGGAGAGACGGTGGGCCACCACCAGGACGGTCGTCGTGCGGGCGACGTCGGCGACGGTGTCGCGCAGCGCGGCCTCGTTGACGGCGTCGAGTTGGCTCGTGGCCTCGTCGAGAAGGAGCAGGCGGGGACGGCGGAGCAGGGCGCGGGCGATCGCCACGCGCTGGCGTTCGCCGCCGGAGAGCTTCGTGCCGCGGTGGCCCACCAGGGTGTCCAGGCCCTTCGGGAGTCGCTCGACCAGACCGTCGAGGCGGGTGGTGCCGACGACTCGGTGCAGGTCCTCCTCCCGCGCGTCCGGGTTGCCGAGGAGGAGGTTGTCGCGGAGGGTCCCCGAGAGGACGGGTGCGTCCTGCTCGACGTAGCCGATGGACGAGCGGAGGTGGGACATCTCCCAGGTGGCCAGGTCGCGGCCGTCGAACGTGATGCGGCCCGCTTCCGCGTCGTAGAACCGCTCGATGAGGGAGAAGACCGTGGTCTTGCCCGCCCCGGACGGGCCGACGAAGGCGGTCATGCCGCGCGGCGGTACGGAGAAGCTCACCCCGTGGTGGACGTACGGCAGATCCTCCGCGTACCGGAACCGGACGTCCTCGAAGGCCAGCGCCGCCGGCTCGGCGTCGGGTTCCGGCAGCGGCGCGGGCTCGGCCGGGGGTTCGGCCGGCAGCCGCAGCGCCTCGCGGATCCGGGCGAGGGCGGCGGCGCCCGCCTGGTACTGGGTGACCGCGCCGACGACCTGCTGGATCGGGGACATCAGGTAGAAGACGTAGAGGAGGAAGGCGACCAGGGTTCCTACGTCGATCGCGTCCGTCGCCACCCGGGCGCCGCCCACCGCAAGGACGGTGATGAACGCGATCTGCATGGACAGGCCGGCCGTGTTCCCCGCCAGCGCCGACCACTTGGCGGCCCGTACGCTCTGCCGCCAGGACTCCTCGGCCGCCGCGTGCACGGCCTGCTCCTCGCGGTGCTCGGCGCCGGACGCCTTGATGGTGCGCAGAGCGCCGAGGGTGCGTTCCAGGGACGCGCCCATCGCCCCGACCGCGTCCTGTGCCTGCCGGCTGGCCCTGTTGATGTGGGGCACGATCACGCCGATCACCGTGCCCGCGGCAAGCACCACGCCCAGCGTGACCGCCAGCAGGACCGGGTCGACCAGGCCCATCATCACCAGCGTCGCGACGAGCGTCAGGCCACCGGTACCGAAACCCACGAGCGAGTCGGTGGTGACCTCGCGCAGCAGGGTCGTGTCGGAGGTGACGCGGGCCATCAGGTCGCCGGGTTCGGTGCGGTCCACGGCGGAGATGCGCAGCCTGAGGAGGTACGACGACAGGGTGCGCCGCGCGCCGAGGACGACCGACTCGGCGGTGCGGCGCAGGACGTACCCGCCCAGCGCGCCGATGCCCGCGTTCGCGACGACCAGCACCGACATCAGCACCAGGGCGCCCGTGATGGGACGGTCGTCCGAGAGCGCGTCGATGAGGTACTTGGCCACCAGCGGCAGGGCGAGCCCGGTGGCCCCGGTGACCAGCGACAGCACCGCCCCGCCGAGCAGCGTCCAGCGGTGCGGCCGGACGTATCCGAGGAGCATGCGCCACGGGGGCGGGTCGGTGTCGGGTTCCTTGAGTGCGGTGGGCGGCTCTGTCGTGGTGGCCACGCTTGCTCCCTCTGGTTCGGTGCGGCGCAACATCAGACGCGTCGGTGGGGTCGATGGTTGACGGTCGTCAGGCCCTGCGGCCCGCCCACGCCCGCTCGAACAGTGTGGGCAGGGGGGCCGAGGGCACCGCGGCCAGGTGGGACGTCGACCGGTGCTCCCTCGCCAGCGGCAGCAGGCCGAGCTTCGCCACCTCGATCGGGAGGCGCGGCGGCTTCCGCTCCTGCCAGGCGCCCGGCAGGAACAGGGAGCGGCCCGCTCGCGCCCGCACCGCGCGCAGCACGCGGCCCGAGGCGCCCAGTTCAGCCTCGGCCGCCTTGAACCGGGTGGGCTTCCACCCGGTCCACGCCTTGACGTTGCGGTCCGACGGGTCCGGCAGGGCGAGCAGCATCAGGTGGAGCGCCGCGGCGTCCTCGCTCAGTCCGTAGGTCGTAGCGCACTCCTCCACGAGCTGCGGCACCGAGCGTGCCGGGTTCTGCTCCCAGCCCGGGGCCCGCTCCCCATCGCCGGTGAGGTGCTCCCCCAGCGCGGCGAAGTCGTCGCTCAGCAGGAGCCGCAGGTCCGCGAGGGCGGGCAGCCCGGACAGGGTGGGCAGCCATTGGGAGGGCAGAACGGCGTCGAGGTACGCGTCCATCGTGTCCAGGAGCGGATCGTCGGCCCCCTTGAGCGCGGCCGGGTCCACCCGGATGTGGCGTACGTCGTACACCGGGTCGGCCTCCTCCGTGACCGCCGGATGCGCGGCGAGCGCCTCGGTCGAAGGGGGCGGACCCATCAGGTAGTTGCTCTGGAGGGAGAAGACGGTGAGCGGTCCCGTGGCCGACGCCATCTCCTCGCGCAGGCGGGAGACGGCCGCGCCCACCACGGGGCGCAGCGGATCGCCGGCCTGGGTGCGGTAGGCGATCCAGGCGGCCGTCCTCGGGAGCGCCAGGACCTGGGGCTCACCCAGCAGGGCCGACCGGTGGGTGTCGAGACAGTCTGCCCCGGTCGCGAGGCGGCCGAGCAGGGCAGGCAGTCGCAGGTGGGGCCACCAGGCCCGGGAGTCGCGGCTGTGCACGCGGTGGAGGGCGCGCTCGCCCTTGGGTAGGAGGGTCTCCTTGGTGGCGGAGATCAGCAGCGCCGTGGGTACGGGAAGGGGCGCGCCCAGCTCGTGCGCCCACCACTCGGCGGCGCGGTCGACGTCGGGGCCGGTGGTCCACAGCTGTTCGGGGTCGTCGGGGAGCAGCTTGTCGTAGAGCGTCGTGACGAACCTGGGGGCGAGTGCGGACGCCAGTGCGCCGGCGGCCTCGTCCGCTTCCTGCCGCCGGATGTTCCAGGGCTCCATGTCGGCGCTGGGGTGACGGGAGAGAAAGCCGTCCTCGTCTTCGAGTTGGTGCGGCGCGCAGGGGACGTGCGCCATCAGCAGAACGGTGGCCTCCGCCACGGTGAGGCCGAGCCGCGCGGCGAAGGCCTCCGCGAGCTCGGGGCGGGCGGGCGCCGGACCACGCTCGCGGTACAGCTCGGCGAAGCGCGCGAACCAGGCGCCGGGACGGACCGGCTCCAGCACATGGGCGCGCGTGAGCTTCAGGCCCGCGGGGGCCAGTGGACCGTCCTCGGAGAAGGAGCCGTCGGGGGCGTACTCCCACAGCATCCGGTGGGACTTGCCACCGCCCAGGACGACGGAGGCGGACGTCGCCGTGCGGAAGACCTTCCCGGGGAGGGGCAGCTGAACGTCCGTACCGTCCTCGGGCGCCTCGCAGCGGCCGATCCGCCAGCGGCCCGGTTCCCCGGCGAGGAGGGGGTGGGCGGCGTATGCCCGCAGCGACCGGTCCGTCCGGCCGCCGGCCCTGGCGGAGACGGCGCTCAGGGCGAGCGGCGCGGCGCAGGCGTGCGTGTGACGGAAGCTGTTGTCACGGGGAAGGTTGTCGAACGTGGCGTCGGGCCGCGCCGGATCGCCTCCCCAGACCGTGGTGCCGTGCTCGGCGAGCCGCACCAGCCGACGGCTCATCCGGACGTCCGGATCGTCCGACTCCGCCTCGGGCGAGGGCGACTGCTCGGACGTCGGACGGTCCTCCTCCGGGGTGAAGCGCCGGACCAACCGCTCGAGCCCGTCACGGCAGTTCGCGGCCATGACCAGGGAGCGTGCGGCCAGGCTGTGGATCGGTTCGCCCAGCTGCGGCAGTGCTTCCAGGATCGGTCCGCGATTGACCCCTCGTACGCCCTCGTCGTCGACGTGGTACGGCTCGAGCCTGGCCACCAGCTCCTCCACCTGCTCACGTGTGACGGTGTCGGGCAGTTCGGCCATCAGCAGCGGCATGACGTCCACCGCCGCGAACTCCGCGGCGGCGTCCGCGTCCTTGAGGAGCAGGTCCGTCGCCACGCCCACGTGCGCGTAGCGGCCGAGCAGCAGGATCAGCTCCTCGAAGTCGACCCCGGCGCGCAGCCTCGCCCGCTCACAGTCGGACCAGGCGCGGATCTCCTCGTGCCCGATCGGGTTGTCGAAGAGCGCGGGGATCTGCTCCCAGCCCTTGGTGGCCTGCGGCTGGTACCACCTGTTGGTCGCCTGGCTCCCGGTGGTCATCTCCAGGTCGGCCCGCACCCGCGCCCGCAGTTCGCGGGCGAAGCGCGCGTCGGCCCGCAGGTACTCCAGCTTCGGCCGGCGGACGAGGTGGAGGTGGTACAGCTCCGAAGGGCCGAGGAGCGCCGGCGGGTCGGCGACCGGGGCGCCGTGCTCGAGGAGCAGGTCGATGAGGTCGAGAGGGGTCCTCCTGTCGGTCCGCCGGGCGAAGGTGTCGTACGAGAACTCGACGGGGACACCGTCGGCGGCCAGCCGCGGCGCGATCCTCTCGGCGATCTCGTACATGACCCGCCAGGGACCGTTCCGCTGGCTGTTCACATCGACGCACTCGGACAGCCAGGCGGCGGCCTCGCCGGCCGGCAGCCCGTCGGCCTCACCACTGAGCAGGGCCAGCGCACCGCTGCGTTCGAGCAGTTCCCGCCACAGCTTGGCATTCTCGCTGAACCACCTGGGCCGCAGCTCCAGCACCTGACGCACCGCCTCGGGGGCGTGATCGCCGAGGAGGTCCATGGCGGAGCCCTTGAAGCAGTCGGTCCAGAACTTGTCGTCGCCCAGCGAGATGGCGCCGACCGCGCACACCTCTCCCAGCAGCGTGGCAAGTTCCCGCTCGGGTTCGAGACCGGCAGCCCTGGCGATCTTGCGTACGTCGGCGGCCAGCTGCGGGTACAGCTCCCCCGAGGCCTGGACGCGGCGGATGACCACGTGGCGGAAGCCGGCGAGGTCCGCCCCGGTCGCCACGCCCTTGACGGCCAGGTCGCGAGCCCAGGCACGCAGAACGGTGGCGGAGAGGGCCTTGCCCTCGGCGTAGGCGAGGTAGCGGCCCGCCAGCCACTTCCGGTCGACCTTGTGCGCCTGCGTCCGCTCGGCCGTGCGGGCGCGCCCGAACCAGGCGGTGGCCGTCTGCTGCTCGTCCTTCGCCAGGGCCAGGTCGGCCAACTCGTCGAGGAGGGTGACCATCAGCGCGGGAGCCGACTCCTCCAGCTCACGCAGGATCACGTCGACGTCGTACTTGAAGAGGAACCTCCACCCGCTCGTGCGGTCCTGCAGGGCGATGAGCTTCTGGGCGGCCAGCTCCTCGTATCCCGGGTGCGCGGCGACGACCCGCTCGGGGAACGGCAGTTCCCCGTCGGAGGGGTCCGGAATGCCCGTGGAGAAGCAGCCGTCCGGCTCCCAGCCCTCCTCGCGCATCAAGCGGTCGCGGTACGGGACGAGTTGTTCGGGAAGCAGCAGCGTGAGCGTGCGGCCGTCGAACCCGGTGTACGTACGCGCCCACAGACCGCCGTCGCCCCGATCGTCGGCGAGGTCGACGGCCTCGGACTCAAGAGCCTCCGCCCAGAGCCGATCGGCATCGGCGAGCGCGCGCGGGACGCGCGCCCCGGCCTGCGCCCATGCGCGCGCCCGCTGCCGGCACGCCTCGCGCTGCTTCTTCAGCTGCGTCCAGGTCTTGAGCATCAGGCCGAGCTCCGGTGTTCCGGA
Organism: Streptomyces sp. NPDC026092; assembly: GCF_040638605.1. Lineage (NCBI taxonomy): Bacteria > Bacillati > Actinomycetota > Actinomycetes > Kitasatosporales > Streptomycetaceae > Streptomyces > Streptomyces sp. NPDC026092. Next base: position 244,809 of record NZ_JBEZYN010000007.1, read on the forward strand.
GAGGGGTTCGGGGACGTTCTTCACCTTCCGCCCCTGGGGATTGCGGTAGACGACCTCCAGGTCGTCCGTCAGTTCCGCGGTGTAGCCGCCGTTCTCGACACGCGTGCCCATGCGCCGGTCTCCCCCGTGCTGTTGATCGTTACCCCCAACGCTACGCGGCGTCACTGACATCACCGCCCGTCCCCCTCCCGCGCACCTCCCCGTACTTCTCGCGCCCATGCCCGGAGGGGAACTTCCCAGGTCGTTCGCGCGTTGCGGAGGGCGTTCCGATTGTTTGGTGTACGTGACAACGACGGCATGGTCGTCGGGGGAAGTGAGCAACCGATGGCCATGGTGGGCCTGTTCTGGATCGCCGAAGGCGATGTGTACGTGGGCGCGAAGCCGGCCGGTCTGGCTCCCGGGGTGCGGCTGACCCCCGAGGGCGTGCTGGCCCTCGGGGACGGGCAGTCGCGCCTTTTCCTGTGGGAGGACGTGCGGGCCCTGACGATGTCGGCCGTCCCCGTGAAGACCCTGAAGCGGCAGATCGGCGCGGTCACGGAGATGGCGCTCGACACGGTGGTGAACCTCGCGATGCCGGGCGGCCCGGGGCCGTCCAACAGCGGCCCGGCGCTGATGACGCTGCGGCTGGAATCACAGGACGGCGAGGAAGAGCTCCCGGTGTACGCGGCCGCCGCCGTCGGCTACTCCGCGGCGGAGGCCGACCTCTCCCAGGCGCTCCTGTCCCGCCTCACCGACGGCGCCGCGACGATGGCCACCACGCTGGCCGCGATGGCCGAGTGGGGTCGCACATGGGACGAGGGGTCGTCGCCCCGGGTGGCGCAGCGGGAGGAGCTGCTCCGGAGCTGGGTGGACACCCTCTAGGACCCCGTCCTCAAGAGACCTCTCGGACCCCGTCCTCAAGAAACGCCGCCGCCCGTGGAGAGTGCTCCACGGGCGGCGGCGTCTCTGTGTCCCGGGGGTCCCGGGGTCCGGTCAGCCCTGCTGGGCGGTGGCGAGGCTCGCCGGGCGCAGGTCCTTCCAGTTCTCCTCGACGTACGCGAGGCACGCCTCTCGGGTGTCCTCACCGAAGACGGCCCGCCAGCCGGCGGGGACCTCGGCGAACGAGGGCCAGATCGAGTGCTGGTTCTCGTCGTTGACCAGGACCAGGAAGCTGCCCTGCGGGTCCTCGAACGGGTTGGTGCTCATGCGTGGTCACTCCTTGTGGACATGGTGGTGAAAAGCTCCGAGAGCGGCTGTTCGGGGTCGGCTGCCACACTACGCAGCAGCCTCTGCAGTTCGTCGGCGAGCCTCCGCGCCTTCGCGGTGCCGATCAGGTCGGTGGCGTGGATCAGGCCGCAGTGGACGGGCCCGTCGCCCTGCGGTTCGTAGAAGCTGAGGGTCAGATCGGCGCGGGTGGAGCCGGTCGGTACGGCTTCGAGGGAGCCGATGCCGCCCTCCAGCCGCTCCAGGTCCGCCTGCTCGTGGTGGATGACCATGACCTGCGGGCCCTTCGGCGGCAGTCCGGTCGCCCGGACGACCTCCTCGAACGGGACGTCCTGCCGGTCGAGGGCGCTGAGCGTGGTCTCCCGTACGCGGGACAGCAGCTCCGCGAAGGTCGGGTCGCCCCCGGTGTCCGTGCGCAGCACGACCGTGTTGAAGAAGCAGCCCACCAGGTCGGCCAGCTGGTCGTCCGTACGGCCCGCGACCATCGTGCCGATGGGCAGGTCCGTGCCCGCGCCATGGGCGGTGAGGGCCGCGGCGAGCGCGGAGTGGAGCACCATGAACATGCTGGTGCCGGTCGCCCGGGCCAGCTCGTCCACGCCCGCGTGCAGCTCCTCGTCGAGGACGAAGCCGACGTGGTCCGCGCCGGGCGCGCCCGCGCGGCGCGGGCCGTCCGCCGGGAGGGCGATCCTGGGCGGGACGTCCTCCAGCGCCTTGGTCCAGTAGCCGAGTTGGCGGCCGCCCAGGCTCTCCGGGTCGCCCAGGTCGCCGAGGACCTCGTGGGCCCAGTGGGCGTAGTCCCGGTACGAGACCGGCAGCGGCTGCCACTCGGGGGCCCGGCCTTCCGTGCGGGCCTGGTATGCCGACGTCAGGTCGCGGAAGAGCGGTACGACCGACCATTCGTCGACGACCAGGTACTGCATGGTGAGCAGCAGAGCCTGCTCCCCCGTGCCGGCGGTCAGGAGGTGGGCGCCGAGCGGTGCCTCGCGGTCGGCTCGGGGCGCGCCGGCCGCCAGTTCGGCGAGGCGTGCCTCCAGGGCCTCCGGGTCGTCGCACGTCTCGGTCCGCAGGGCCAGGGGCTTGGCCCGAAGCTGGTACAGCGTGCCCTTGTCCTCGCGGTACCGGGTGCGCAGCGGTTCGTGGCGCTCGGCCACGTCGGTGAGCGCGGCGGACAGCGCGGCGGCGTCCAGGCCACCGGGCGAGCGCAGCACCAGCGCGTGGTCGAAGGCCGCCGCACGCTCGCGACCGTAGTGGGCGTCCCACTGCCAGCGCTGCACCGGCGCCGCCTCGGCGAGCCGCTCGGGGCGGTACGCCCCGGTCCGCAGCGCCGGGCGGGCCGTGGCCGCGCCCTTGAGCTTGGCCTCGATGCCGGCGACGGTCAGTGCGTCGAAGACGTCGCGGATGCTCAGCTCCACACCGAACTCGGCGCGGATCCGGCCCAGGAGCCGCATCGAGGCCATGGAGTGGCCGCCGAGCGCGAAGAAGTTGTCGTGGACGCCGACCTTCTCCAGCTTGAGGATCTCGCCGAACAGTTCGGCGAGGTGGGCCTGTGTCGCGTTGGCGGGCTGCGCGTCGCCGGTCATCGCCGCCCAGTCCGGTACGGGCAGCGCCTTGCGGTCCAGCTTGCCGTTGGGGGTCAGCGGCAGCGGTCCGTCGAGCGCGATCACGAGCGCCGGGACCATGTACTCGGGCAGCTGCCCGGCGACATGGGCGCGCAGGTCCTGCGGATCCACCTCTCCGGCCTCCGGCACCGCGTAGCCGACCAGGCGGACGATGTCGCCGTCGCGGTCGGGCACCACGGCGGCCTGGGCGACCGAGGGGTGTCCGGCGAGCGCGGCCTCGATCTCGCCCAGCTCGATGCGGAAGCCGCGGACCTTCACCTGGGTGTCGACGCGCCCGAGAAAGTCGAGGTTGCCGTCCGCGCGCCAGCGGGCGCGGTCACCGGTGCGGTACATCCGGCTGCCGGGGGCGCCGAACGGGTCGGCGACGAACCGCTCGGAGGTCAGCGGGGCCTTGCCGAGGTAGCCGCGGGCGAGGCCGCGGCCTGCCACGTACAGCTCGCCGACGACGCCCGGCGGGACGGGCCGCAGGTGGTCGTCCAGGACGTAGCAACGGGTGTTGGGGTCGGGCCGGCCGATGGGCACCCGGCCGGACGGGCGGCCGCCGTGCTCCCGGGAGGCCCACAGCGTGGAGTTGACCGTCGCCTCGGTGAGTCCGTAGGCGCAGATCAGGTGGGCCGTGGCGCCGAACCGCTCGAACACGTCCGGCGGCACCGTCTCCGTACCGACCAGGACGGTCGATCCCTCGGGCAGGGCGCAGCCGGGCGGCAGCGCGGAGACCAGGGACGGCGGCAGGATCATGTGGCTGATCGCGTGCTCGGCCAGGAAGTCGGTGAGCGCCGGGCCCGCGACCCGGGCCTCGTCCGTGATGAGGACGAGCCGGCCACCGTGGCAGAGCGCCATGGACAGTTCGAAGGCGAAGACGTCGAAGCCGATCGAGGCGAACTGCAGGACGTGGCTGTCGTGTTCCAGGCCCATGCGGTCGACCGCAGTGGCGACGAGGCTGGCGATGCCCTCGTGCGGGACGACGACGCCCTTGGGGCGTCCGGTCGAGCCGGAGGTGTAGATGACGTACGCGGCCTGGTCGAGGTGGACCGGCGCCGTCTCGACGGCGCTCTCGGGCAGGGCGGCCAGTTCGGCGGCGACCGACGGCTCGTCGAGCAGCACCACCGGTGCGCCCGCCACCTGCGGGATCTTGCCGGCGACCGGCTCGGTGCCGACCACGAGCGCGGCCCGCGAGTCCTCGATCATGTACGTCAGCCGGTCGGCCGGGTGGACCAGGTCGAGCGGCAGGAACGCGGCGCCCAGCTTCAGCGCGGCGAGCACCGTGGCGACCATGTCGACCGACCGGGGCACGGCGACACCGACCACGCTCTCGGCTCCGGCGCCACGCGCCGCGAGCAGCCGGGCGAGCCGGTTGGCGCGCGCGTCGAGCTCCGCGTACGTGACGGTCCGGTCGCGGTCCACGACGGCGACCGCGTCGGGGCGCTCGGCGAGCCGCGCCGCGAACAGGGCCGGGAACGTTTCCTCGTCGACCTCGCGGGCGGTGCCGTTGAAGCCCTCCAGGACCAGGTGCCGTTCGCCGCCGGCCAGGATCTCGGCCCGCGACACGGGCTCCTCGGGTGCGGCGACGAGGGCCGCGACGAGCGCCCGCAGGCGCACGCCGAGGCGCTCGACGGTCTCGTGGTCGAACAGCTCGGTGGCGAACTCCAGGCGGCAGGCCAGGGATCCGGTGGAACCGTCGGCCGGGGTGTGCTCGGTGAAGCTGAACACCAGGTCGAACTTGGCGGACCGGATGCGGAACGGCACGTAGTCGGCGCGCAGGCCGGGCAGTTCGAGGCCGTCGCCGGTACGGGCGTGGTAGCCGACCATCACCTGGAACAGGGGGTTCCGGGAGAGCGAGCGGGTCGGGTTGAGCTTCTCCACGACCGACTCGAACGGCACGTCCGCGTGCGAGAACGCGGCGAGGTCGGTCTCCCGGACGCGGGCGAGCAGCTCGGTGAAGGACGGATCGCCGCTCAGGTCGGTGCGGAGCACGAGGGTGTTGACGAAGAAGCCGACCAGGTCGTCGAGGGCCTCGTCGCCGCGCCCCGCGATGGGCGAGCCGAGCGGGATGTCCGTACCGGCGCCCATGCGGTGCAGCAGCGCGGCCACGGCGGCGTGGACGACCATGAACATGCTGGCGCCGGTCTCGCGGGCGAGCCGCTTCAGGCCCTCGTGGACGTCGGCGTCGAAGGCGATGTCCAGTTCGGCGCCGGAGAACGCCGGGCGGGCGGGCCGGGGCCGGTCCGTGGGCAGCTCCAGCTCCTCGGGGGCGCCGTCCAGGGTCGTACGCCAGTACTCCAGCTGGCGGGCGGCCAGGCTGTCGGCGTCCGCCGGGTCGCCGAGCAGACGCTGCTGCCAGAGGGCGTAGTCGGCGTACTGGACGGGCAGCGGCTCCCACTCCGGTGCCGCGCCGGCGAGGCGGGCCGCGTAGGCGGTGGCCAGGTCGCGGAGGAACGGGCGGTCCGACCACTCGTCGGTGGTGATGTGGTGGAGCAGCAGGACGACGACGTGGTCCTCGGGGGCGAGGCCGATCACCGTGGTGCGCACGGGCAGTTCGGTGGCGAGGTCGAACGGCCGGTTGACGAGCGTCTCCACCAGGTCGGGGACCTGGTCCTCGGTGACGTCGTGGATGCGCTCCACAGGCTGCCAGGCGCGGTCGGCGGGCAGCACCCGCTGGAACGCCTGGCCGTCGCGCTGCGTGAAGACCGTGCGCAGGGCTTCGTGGCGGGCGGTCACATCGCCGAGCGCCCTGGCCCACGCGTCGGCGTCGAAGGCGCCGCGCAGCCGCATGACCAGCGGGAAGTTGTACGCGGCCGAGGTGCACTCGATCTGCTGGATGACCCAGAGCCGCTGCTGGGCGTGGGAGAGCGGCAGTTCGTCGGGCCGCTCCCCCGCGGTCAGGGCCGGCCGCGAGGCACTGCCGGCGCGGTCCGCGCGCTCGACGAGCTCCGCGACGGTCGGCGCCTCGAACAGGTCGCGGATGGCGAGTTCGGTGTCGAGGGCGGTCCGGGCGCGGCTGACGAGCCGGGTGGCGAGCAGCGAGTGGCCGCCGAGCTCGAAGAAGTCGCTGTCGATGCCGACGCTGCCCTCGGGCAGGCCGAGGATCTCGGCGAAGAGGGCGCAGAGCGTCTCCTCGCGCGGGGTGCGCGGGGCGCGGCTGGTGCCCGAGCCCGCGAAGTCCGGGGCGGGCAGGGCCCGTACGTCCAGCTTGCCGTTGACGGTGAGCGGCAGCGTCTCCACCGGGACGAGCGCGGAGGGGACCATGTAGTCGGGCAGCCCGGCCTTCAGGTGCTCGCGCAGTCGCTGGATCAGCTCCTCGCCCGGCTCCGTGCCGGCCTCCGGCGCGAAGTAGCCGACGAGGCGCTTGGTGCCGGTGCTCTCGTTGACGACGACGGCGGCGTGGGCGACCTCGGGGTGCGAGGACAGGGCCGTGGAGATCTCGCCGAGCTCGATGCGGTAGCCGCGGATCTTGACCTGGTCGTCGGTGCGGCCGAGGAAGTCGAGGAGGCCGTCGTACCGCTCCCGTACGAGGTCGCCGGTGCGGTACATCCGCTCCCCGGGCTCGCCGAAGGGGTCGGCGACGAACCGTTCGGCGGTCAGGCCGGGGCGGTCGTGGTAGCCGCGGGCCAGGCCGGTGCCGGCGATGTACAGCTCGCCGGGGCAGCCGGGCGGGACCGGGCGCAGCATCGCGTCCAGGACGTAGGCGCGGGTGTTGCGGATGGGCCTGCCGACCGTGGGGGTGCGGCTGTCGGTCGTCGAGCCGCCGAGCGTGTTGATGGTGTACTCGGTCGGCCCGTACAGGTTGTAGCCGTACGTGTCCGGGGTGCGGGCCAGCGTCGACCACACGGTGTCGGAGACGGCCTCGCCGCCGAGCAGGACAAGCGCGGGGCGGTGGTGCCCGGGGCCCGACTCCTCGTCCTGGAGCAGGCCCTCCTCGATGAGCAGCTGGGCGTACGTGGGCGTCACGTTGACGACGTCGATCTCGTACCGGTCGCAGTAGGCGACCAGGGCCTCGGCGTCGCGGCGCAGCTCCTCGTCGCACACGTGGACCTCGTGGCCCTCGACGAGCCAGAGCAGCTCCTCCCACGACATGTCGAAGGCGAAGGAGACGGTGTGCGCGATGCGCAGGCGCCGCCCGCCGGCCGAGGCGATGGCCGGGTCGAAGATCTCCTTCTGGTGGTTGAGCTGCATGTTCGTCAGGCCCCGGTAGGGGGTGACGACGCCCTTGGGCCGGCCGGTGGAGCCGGAGGTGTAGATGACGTACGCCGGGTGCTCGAGCCGGTCGGCGACGTCGTGGGCGAAGGCGGGCCGCTCGGCGTCGGTGATCTCCCCGCCGGGCAGAGCCGCCAGCTCGGCGGCCACGGCCGGGTCGTCCAGGAGGAGTTCGGGCGCTCCGCCGGGTCCCCGCAGGGTCGGCGCGACGGCCTCGGTGGAGACCACGCACAGCGGTCCGGTGTCCTCGATCATCAGCCGCAGCCGGTCGGCCGGGTGGTCCAGGTCGAGCGGCAGGTAGGCGGCGCCGGTCCGCAGGACGGCGAAGAGGGCGGCGACCATGTCGATGGACCGGGGCAGCGCGAGCGCCACGGCCTTCTCCGGGCCCGCGCCCCGGGCGAGGAGCAGGCGGGCGATCCGGTTGATGTGCGCGTCGAGTTCGGCGTACGTGAGGGACCGCTCGCCGAAGACCAGGGCCACCGCGTGCGGGGTGCGGGCGACCTGGGCCGTCAGCATGTCGGCGATGGTCTCGTTCGGCACGGGCTCCCGGCTGCCGGCCCACTCGGCCGTCAGCGAGGCGCGCTCCTTCGGCAGTAGCAGGTCCACGGCGACCGTGCGAGCGGTCCGGGCGTCCGGGGCGGCGAGCAGCTCGCCGATCCGCTCCAGGACGGCCGTGAACCGGGCCAGGATCGTGGCGGACGCCTCCACGTCGAAGAGGTCGGGCCGGGCGGCGAGGGTGACCCGCAGCCGGGTCTCGGGGGTGACGATCAGGGTGAGCGGGAAGTGCGTGCCGTCGACGTTCGACACGTCGGTGATGCCGTGGCGCTGCCGGAGCGCGGCGGCCCGGTCCTCGCCGTCGGCGGAGCGGAGCACGAAGAGGGTGTCGAAGAGACGGCGGTGCCCGGTCTCCTGCTGGAGCGTGCCGAGGCCGACGTACTCGTACGGCATGACGGCGGCGCGCTCGGACTGCATGCGGCGCAGCAGGTCGAGCAGCGGCTCGTCCGGGGCGAACGCGACCCGGGCCGGGATGGTGTTGAGGAACATGCCGATGATGCCCGCGACCTCGGGCACCTCCGCGGGCCGGCCCGCGACCGCCGTGCCGAAGGCGACGTCGGAGCGGCCGGTCATGGCCGAGAGGACCAGGCCCCAGGCAGCGTTGAGGACCGTGTTGAGGGTGAGGCCGTGCTGCCGCGCGAGGCTGCGCAGCCGGTCGCTCGTCTCCCGGGACAGGACGGCGTCGAGGTCGGCCGGGAGGACCGGGCCCGCGTCGCGGCCGGTCGGGGCGACCAGGGTCGGCTCGTCGAAGCCGGCGAGCGCGTCGCGCCAGGCGCCGAGGGCCCGGGTCGTGTCCTGCTGGTCCAGCCAGGCCAGGTAGTCGCGGTACGAGCCGGGGGCGGGCAGTCCGGTGGTGTCGCCGGCCCGCTCGTAGAGCGTGAACAGCTCCTCCAGGAACAGCCACGCGGACCAGCCGTCCCAGAGGATGAGGTGATGGGTGACGACGAGCCGGTCGTGCCCGTCGCCGAGCCGGATGAGGTGCAGGCGGCAGAGCGGCGGCGCCGACAGGTCGAAGCGCTGCCTGCGGTCGGCGGCGAGCAGCTCGTCCATCCGGACGGTCCGCTGCTGGGGCGAGAGTCCGCCGAGGTCGGTGACCGTCAGCGGAATCTCGGCGCCGTCGGCGATGAACTGCACGGGCCGGGGCAGGCCGTCGCTGGTGAAGCCGGCGCGCAGGCTCGCGTTGCGCTCCAGGAGCGCCCGGCCGGCGGCGCGCAGCCGGTCGGCGTCCAGCGCGGTGTCGAAGTCGAGGGTCTCCTGCGAGAGGTAGACGTCGAGGGCGTCACCGGTGTCGTACGTGGCGTGGAAGTACATGCCCTCCTGGAGCGGGGAGAGCGGCCAGACGTCGGCGACCGGGAGCCCGGCCACGGCCTCGACGCGGGCGGTCTCCTCCTCGGTCAGTTCGAGGCCGCCGAGCGGCGCGGGGGCCTCGGGCTCCGCCGGAGCACCGGCGGTCAGCTGGTCGAGCAGCGCCTTCAGGGCCGGGTCGACGGCGGCGCCGGACTGGGCCTGGGCGGCGAGCATCGCCTGCAGGGCGGCGGCGGCCTGCCCGGCGTCGGCGGCGGACACGGTCACCGCGGCCGCGGGCGCCTCGGGGGCGGTCTCGGCGGCGGGCTCGTCCGGCACCTGCGCGGCCGTCGCGGCGAGCGTGGCGGGCGTACGGTGCTCGAACACATCGCGCGGGCTGATGGTCAGTCCCCTTTCACGGGCCCGGGTGGCGACGGAGATGGAGCTGAGGCTGTCGCCGCCGAGCATGAAGAAGTCGTCGTCGGCACCGATCCCCGGGAGGCCGAGGACGTCGGTGAAGATCTCGCACAGGGCGCGCTCCCGCTCGTCGCGGGGCGCGCGTCCGCCGGCCCGGGGGGCGACGGACGGCGAGGGCAGGGCGTTCTGGTCGAGCTTGCCGCTGGGCGAGAGCGGCAGCTCGGCGAGGGTGATGACGGCCGTCGGGACCATCGCCGCGGGCAGCGCCTCGGCGAGCGCCCGCTGGAGCGCCTCGGCGTCCGGGGCGGCGCCGGGAGCCGGCACCGCGTAGCCGAGGAGGGCGCCGTCGCGGACGATCACGGCGGCGCGGGCGACGCCCTGGAGGGCAGCCAACGCGGCCTCGATCTCGCCCAGTTCGATCCGGTTGCCGCGCACCTTGACCTGCCGGTCGGTCCGACCGAGGTACTCGACGGCGCCGTCCGCGCGCCGGCTGACCAGGTCGCCGGTGCGGTACATCCGGGCGCCGGGCTCGCCGAACGGGTCGGCGACGAACCGCTCGGCGGTCAGGCCGTGCCGGTCGTGGTAGCCGCGGGCCAGCTGGACGCCGGCGAGGTACAGCTCACCGGGGACGCCGTCAGGGACGGGGCGCAGGAAGGAGTCGAGGACGTACAGGCGGGTGTTCCAGACGGGCCGGCCGATCGGTACGGCGAGCTCGGTGCCGCCCTCGTACGGGAAGTACGTGACGTCGACGGCCGCCTCGGTCGGTCCGTACAGGTTGTGCAGCGGCACGGGGCCCGTGCCGCGCCGGGCGGTCAGCTCCGACCAGCGGCGGGCGTCGGGGCCGGTGAGGGCCTCGCCGCTGCAGAAGACGCGGCGCAGGCTCGCGGCCCACTCCGGTGCGCCGGGGGCGGCCTCCATGACCTGGACGTACGCGGCGAGCATCGACGGCACGAAGTGCAGGGTGGTGATCCGCTCGGTACGGATCAGTTCGGCGAGGTACGCCGGGTCGCGGTGGCCGTCGGGCCGGGCGAGGACGACGGTCGCGCCCTCGATCAGCGCCCAGAAGAACTCCCAGACGGAGACGTCGAAGCTGGACGGGGTCTTCTGGAGCACCCGGTCGTCGGCGTCGAGCCCGTACGCGTCCTGCATCCAGGCGAGCCGGTTGACGATCGCCCGGTGGGTGACCGCGACGCCCTTGGGACGGCCGGTGGAGCCGGAGGTGTAGATCAGGTACGCCGGGTGGTCGGGCCGGGCGTGGACGACGTCGGTGTCGGGGACCTCCTCGGCCGGCCCGTCCACCAGGACGTGTTCCAGGTCCGCCGCCGCGCCGGGCAGTCGTCCGGACGCCTCGGCGGTGGTGAGGACCGTACGGGCGCCGGAGTCGGCGAGCATGAAGGCGACCCGGTCGGCGGGGTAGTCGAGGTCGACGGGCAGGTAGGCGGCGCCCGCCTTGTGCACGGCGAGCAGCGCGACCATCAGCTCCGCGGAGCGGGGCACGGCGACGGCGACGAACCGCTCGGGGCCCGCGCCGCGCGCCCGCAGCCGCCGGGCCAGGGCCTCGGCGCGCCGGTCCAGTTCGGCGTACGACAGGGTGGTGCCCTCGAAGACGACGGCGGGCGCGGCGGGCGTCCTGGCCGCCTGCGCGGCGAAGAGGGAGGCGAGGGTGGCGTCCCCGTCCGGCAGCGAGTGCGTGGTGGCGTTGAGCGCGGCGAGGCGCTCGGTCTCGCGCTCGGAGAGCAGCCCGACGCGGGCGACCGGGCGGTCGGCGTCGGCCACCAGGGTCCGGAGGAGAGCCTCGAAGCGGTGGGCGATGACGGCCACGGCGAGCTGGTCGAGGCGGGCCGCGTCGTACTTGAAGCGCAGCGCGAGCCCGTCGCCGCCCTGCTCGACGATGAGCGCGAGCGGGTAGTGCACGGCGTCGAAGACCTCGGCGCCGCTGAGGCGGAGCGCCTCCGGGTCGGCGTCCGTGGCGAGGTCGCCGGTCGGGTAGTTCTCGAACACGACGAGGGTGTCGAAGAGTTCGCCGCCGCCGGCGCCGCCCGCGATCCGCTGGATCTCGGCGAGGCCGAGGTGCTGGTGGTCCAGGAGCCCGGCGTGCTCGTCCTGGACGCGCAGCAGCAGCTCGGCGAGCGACTCGCCGGCGCGCAGGGTGACCCGGGCCGGCACGGTGTTGATGAACAGGCCGACGGCCGCGTCGAGGCCCTCGACCTCGGTGGTGCGGCCGGAGACGGTGGTGCCGAAGACGACGTCCTGGCTGCCGGTGAGACCGCCGAGGAGCAGCGCCCAGGTCCCGTTGACGACGGTCGAGAGGGTCAGTCCGTGGCTGCGGGCGCGGGCCGTGAGGTCGGCGGTGAGCGACTCGGGGAGCCGGACGTCGACGTGCTCGGGCAGCGCGACGGGCGCGCCTGCCTGGTCGCCGGTGGCGAGGGCGGGCAGCCGGGTCGGGCCGTCCAGACCGGCCAGGGCGTGCCGCCAGGCCTCGCGGGCGGCGTCCAGGTCCCGGCTCGCGAGCCAGGCCAGGTACGGCTGCGGCGCGGGCGGCTCGGGCAGGGTCTCGCGCCGGTAGGCGGGGTTGAGTTCGCGGAGCAGGACGGAGACGGACCAGCCGTCGGCGATGATGTGGTGCAGGGTGAGCAGCAGCCGGTGGCGCTGCCCGTCGCGGATCAGGGTGGCCCGCATCAGTGGCGGGCGGGCGAGGTCGAAGCCCTCGGCGCGGTCCTGCCGCAGCACCTCCGCGAGCGATGTACAGGCGGTGTCGGCCTCACTCCACGGCAGTTCGGCGTGGTCGGCGAGGCGCTGGACGAGCTGGCCGCCGGGAAGCTGGCGGAACGCGGCGCGCAGCAGCGGGTGCCGGTCGAGGAGCAGCTGGAGCGCGTCCTTGAGCCGGGCCGGGTCGACGGTGCCGCCGAGGTCGAGGAGCTCCTGGACGACGTAGAGGTCGGCGGCGTCCCGGTCGAACTCCGCGTGGAAGAAGAAACCTTCCTGGAGCGGGGAGACGGGCAGCGCGTCCTCGTCGAGAGCGGGCACGACGGCCCGGGAGGAGGCCGCGGGGGCCGCGGCCGAGTCGGCGGTCCGGGCGAGCGCCGACACGGTCCGCTGGCGGAAGATGTCGCGCGGGGTGATCGCGAGCCCGGCCTCGCGGGCGCGGTTGACCAGCTGGATGGCGACGATGCTGTCGCCGCCCAGCTCGAAGAAGCTGTCGTGGACTCCGACCGCCGGCAGCCGCAGCACCTCGCCGAAGAGCGCGGCGAGCGCGGTCTCGGCGGGCGTCGTGGGCGCGTCGCCGCCCGCCGTGGCGGTCCACCGGGGCTCGGGCAGGGCCCGGCCGTCCAGCTTGCCGTTGGGCGTCAGGGGCAGCGGCCCGTCGAGGCGCACCACGGCTGAGGGGACCATGTAGTCGGGCAGCGCCTCGGCGATCCGGGTGCGCGCCGCGGCGACGGCGGCCTCGGGGTCCGTACCGGCCTCGGCGACCAGGTAGGCGACGAGCCGCTTGGCGCTGCGGTGGTCCTCGCGGACCAGGACGGCGGCCTGGGCGATGCCCTCGCAGGCCATGAAGGCGCTCTCGATCTCGCCGGGCTCGATGCGGTGGCCGCGGATCTTGATCTGGCCGTCCGAGCGGCCGAGGAACTCCAGGTTGCCGTCGGCACCCCAGCGGACGCGGTCGCCCGTGCGGTACATCCGCGCGCCGGGCTCGTCGGCGTACGGGTCGGCGACGAAGCGCTCGGAGGTGAGGCCGGGCCGGCCGAGGTAGCCGCGGGCGAGGCCGCGCCCGGCGACGTACAGCTCGCCCTCGGCGCCGACCGGAACGACCCGGAGCGCGGAGTCGAGGACGTAGGCACGGGTGTTGGGGTCGGGTTCGCCGATGGGCGCCGGGCCGGGACGGTCGGTGGTGGCGACCCAGAGCGTGGAGTTGACGGTGGCCTCGGTGAGCCCGTACGCGACGACGACCTGGAGCCGCCCGTGCCAGCGGGCGATGAGCTCGCTGGGCACCGCTTCCGTGCCGACGATCAGGACGGCGCCGTCGGGCAGCTCGCACTCCTGCGGCAGGGCCGAGACGAGGGACGGCGGGAGGATCATGTGGGTGGCGCGGTGCCGGCCGATGTACTCGGTGAGGGCGGGCCCGGCGACGCGGCGCTCGGTGGGGACGACGATGATCCGGCCGCCCACGCAGAGCGACATGATGAGGTCCCAGACCGTCACGTCGAAGCCGACGGAGGCGAACTGGACGACGCGGCTCTCGGCGGTGATGCCGATGCGTTCGGTGGCCGTGGCGACGAGACTGCCGACGCCGTCGTGGGAGACGACGACACCCTTGGGCCGGCCGGTGGAACCCGAGGTGTAGATGACGTACGCGGCCTGGTCGAGCGCGATCGCCAGGTTCAGGTCCGAGGCGTCGAGGGCGGCGCACTCGGCGGCGACCGACGGCTCGTCGAGCAGCAGGTGGGTGACGCCGGCGGCGTCCGGCAGGGCGGCGGACAGCTCGTGCGTGGTCACGACCGTGCGGGCGCCCGCGTCCGCGAGCATGTACGCGATCCGGTCCTGCGGGTGGTCGGCGTCCAGCGGCAGGTAGGCGGCGCCGGTCTTCATCACGGCGAGCAGCGAGACGACGAGTTCGGCGGAGCGCGGGACGGCGACGGCGACGACGTCCTCGGCGACGACGCCCCGGGTGAGCAGGAGCCGGGCCAGTCGGTTGGCCCGCGCGTCGAGTTCGGCGTACGTCAGCTCCACGTCCTCGCAGACGAGGGCGACGGCGTCGGGGGTGCGGCGGACCTGCTGCTCGAAGGCCTCGGGCCAGGTCAGCTCGGGCGAGTCGCAGGGGGCGACGCCGAACTCGCCGAGGATCCGGGACCGTTCGGCGGGCGAGGTCAGTTCGATGTGGCCGACCGGCCGGTCGAGGTCCTCGGTGAAGGCGTCGAGGAGGGCGAGGAAGCGGGTCTCGTGGCCCCGGAGGGTCTCCTCGTCGCAGACGGCGGCGTCGGCGTCGAGGTGGACGCGCAGGCCGCGCCCGCCGTCGCACTCGGCGAAGCTCAGGGCCAGGTCGCTGACCGGGCCGAGCCAGACCGGTTCGAGCTCGGTCGCGTGGTCGCCGAAGCGGAGGTCCTCGGGGCGGGGCAGGACGTTGACGGTGGGGCCGACGAGTTCGTTGACACCGTCGGGCAGGCCCAGCTCCCTGGCCAGGTCCTCGGCGCGATAGCGGCCGTGGGCGACCGCCTCGCCGACCGTGTGCCGTACGGCGGTGAGGAGTTCGGCGCCGGTCGTGCCGGGGCGGACGGCCAGGCGGAGCGGCACGATGTTGGAGACCATGCCGGGGACCTCGGCGGACGCGGCGTCCTGGCGGGCCGCGATCGGCAGGCCGAGGACGAGGTCCTGCTCGCCGCTGACCCGGTGCAGGTAGGCGGCCACGGCGGCGACGAGGACCCGGGAGACGCGGGTGCCGGCGCGCTCGGCGGCGGCGTTCAGGCGGCCGGTCCGCTCGGCCGACAGCTCCGAGGTACGGCGCAGCCGCCGGGTCATGGGCAGCGGGGCGCGCTCGACGAGGCGGACGGGTTCGGCGCGGCCGGCCATCCGGTCCAGCCAGTAGGCGCGGTCGTCCTGGTGGGCGGCCGAGGCCCGGTAGGCGCGGTCGGCGTCGACGAGGCGGGAGAGCGCCCAGTCGCGGGGCGCGGGGGCCAGGTCGCCGTCGGTGTAGAGCTCACCGGCGCGGCGGGTGACGAGGGCGACGCCCATGCCGTCGGTGACGATGTGGTGGTACCGCTGGTACCAGAGGACGTGGTCGTCGGCGAGGCGCAGCAGGGCGTGGCCGAAGAGGGGGCCACCGGCCAGGTCCACGGGTCGCTCGCGGTCGGCGGCCATCCACTCGGCGGCCTCGCGCGCGGGGTCCGCGGCGCCGCGCAGGTCGACGACGGGAAGGTCGAAGGGGGCGGGGGCGGGCGTCTGACGGGGGACGCCGTCCTCGGCCGTGACGCGCACGTGCAGGTTCTCGGCCTCGCCGACGGACTGCCGCACGGCGGCGGCGAGACGGTCGAGGTCGACGTCGCCGCGCAGGTCCAGGGCGAACACGATGTTGTAGGCGGAGCTGTCCGGGTCGATCTGCTGGGCCAGCCAGATGCCGGACTGCCCGCCCGTGACGGGTGTTCCGGAAGCGGACGTCCGGTCCGACGCGACGTCAAACATCGTTCGAATGGGCCTTTCCCTGGTGGTACGTCAGTGAGGCCCGCCCGTCCGCGAGAGCTCGGCGGACGGGCGGGATGCCGGTGTGACGGCTCTTACTTGATGGCCGCGATCAGCGGCTCGACCTGGTCGATGGCGTACGGGATCGACAGGACGGTGTTGAAGGAGAACGCGGCGCCGATGTCCGGGTCCTGGTAGGGCACGAACAGGTCGCGCTTCTCCGAGTTGACCTTGAGCTTCTTGTAGAGCGGCTCGGCCTTGATGCGCTCGTTGGCCTCGGTGCTGGAGGTGACCCAGACCAGCCGGTCGACGTCGAGGACGTTCAGCTTCTCGGCGCTCAGCTCGGCGACGTTCCAGCCCGGCTTGGCCAGGGTGTCGATCTCGGGCTTCAGCTTGAAGCCGAGCTCGTTGAAGAAGATCGCCTTCGGGTCGGTCTTCGTGAAGGCCGAGTACTTGCCGGCCTCGAAGCTGTCGGCGACGGCGATGGTCTTCGTCGCGAACTCGGGGTGCTTGTCACGGACGGCCTTGAAGCGGGCGTCGATGTCGGTGATCAGCTTCTCGGTCTCGGCGGTCTTGCCGAGGGACTTGCCGATCTGCCGCGTCATGACCTGCCAGGACGCTCCGTAGTCGGGGAGGTCCTTGGGCTGGGCGACGACCTTGGTGAACTTGGAGAGCGTGTCGTACTGCTCCTTCTTCATGCCCGAGTACTGGGCGATCACCAGGTCGGGCTTGAGCGCCGCGATCTTCTCGATGTTGTACTCGTCGCGCTCGCCGACGATCTCCGGCTTCGTGGACCCCCACTTGTCCTTCGTCCACGGCCACTTGCCGTACGGCGTCTCCTTGAACCAGTCCACCGCCCCGACCGGCTTGATCCCGAGCGCCAGAACCGCGTCCTGGTCCGACAGGCCCAGGGTGACGACCTTCTTCGGCTCCGCGTCGATGGTCGTGCTGCCGTACTTGTGCTCCACGGTCACCGGGAAGGCGGTGGACGCGGAGGGCTTCGCCTCGCCCGAGGACTTGGACTCCGCCTTCTCGCTGCCGCCCCCACAGGCGGAGAGCGCGAGCGCGGCGACGGTGGCGACGGCCACCCTGGGGACGTATCTGACGAAGCGCGTCAGAGAGGGGCGCGTACCTGTGGACACGGATGTTCCTTTCACGGGGATGACACAGTGCGTGCCTCGCCCGCCGCGTACGACGACGCGAGGCGGCGGGTGGGGCGAGTGGGGGCTTGAGGAAGGGTCCTGGGGAGGAGGGGCCCCTCGGCCGACGGTGCGGGACGGGCCGGCGGGACCGGACGGACAAGCCGCGTCGGACGGACCGAGCGGGACCTGCTGACCGGGCGTCAGCGGCCGCGCGGCGTCAGCGGACCGAGCCGATGCCGTCGGCGACCTGCTGGGGCACGCCCGGCGCGGGCTCCGGCTGCCGGCCCAGGATCGAGTCGAGGATCTCGCCGACCCGGATCGCGGTGTTGGAGAGCAGCGACGACGTGATGCCGTGGGTGTGCTCCGTGCCGCCCTGCAGGTAGATGCCGCAGCGCAGTTCGGGATCGGTCGCGATGCGGTAGTCCCGCTCGACCCGGACCCGGCCCTGCTCGTCGCGGTGGCAGCGCCCGGCGACGTCGCCGAGGAGGCCGAGCGGCTCGGCCTGGCTGTAGCCGGTGGCGAGGACGACCACATCGGCGTCGAGGACGTTCTCCTCCCCGGTGACGAGGGAGGTGACGGTGGCGCGGACGGTGTCCCCGGCCTCCTCGACGCCCGTGAGGCGCGAGATGTTGAGGAAGCGGAGCCGCTCGTTGCCGAGCACCTTCTCCTGGTACGCCTGCCGGTACAGGTCGTCGATCAGATCGATGTCCACGACCGAGTAGTTGGTGTTCCCGTGATAGTCCATCAGCCGGCGCTTGATGTCGTCGGGAGCCGTGTAGTACTCGTCGACGGCGGCCGGGTCGAAGATCCGGTTCGCGAAGCTGCTGTCGTCCGCCGGGCTGTAGCCGTAGCGGGAGAAGACCGCGCAGATCTCCGCCTGCGGGAAGCGGCGGTGCAGGTACGCCACGTTCTCGGCGGCGCTCTGGCCGGCGCCGACCACGATGAAGCGCTTGGGGTCGGTGCCCTCGATCCCGTCCACCTTGGCGAGCAGGTCGGAGTTGTGCCAGACGCGGTCGGTCCGCTCGACGCCTTCCGGCATCAGGGGGCGAAGTCCCGTGCCGATGACGAGGTTTCGGGCCCGGTGCACCACGGTCTCGGCGCCGGAGCGGGCGGTGACGTCGAGGTACTCGACCACGCCGTCGCGCACCACGGGCTCGACCGAGACGACCTCGTGGCCGTAGGAGACCATGTCGTCGACCTTCGCCGCGGCCCACTCGAAGTAGTCGTGGAACTCCACGCGGAGCGGGAAGAGGTTCTTGTGGTTGACGAAGTCGATCAGCCGGCCCTTGCTCTGCAGATAGCGCAGGAAGGTGTACTCGCTCGACGGGTTACGGAGCGTCACCAGGTCCTTGAGGAAGGAGACTTGCATGGTGGCGTCGTCGATCAGCATGCCGCGGTGCCAGCCGAAGCTCGCCTGGCGCTCGAAGAAGTGAGCAGTGACCGCCTCCTGCCTCCCGACGCGAGCGTTGTGCTCGCTCAGCGCGATCGCCATGGCCACATTGGACGGCCCGAAGCCGATACCTATGAGGTCGTGGACCAGAGGGGTGTCGCCAGGAAGAACCTGTGACATGTCACTCCCATCGTGCGGGACAGCCGCCAGTGAGGCGTGGGTGAAAAGACGGTCGCCGACCTCGCCGTTGACCCCGGCCAGCCGAACTTAGGTAAAGCTAACCTGACCTGGCTTGAACTGTCGACTGGGCAAATCGGACAAGCGAGAGATGACGGCGGCGAACGGGCGTGAAATGAGGGGCCGTTGCATCCTTAGGTAAGGCTTGCTTTACTTGGCGCGGTCATTCGCTCTTCTGAGGAGGAACCCCATGCGGGTCGTCATGTTCGGTTACCAGACCTGGGGGCACCGCACCCTGCAAGCTCTCCTGGACTCCGAGCACGACGTGGTCATGGTCGTGACGCACCCCAAGAGCGAGCACGCGTACGAGAAGATCTGGAGCGACTCGGTCGCCGACCTGGCCGAGGAGCACGGCGTTCCGGTCGTCATCCGCAACAGGCCCGACGACGAGGAGCTGTTCCAGCGGCTCAAGGACGCCGACCCGGACATCATCGTGGCCAACAACTGGCGGACCTGGATCCCGCCGCGGATCTACACGCTGCCCCGCCACGGCACGCTGAACATCCACGACTCCCTCCTGCCCAAGTACGCCGGCTTCTCCCCCATCATCTGGGCGATGATCAACGGCGAGTCGGAAGTCGGCGTCACGGCGCACATGATGGACGAGGTGCTCGACGCCGGCGACATCGTCGACCAGCGCGCGGTGCCGATCGGGCCCACGGACACCGCCACCGACCTGTTCCACAAGACGGTCGACCTCATCGCCCCCGTCACGGTCGGCGCCCTGGACCTGATCGCCTCCGGGCAGACCGAGTTCACCAAGCAGGACCGCTCGCAGGCCAGCTTCTTCCACAAGCGGTCCGAGGAGGACATCCGGATCAACTGGGACTGGCCCGCCGACGTCCTGGAGCGGCTCGTCCGCGCCCAGTCCGCGCCCTACCCGGCCGCGTTCGCCTTCCACAAGGGCAAGCGCCTCGAAGTCCTCTCGGCCGTGGTCTCCGAGGGCCGTTACGGCGGCACGCCCGGCCGGATCTTCTACCGCGAGGGCGAGGGCGTCGTCATCGTCGCCGGCGCCGACGCGCGCACCGGCCGCAACCACGGCCTCGCGATCACCCGCGTACGGACCGAGGACGGCCGGGAGCTGCCGGCGACGGAGTACTTCACCTCCATGGGCGGCTACCTCACCAGCCGCCCCTGACCACCCGAACTCCGGCGCCCCCAGACGGTCCTGGGGGCGCCGGCTCCATACGGAATGACTGGGTTGGGTTCACCCAACTCGTACGGGGAACAGGTAGAGATCCATGGAACACCGGGTGACCTCCGGCACCGCTCACGACGCGAACGGCACCAGGTTCGCCGTCGTCGGCATATCGAACGTCCCGACGGACTGGGCGCAGGTCTTCAGCTCGCTCGCGCACACCGATCTGACGATCGATCCCGCTCCGGGCGGCTTCACCGCCCTGCTGGCCGCGCCGTCCCCCACGGGAGACGCGCGGCCCGACGTCCTCGCGCAACTCCCCGCTCCCGCAGGGCCCATGGGCCCGCGGTCGCTGAGCACGACACCGCCCAGCGTGCTGAACCTGCACGCCTATCTGCTGTACGCGCTCGGCAAGGCCGCGCGCCGCAGGCTCACCGAGAAGCTGTCCGCGCACGGGCTCCGCCTGTGGCACCTGACCGTGATGGCGATGGTCGCCGATCTCGGTCCGCAGATGAAGACGGTCCTCGCGGCCCGGCTCGACATGAACGCCAGCGACCTGGTGAAGATCGTCAACGATCTGGTGCGGACGGGCCATGTCGACTGCGACCGGGATCCGGCGGACCGGCGCCGTGTCGTCGTACGGCTGACGCCCGAGGGCAGGTCCTTCCTGGCGGCGCTCAACGCGGAGATCGCGTCGACCGACGACGACATCCTGGCGCCGCTGAACGCGGAGGAGCGCGAGCTGCTCGGCTCCCTGCTCCGCCGCGTCCATCGGCACCTCGAACCGGCTCCCGGCGAACCCGGCCTCGCCCTCGGCCCGTTACCCTCCGCCGACGCGCACCTCGCCGACCGGCCCTGACGGACCGGACCGCCCGGGGGACTGTCCGGGGCACCGTCCGAGGTCGCTCACTCCCAGTCGTCCCAGGGCGGCTCTTCCTCCGGGTCGAAGGGCGGCGGCTCCTCGTCGAACGCCGCCCGCGGCGCCGAAGGCCGCGGCGTCGCGGCCTTCGGTACCGCAGGTGTCTCCGGAGCTGCCGCTGCCGCCCCGGAGCCGCCGCTCTCCGCCAGGGTCTCCAGGACGCCCTCCGCGTACTTGGCGAGCTTGGCCTCGCCCACACCTCCGACGGTGCCCAACTCCTGGACCGTCGTGGGGAACAGCGTCGCGATCTCCCGCAGCGTCGCGTCGTGGAAGACGACGTACGCCGGAACGCCCTGCTCGCGCGCCGTCGCGGCCCGCCAGGCGCGGAGCGCCTCGAAGACCGGCACGGCCTCCGCCGGCAGGTCGACCGGCACGCGGGCGCCCTTGCCGGAACGCGAACCGGACTCCTTCTTGCGGGAGCCCGCGGCGGGAGCCTTCTCCTTCCGCATCAGGACCTCGCGGCGGCCTCCGAGGACCTCGCCGCTCGCCTCTGTCAGCACGAGCGTGCCGTAGTCGCCCTCCACCGCGAGGAGCCCCTGCGCGAGGAGCTGGCGGACGACCCCGCGCCACTCGGCGGTCGACAGATCGGCGCCCACGCCGAAGACCGAGAGGCCGTCGTGGTCGAACTGGATGACCTTGGCCGTCTTCTTGCCCTGCAGGATGTCGATGATCTGGCCGGCGCCGAACTTCTGGCGCCGCTCCTTCGCCAGCCGCCAGACCGTGGAGAGCAGCTTCTGCGCCGGGACCGTGCCGTCCCAGGACTCGGCGGGGGTCAGGCAGGTGTCGCAGTTGCCGCACGGCTCGCCGCTCTGCCCGAAGTACGCGAGCAGCCGCACCCGGCGGCAGTCGACCGTCTCGCACAGCGCGAGCATCGCGTCCAGGTGCGTGGCCAGGGACCGGCGGTGCGTCTCGTCGCCCTCGGAGCCCTCGATGAGCTTGCGCTGCTGGACCACGTCCTGCAGTCCGTACGCCAGCCAGGCCGTGGCCGGCTCCCCGTCGCGGCCGGCCCGGCCGGTCTCCTGGTAGTAGCCCTCGACCGACTTCGGCAGGTCGAGGTGGGCCACGAACCGCACGTCCGGTTTGTCGATGCCCATGCCGAAGGCGATCGTCGCGACGATCACGACCCCGTCCTCGCGCAGGAAGCGGGCCTGGTTCGCCGCGCGCGTCCGGGCGTCCATGCCGGCGTGGTACGGCAGGGCGTCGACGCCCTGCTCCACCAGGAAGGCGGCGGTCTTCTCCACGGAGGAGCGCGACAGGCAGTAGACGACGCCGGCGTCCCCGTCGTGCTCGGTGCGGATCAGTTCGAGGACCTGCTTGAGCGGGTTGTTCTTGGGGACGATGCGGTACTGGATGTTCGGCCGGTCGAAGCTCGCGACGAAGTGCCGGGCGTCCTGGAGGCCGAGCCGGGCCGCGATCTCGGCGTGCGTGGCCTCCGTGGCGGTCGCGGTCAGCGCGATCCTCGGCACCTTCGGCCAGCGCTCGTGCAGCATGGACAGCGCGAGGTAGTCGGGCCGGAAGTCGTGACCCCACTGGGCGACACAGTGCGCCTCGTCGATCGCGAAGAGCGACACCGTGCCCCGGTCGAGCAGCCGCTGCGTCCCCTCCGTACGCAGCCGCTCGGGCGCCAGGTAGAGCAGGTCGAGCTCGCCGGCGACGAAGGCCTGCTCGACCGTCTGCCGCTCGTACGGATCCTGGGTCGAGTTCAGGAATCCGGCCCGCACCCCGAGGGCGGTGAGCGCGTCCACCTGGTCCTGCATCAGCGCGATGAGCGGCGAGATCACGACGCCCGTGCCCTGTCTGACGAGCGCCGGGATCTGGTAGCAGAGCGACTTGCCGCCGCCGGTGGGCATCAGGACGAGGGCGTCGCCGCCCCCGACGACCTGCTCGACGATCTCCTGCTGAGCACCGCGGAAGGAGCTGTAGCCGAAGACGCGGTGCAGCACCTCCGATGCCTCGGAGGGGGTCGCGGGGGAAGCTTCCGGAAGGACCATTCCAGAAGCCTAACGGCGTCGGCCGACACTCCCGTCCCGGTCCGGTGAACCTGTGGACAACCACCCCACGGCCTCACCTGTGGACAACGCTCAGCCCGCGGTCCTGGCCATCCACGCCTCGACCTCGTCCGCCGTGCGCGGCAGGCCCGCGGACAGGTTCTCGTGCCCGTCCGCCGTCACGACCAGGTCGTCCTCGATCCGGACGCCGATGCCGCGCCACTCCTTGGGGACGGTCAGGTCGTCCGGCTGGAAGTACAGGCCGGGCTCGACGGTGAGCACCATGCCGGGCTCCAGGACCCCGTCGACGTACTCCGTGTTCCGGGCCTGCGCGCAGTCGTGGACGTCCAGGCCGAGCATGTGGCCGGTCCCGGCCATCGTGAAGCGGCGCTGCAGACCGAGGGCGTACGCCCGCTCGGCGGGCCCCTCGATGAAGCCCCACTCGACGAGCCGGGCCGCGAGGTGCCGCTGGGACGCCTCGTGGAAGTCGCGGTACGCGGCGCCCGGTTTCACGGCGGCGAAGCCCGCCTCCTGGGCCTCGTACACGGCGTCGTAGACCTTGCGCTGCACCGGAGAGAAGGTGCCGCTGATCGGGAGCGTGCGGGTGACGTCGGCGGTGTAGAGGGTGCGGGTCTCCACGCCGGCGTCGAACAGGAGCAGCTCCCCCGGGCGCACGGGACCGTCGTTGTCCGTCCAGTGCATGATCGTGGCGTGCTCGCCGGCGGCGCAGATCGAGCCGTAGCCGACGGAGTTGCCCTCCAGGCGGGCGCGGCGGAAGAAGGTGCCCTCGATCCAGCGCTCGGACGAGGCGACGGCGCGGGACAGCTCGCCGATGGCGTCGGTGAAGCCGCGCACGGTGGAGTCCACGGCCTTGCGGATCTCGGCCAGCTCCCACGCGTCCTTGACGAGCCGGAGGTCGCTCAGCGCCTCCTCCAGCTCCTCGTCGCGCTCCGCGTCGGTGGTGACGGCGGCCTCCAGGGCCGGGTCGACTCCGCGGACGATCCGGGTCGGGACGGTGGAGGCGGCGGCGAGGTCGCGGGCCGCCGTACGGACGTCACGGCAGGCCAGGCCGAGGACGCGCGCCGACTCGGCGAGGGACCGGCGCCGCCCCATCCACAGCTCGGCCGTGGGGCCCGTCCAGAACTCGTCGTTGTCCCGGCCGTCCCGGGGCAGCTGGTAGCAGTACGCGTCGTGGCCGCCGTCCCCGCGCGGTTCGAGCACGAGCGCGCCGTCCCGCGCCTGGTCGCCGGTCATGTGGACGTAGCCGGTGTACGGGCGGAAGGGGTAGGTGTCGTCGTTCGAACGGACCTTGAGGTTGCCCGAGGGGACGACCAGGCGCTCGCCGGGGAAGCGCGCGGAGAGCGCGGCGCGGCGGCGGGCCGCGTACGGGGCCTGCTCGTCGAGCTCCAGGTCGTGCCGCTCGGTGTCCGCCCACCCCGTGCGCATGAGCGCCGACAGTTCGGCGGAGAGTTCCGTGTACAGACCGTTCTTCCGACCCTTGGCCACGTCGTGTCCCTTCGTCCGTCGCGTCCGGCATCGCGTCCGGGCGGTGCCGTCGCCGACGGACAGTAGCCCTCGAAACGGGCATCGGGTGCCCAGGAGTGCCACTGGCACAGATCGGCCACGGCGCGCATCGATAATGCGAGGCATGACGAACGCGAAACTCGGTGAGGCCCTCCGCCTGCTCGGCGTCGGCGAGCCCGCCGTGCGGGTCTATCTGGCGCTCCTGGACCAGGCCCCGGTTCCGCTGGAGGCGATCGGGACGGAGACCGGGCTGCACGGCGTGGAGCTCGTGGCGGCCTACGGCGAGCTGGCCGACGCCGGTCTGGCCAGCGCCGCCGACGAGGGCGCGGACGTGGTGGCTCCGGTGCCGCCTGCCGCCGGTCTGGAGATCCTGGCCCGGCACCGGGCGGCCGAGCTGGAGGAGTCGCGGCTCGCGGTCGGCGGCGCGTTCGAGTCGTTCCGGCGCCGACGGCTCGCGGCGTACGACGCCCCGCTCGTCGAGGTCGTCACGGGTGAGGCGATCGGTTCCCGGATGCGGCAGGCGTGGGCGAGCGCCCGCGAGCAGATCCGGCAGCTCGAATCCCCTCCGTACTTCCCGAACCCGGGCGCGACGGACGACGCGCTAGCGACGCTGGCGCGCGGGGTGACCCAGCGCGTCATCTACTCCCGCGAGTCCCTGGAGTACCCGGGCCGTCTGGCAGAGGCCATCGAACCGGTCGTGGAGGCCGGCGAGCAGGCCCGGGTACTGCCGTCCGTGCCGGTCAAGCTGGTGATCATCGACGAGGCGTACGCGCTGGTGTCGCTGGCGATCCGGGAGGCCGACGTGCACAACGCGATGCTGGTGGTGCAGCCGTGCGGGCTGCTCTCGGCGCTGGTGGCCCTGTTCGAGCAGTCCTGGCAGAACGCGCTGCCGTTCCACGGCCGCACCACCCGCCCCGGCGGCCTTCCGCCCGCCGACCGGCGTCTGCTGTGGCTCCTCGCGGGCGGCGCGAGCGACGAGGTCGTCGCCCGCGAGCTGGGGATCAGCCGCCGCACGCTGTTCCGGCGCCTGCAAATCCTGATGGCCCGCCTGGGCGCGGCGAACCGCTTCCAGCTGGCGCTCCAGGCCCAGCGCGCGGGCTGGCTCTGACCGACGCGGGGCCGTCGAGGGTGTCGGGCGCTACGCGTTCATGAACGCGCCGACCGGCAGGGCCCGTCCGACGACGCGTACGTCGCCGATCCTCGACGGTGAAGCCGCCCCGGAAGGTCGCGGTGTCCAGCGGCGCGCCCTTCACCGTACGCAGGAAGGCGCCGCGCAGCGGGGGGCGGCCGCCTTCGAAGCGGAGGCTGCCGTGTCCGGGCTGGGCGGGGTGGTGCTCGGCGGACCAGCGCAGGGCGTCGGCGGGGCTGCCGGGGACGGGCGTACGGATCAGGTCGTTGCCGTGCCCCGAGAGGTCGGGGACGCGCAGCGTCGCGTCGGCCGGGGAGCCGTCCTCGCGGCCGGTGTCGAAGCGCCAGTACGCGAGCGTGCCGGGGACCACCATCCGGGCGGCGGGGCGGGAGCGGCGCGGGGTGACGGGGGCGAATCCGGCGAACCGGCGCTCGAAGTCTACGGGTACGGAGAAGGAGTTGGCCGGATCGGTGAGTTCGAGCTCGTGCCGCTCCAGGGAGTTGAGGCGGCCGTCCGCGTCCTTGGCCAGCAGCCACGGGGAGAAGGTGGAGACGTCGACGGTGTTCCTGGCGAGGTCGAAGCGGTAGAGGCGGATCATCGCGCTGCCCCCGAAGTACCGGTCCTGGTAGTTGGTGAGGTGCAGGTGGACGTCGTTGCCCGCCGCGTTCTTCCGGACCGTGCGCCCGGCCGGCCAGTAGTGGCCGTTCAGCGTGAGGAAGATCTGGTCGTTGTCCTCGATCAGCTCGTTCCACAGGTGCTGTCCGTGCCCGGAGAGCTCCGCGGTTCCGTCCCCTGCGTCGGCGTGCACGAGGTCGTGGGTGGTGAGGACGACGGGCGTGTCCGGGTGCTGGGCGATGACGCCGCGCGTCCAGGCGAGGCCGGCCGCCGAGGGCCGCCAGTCGAGGGCGAGGACCAGCCACTGGCGCCCCGCCGCGCGGAACAGGTGGAAGGTGTTGTAGCCGTCCGGGGAGGCACCGCCGAAGGTGCGCAGCGGGCGCAGGCGCTTGGGGCCGAAGGCGTCGAGGTAGGCGCTGTGGCCACGCTGGTCGTCGGTGCGCGCGTCGATGTCGTGGTTCCCGGCGAGCACGCTGTACCCGGCGCCCCGCCGGTCCATGAGCCGGAACACCTCACTGAGCGGGGCGAATTCCTCGGCGCGGCCGTTCTCCGTGAGGTCGCCCAGGTGGGACAGGAAGACGATGTTCTCGTCGCGGGCGTGGTCGAGGAGATGGCGGAGGGCGGCCTCGACGGGTTCCTTGTGGATGCTCGCGCCGTCGAAGAGGTACTGGGTGTCGGGCATGACGGCGAGCGTGAAGCGCGGGCTCTCCGCGTCGGGCCCGGGGCGCCCGCGCGTTCCGGCAACGATGTCGGCCGTGGACGCGGCGCTGCTCGTGCCGCCCGCGAGGCCCACGGTCGCGGAGGCCGCTGCGGCGACCCCGGCCGCCCGAAGAACCGCCCGGCGGCCCGTGCCTGTGGAACTGGACATGCGTGCTCCCCACCCGTTGTTCGACGTGACGCCCGCACGCCAGGGGGCACCTCACGCGCCCCGGGCCCCACATCGGCGACGCCGGGAAGAAGAGTGCGTGAACGGGCCGCCGGTCCCATGGACGCGGCGGCCCTCACGGCATGTCCGTGTTCCTACCGGTGGATCAGCGGTTCTCGGGCAGGTCCTGCTCGGCCGGGAGCGCCGCCGGCGCCTGCGCGTCGAACGTCGCGCGGGCCGAGGACTTCCCCGCCGGGGCGGGCTTCTTGCCGCAGAACGCGGCCTCGAGCACGCCGCCGAGCGCGGTGTTGGCCTCGCCGCGGTTGGACGTGTTCGCCATCGCGGCCAGGCTGCGGTGGCCGTCGCGGGTCGCGAAGGCGTACGTGTAGAAGCCCTGCACGGTCCCGGTGTGGCCGAACACCTGCGTCCCGCAGGACAGGTCGTAGCGGCGCAGGCCGAGGCCGTAGTGGCGGGTGTTGGTGGCGTCGGTCGGGGTGACCGTCGTCATCGCCTCGAGCGTGCGCGGCGACAGCAGCCAGCCTCGCATCAGCGCGGTGGTGAAGGTGTTCAGGTCCGCCGGAGTGGAGATGACCGCACCGGCCGACTGCGCCCAGGAGACGGTCTGTTCGGTGGAGTCGACGAGCGCGCCGCCGGCCTCGTCGGGGTGCAGGTAGCCGCGCACCTGGAGCCCGGCGATCTTGGTGTCGGGGTGGACGTACGAGGTGTTCCGGAGCCCCAGCCGCTTGAAGATGCGGCGCTCGTACTCCTGGCCCACCGGCTTGCCGGTGAGCTTCTCGATGAGCATGCCGACGACGACGAAGTTGGCGTTCGAGTACTTGTACGCCACGCCGGGCTCCGTGGTGCGCGGCTCGCTCAGGGAGAGGTCGACCAGCTCCTGGTAGCTGAAGACCCGGTTCCGTACGGCCTCGAAGCCGGGGACGGTCTGGTTGAACATGGCGTTGGTGTAGTCGGCCAACCCGCTGCGGTGGGTGAGCAGGTGACGCACCGTGATCCGGTCGTCGGGCAGCAGCCCGGGCAGGTAGCGGTTGACCGGCTGGTCGAGCTCCACCTTGCCCTCGTCCACCAGCTGGAGCAGCACGACGCTGGAGAAGGTCTTGCTGACACTGCCGATCCGGAAGCGCGCCTGGGTGTCCATGGCGGCGCCCGAGACCCGGTCGCGGACGCCGAGGGCGCGCGTCTTGGTGCCTCCGGGGCCGGTGTAGCGGGCCATGGCGCCCGGAGCGCCCTGGTCCATGGCGGCCTTCAGCGCTCCGGCGACGCCCTCCATGTCGGGGAGTCGGCTGGGGGCGGGGCGCGAGCCGATCTCGACCGGGACGATCGGGTCGGTGACGGTGGGGGCGGCGGCGGGTGCGGCGACCGCGCTGGTGGCGGGCGCGACACCGGCGGCGAGTGCGGCGACCAGGGTGGCGCTGACCGCAAGGCGTCTTTTCGGCGACAGGTGCACGTGGATTCCCTCGGTTCGTTCGACGCGGCACCCGGACGGCGGTGTGCCGCGGGGTTCCGGCCGAACCGGGCGCGCTGCGCGCGGTCTCCGGAACCCATGGATCATGAGTGCCAACGCCCGTAAACGGTTCCTGACACGGGCCACGGGTTCCGGAGCACACCCTTCCGTCCGATCTGGCGGACGAAGTGCCTCAGGCGCGGCAGCGCAGCATCACCAGCGGCGGGCTCGTGTAGAGGTCGGCCCAGAACTCCTCGCCGTACGCGCGCACTCCGTCGTCGGACACCTGAAGCGGAACCCACTCCACCGCGCTGAACCCGGCCGCGCGCAGGCTCTCCTCGTAGACCTCACGGCGCGGGCACGAGGCGACGATGCTGATCGGCTCCGGGTCGAGGAGCGCCGTGACCCGCACACGCGGGCCCGTCTCCGTCTCCTCGCCGGTCGGCTCGCAGCGGAAGCCGTACGCGTCCAGGGAGGCGCAGTCGAAGGCGTAGTCGGGCCGCTGGGCGAGCACGAAGAACTCGCCACCCGGGACGAGGCTCCGGTGGATGCTGCGGCACATCCGCTCCATCGCCGCGATGTCCTCGGCGTAGTTGAGACACTGCACGGCGAGGGCGATGTCGAAGCGCTGGTCGAGCGCCCGCAGTTCGCTCACGTCACCGACCTCATAGCGCACGCCCAGCGGGTCGCGCCGCTCGATGTCCTGCGCGGCGGCGATCATCTCGGTGGAGATGTCGACGCCGAAGACGTCCGAGGCGCCGCGGCGCTTGAACTCCCTGCTGTAGAAGCCGGTGCCGCAGGCCAGGTCGAGCACCGACCGGCCGCTCACGTCGCCGACCAGTCCCAGGAAGCTCGGCACCTCCCCGTAGCGGATCAGCGGCAGCGACTTGAATCCCTCGAACGCCTCACCGATCTTGTCGTACTGATGCACGGTCATGTGCTCCCCCTCTTCTTCATCCCCGCTTCATCCGGCCGTTGGCGGCCGTGGCGACGAGTCTCCTCCGCGCTCGGGCGGCGGCCGTACTGGCGGAAGGCACGAAAACCGGGCCGGGCGACCTGCCCATCACCCAAGGCGACCGCGCTGGGCGCGGGGGGGGGCTCCGATGAGTTCCGGAGCCGTGACCGGTCCACCCTTCGGCAGTGCCGGCCACAGCTGCCGCCTGCGGCGCGCCGTCGTCGTGCGCGACCGACGGCCCGGTGCGAGGCTGGCGACAAAGCACCCCAGAAGGGAAATCTCATGATCACCACCGACCCGGTCCCCGGCACCCCCTGCTGGCTCGACCTCGGGGCACCCGACGTACCGGCCGCGGCGGCCTTCTACGGCACCGTGCTCGGCTGGGAGTACGAGGCCATGGAGGGCGGTGAGGGCGGCGAGGACATGGAAGGCGGGATGTTCCGCAAGGACGGCAAGATCGTCGCGGGGCTCGGCAAGCTCACCGAGGCGGGCGCGCGCTCGGCCTGGATGATCTACTACAGCGTCGAGGACGCGGACGCCACGACCCGGGCGGTCGAGCAGGCGGGCGGCACGGTCCGGGTCGCCCCGATGGACCTCGGGGAGTGGGGCCGGATGGCGCAGTACAGCGACCCGTTGGGCGGCCAGTTCGCCGTCTGGCAGCCCGGTTCGGACAGCGGCGTGGAGCTCGTGGACGCGCCCGGCTCGCTCTCCTGGACGGAGCTGTACACCAGCGACGCGGCGGCCGCGAAGCGGTTCTACGGCGATGTCCTCGGCTGGTGGTACAGCGACATGGAGCTGCCGGGCGGCGGCGGTACGTACTCCCTGGTCACCCCGGCCGGGCTCTCGGAGGACCGGATGCAGGGCGGCATCATGGGCATGCGCGCGGAGGACCTGACGCTGACGAACGGCCGGCCGTACTGGCACCCGGTCTTCGACGTCGAGGACTGCGACGCGGCGGTCGCCCGGGTGACGGCGAACGGCGGCACGGTCCAGATGGGCCCGGACGACGCGGAGGGGGTCGGGCGGCTCGCGGTGTGCGTGGACCCGTCGAACGCGGACTTCGTGCTGCTGACTCCGGAAAAGCCCTGACCACGGGCGCTCCCTGTGATCAACTGATCGACGCGAAGGCGGCGACGCGACACCCACGACCCCAGAGGCCCGACGATCGATGGCGAACCAGCGTGTGTACCTCGTGACCGGCGGCGGAACGGGCATCGGGGCGGCGACGGCCCGGCTGCTGAGCGCGGCGGGTCACCACGTGGTGGTCTCGGGGCGCCGCCCCGAGCCGCTGCACCTCGTCGCGGAGGAGACCGGGGCGCTGGCCGTCCCGTCCGACATCGGCGACCCCGAGGCGGTACGCGCGCTGGTCGACGCGGCGGTCGCCGCCCACGGCCGCCTCGACGGGGTGGTCCTCAACGCCGGGATCGGGCGGGGCGGGGGCGTCGGCGAGGTGAGCCTCGACGACTGGGACGCGGTGCTGCGGACGAACCTCACCGGCCCGTTCCACCTGCTGCGCGCCGCGCTCCCGCACCTGCTGGAGGCGCGGGGCGCGGTGGTCGCCGTGGCCTCGGTCTCCGCCCTGCGCAACGGCGTCGGGAACGCGGCGTACGCGACGTCCAAGGCGGCGCTCCTCCAGCTCTGCCGCTCGCTGGCGGTCGACTACGGGAAGGCCGGCCTGCGCGCCAACACGGTGTGCCCGAGCTGGGTACGCACGGACATGGCTGACCGCCGCATGTCCCGCTTCGCGGACGAGGAAGGCCTCGACGACATCGACGCGGCCTACCGCGAGGTGACCCGCGTCCTCCCCACCGGCCGCCCGGGCGACCCCCGCGAGGTCGCGGAAGCCGTCGCGTGGCTCCTCTCCCCGGCCGCGTCCTTCGTCAACGGAGCGGTCCTCACGGTCGACGGCGGCGCCACAGCCCTCGACCCGGGCACCCTGGCCTTCGACTTCCACGTCACGCCTCGGACTCCGGACGCCTGAGGCCTGACGCTCGACGCCTGAGGCAGCGGTCGGCCCACGCGGCTGTTCGCCCCACCCGGCCCACCCGTAGCCCCCCGTTCCCGCGGCTGGATTTGCACCCTTGTGGGCGGACCTGCCCTTCCGTCACCTTCGGCAGCGACACCCGTGTCGATCACGAGGGGGACCTGTTGGCCCACCCGACCGCATCCGAAACCCGACCCTTCACCCTGTGGACCGGCCGCGCGCTCCTGCGCTGGGCGCGCCTCCTCCAACGTACGGTCGCGTCCCGTGACCGTCGCCGCGCCCATGTGGCCCGGCGGAACGCCGCTATGCGCGCCGCGTTCGAGCGCGGTGTCGACCGGGAGACGATCGCCCGAACGATCGGACTGAGCCAGGCCCATGTGGGTCAGGCACTGCGAGGAGAGCCCACCACCGAGTAGCTCCGCCGGCTACGGCATCCGGCGGCGGCCCACCCGTGGTGGCCGATTCGTTCCCCGTCCCGCGCTCGGGACGGGGCACGAACCGCGCGGGCGTCAGTCGACGCGGCGGAGGGCGGCCGGGGTCAGGTCGGCGAGGGTGGGGTAGCCGTCTACGGCCATCAGGAGGTCGGCTTCCGCGAGGAGGGAGCGGAGGACGTGGGTCAGGCCGTCGACGCCGCCGAGGGCGAGGCCGTAGGCGTACGGGCGGCCCACGGCGACCGCGGTGGCGCCCAGGGCGAGGGCCTTGATGATGTCCGTACCGCTGCGTACGCCCGAGTCGAAGATCACCGGCAGGCCGTCGGCGGCCTCGACGACCTCGGGAAGGGCGTCGAGCGCGGCGAGGCCGCCGTTGGCCTGGCGGCCGCCGTGGTTGGAGCAGTAGACGCCGTCCACTCCCCCGTCCTTGGCGCGGCGTACGTCCTCGGGGTGGCAGAGGCCCTTCACGATCAGCGGGAGCGACGTCAGGGAGCGCAGCCAGGGGAGGTCGTCCCAGGTCAGCGGGTTGCCGAAGACACCCGCCCAGTGCAGCACCGCCGCGCCCGCGTTCTCCTCCGGCGGCTGGGCGAGCGCCGCGCGGAAGACCGGGTCGCTGGTGTAGTTCGCCAGGCAGTGGCCCCTCAGCTGGGGGAAGTTGCTCGTCGCCAGGTCCCTCGGGCGCCAACCGGTCACCCACGTGTCGAGCGTGACCACGATGCCCCGGAACCCGGCCTTCTCCGCGCGCTCCACCAGGCTCGCGGCCAGATCCCGGTCCGTGGGCGTGTAGAGCTGGAAGAACCCGGGAGTCGAGCCGAACTCGGCGGCGACCTCCTCCAGCGGGTCCACCGACAGCGTCGACGCGATCATCGGCACCCCGGTGGCGGCCGCGGCACGGGCGGCGGCGAGGTCGCCGTGCCCGTCCTGCGCGCACAGGCCCAGCACCCCGATCGGCGCCATCATCAGCGGCGAGGACAGCGACAGGCCGAACATCGACACCGACATGTCCCGTTCCTTGGCCCCCACGAACATCCGGGGAATCACCCCGTGACGGGCGAAGGCCGCGACGTTCGCCCGCTGCGTGTGCTCGTCACCGGCCCCGCCCGCCACGTACGACCACACCGACGGGGACATCGCCGCGCGCGCCTTCTCCTCCCAGCCCTCGTACGACATCGGGAATCGCGGCAGGACCCCGCCCAGCCCGTTGAAGTAGATCTCGTTCTGGTACTCGCCGAACGCGCCCACTGTGCTCCCCACTCCCTCGACAACGTGTGGGGGTGATTCAAGCCGTCAGGTCCGCCAGGAGTCCACGGACGCGCGCCTCGATCTCGTCCCGGATCGGCCGGACCGCCTCCACGCCCTGACCGGCCGGGTCGTCGAGGGTCCAGTCGAGGTACCGCTTGCCCGGGAAGACGGGACAGGCGTCCCCGCAGCCCATCGTGATCACGACGTCCGACGCCTGGACGGCTTCCACTGTGAGGACCTTCGGGGTCTGAGCGGCGAGGTCGATTCCGACCTCGGCCATCGCCTCGACCACCGCCGGGTTCACGGCGTCGGCCGGCGCCGAGCCTGCCGAGCGGACCTCGACCCGGCCGGCGCCGAGGTGCGTGAGGAAGGCGGCGGCCATCTGCGAACGGCCGGCGTTGTGGACACAGACGAACAGCACGGACGGGTGCATGGAAAGACTCCCGGGAGTTCAGCGGGTTGCGGGGACGGCAGGAAGCGGGGCGGGCTCGCGCTCGCCGAAGACCAGGGCCACCAGGCCCAGGCCGACGGCGGCGCCGACGAGTTGCGCGATGACGAACGCGGGGACGGAGGCCGGGGCGATCCCGGCGAAGGAGTCGGTGAAGGCCCGGCCGATCGTCACCGCCGGGTTCGCGAACGAGGTGGAGGAGGTGAACCAGTACGCCGCCCCGATGAAGCCCGCCACCGCGACCGGCGCGACGCTCTCCCGGCCTGTGCGGGGCAGGCCGAAGACCACCAGGAGCAGCCCTGCCGTCGCCACCACCTCACCCAGCCAGAGGTGGGGCGAGGAACGGTCATGACCGGAAAGGCCACCCGCCGCCCGCCGAACATCGCGTTCGCCAGGACCGCTCCGGTGATCGCGCCCACGAGCTGGGCGGACACGAACGCCCCCACCTCCCGCGCCGACGGACCGGCGCCCGTACGGCGACCGGCGGCCCACGCCGCGAGCGTGACCACCGGGACCATCGAGCGGCGGGCCGAACGGGGTGACTACGTCGGCTGTATCGCGGGCGCGCTGACCTTCGCCGAGTACCGCGACGGCCTCGAAGCGGCCGGCTTCACCGCCATCGACATCACCGCGACCCACGCGGTCGCCGACGGCATGCACGCGGCCGTCGTCCGGGCGGTCAAGCCCGGCGCCTGACGCCGGGTGTGATCGTCAGCGCGCGCCGAACACCTGGGTCCAGTAGGGGCCGCCCTGGTCGTGGATGCCGATCCCGATCTCCTTGAAGTCGCAGTTGAGGATGTTCGCCCGGTGGCCCGGGCTGTTCATCCAGGACTCCATGACCTGCTCCGGGCTGCTCTGCCCCATGGCGATGTTCTCGCCGTACGTCGACCAGGGGTACCCGGTGGCCGTGACGCGCTCGCCCGGACCCTTCCCGTCGGGGCTGGTGTGGTCGAAGTAGTCCCGCGCGGCCATGTCGTCGGAGTGGCCCTGCGCCGCCCTCGTCAGCTGCGAGTTCGCCGTCAGAGGGCTGCAACCGGCCTTCGCCCGCTCGGCGTTGACCAGACTGATCACCTGGTCGGCCGTGGAGTCCGAACCGGCGGGCGGGGTCGTCGCCGTGACCTTCGGCTTCGGCTTGGGCTTCGCCGCGGGCGACGAGGTCCGGGGGGCCGCCGTCTTCGACGGCGTGGCCTTCGCCGTGCTCGGACGGGCGGACGGAGTCGCCGTCGCACTGGCCGACGCCGATGCCGACGCGGAAGCGGAGGCCGAGGGGGTCTCCAGGAGCGTGGTCGGGTCCTGCCCGAGCCCCAGGTCCGGACCGGGAGCGGCGGCCCGGTTCGCGTCCACCGACTCCCCGTCCCCGTCGGGTCCGGCGTTCAGGTAGAAGG
This sequence comes from Streptomyces sp. NPDC026092, assembly GCF_040638605.1. Taxonomy (NCBI): domain Bacteria; kingdom Bacillati; phylum Actinomycetota; class Actinomycetes; order Kitasatosporales; family Streptomycetaceae; genus Streptomyces; species Streptomyces sp. NPDC026092. Next base: position 279,106 of record NZ_JBEZYN010000007.1, read on the forward strand.
CCCCGCCGGTGACCGCCACGACCGCCATGCCCGCGGCGACGACGGCCCTGCGCCGGCCACGCCGCTGCTCCTGCTCCCTCCGCCGCCGCGACGCTCGCGAGCTGCGGGGACCCGCAGGGCGTTCGGGTACGGGAGTGACTGTGCTCTGCGTCTCGTAAAGTCCCGTGGGCTCGTACGGCTCGTACGCCTCGTACGGCTCGTACGCGGGCATCGGCTCGACCGACTGATAGGTCGCGGTCTCCCCGTACTGCCCCGGTATCTCGTACGCCTCGTACGCCTGCGTCTCGTACGCCCCCTGGGTCGCGTACGCCCCATATGTGTCGTACGACTCCGGAGTCCCGTACTGGTACCCCGTGCTCGCCGCCGCCGTCAGTCCGAAGCCCGCGCTCTCCCGGACCGAGGCGAGCAGCCACGCCGACGGCGGGACCAGGAGCAGGCCCGCCAGCAGCCCCTCGGCCGGGACGAGGTTGCTCCACAGGCCGGCGCAGTGCGCGCAGCCGCGCGCGTGGCGGGCTATGCGCTTGCGCCACAGGGCGGACGGGCGGCCGTCCCAGGTGCCGAGCTCGGAGCGGAGGGTGGGGCACGGCGGGTTCTCGGTCAGGGCCCGGACGACGACACGGGCGGTGTCGAGCTGGGCCTTCATCCGCTGCACCCGGACCGCGGTGTGTTCCGTGGACAGGCCGAGGGCCGCCGCCACCTCGTAGCGGGTCAGCTCCCCGGCGCACTCCAGCCACCAGAGCGAGAGGAGCGCGCTGTCGTCCGGCTCGAGCCAGCGCGTGGCCTCGGCGGTCTCGCGGCGCTGCCCGGACAGGTGCAGGCTGACCAGGGTCAGGTCCACGAAGTCCGCGCCGGGGTGGGCGACGTCACGGGCGTCGTCGAGGACGCCCATGTGGAGGCGGGACTGCTGCTTGTGCCAGTGGCCGCGGATCCCGTTCATGGTGATGGCCACGAGCCAGGAGCGGAAGCTGTCCGGGGCGCGCAGGGTGCCGAGCCCGTCGAGCGCCCGCAGCATCGTCTCCTGCACCACGTCGTCGACGTCGTGGTGGCCGTTCAGGGCCCGGCCCACGATGTTGTAGACGAGGGGAAGGTAGGCGGCGACGAGCTGGTCCTGTGCCCACAGGTCCCCGCTCTGCGCCGCCCTCACGAGCTCCGTGCCGTGCTGCGTGCCGTACTGCGTTCCCATGCCCTGGTTCACTCTGCCTGTCCCGCCTGTTGTCGATGCCGGCAGTTGGGAGACCCCCGGGTATCCCGCTGATAACAGAAATCGGCGAAAGTTTTGCGGCAGAGTAGTACACAGGAGCGAACACGAGCGGTCGCCCCTGCCTCCTGGCTGGTCAGAGGCCCATCAGAGCACTCCTCCGACGCGCAGCCACACCGCCGTGTCCTGAGGCAGCCGTCCCTCGGCGTCGAGCGGTCCGCTGGCGAGCAGGATCCGGTCGTACGGCGGCAGCGTGGCCGGCCACGGCGCGAGGTTCACCACACACACCAGGCCCTCCGGGCGGGCCAGCGCGAGCACGCCCTCCTCGGCCGGCAGCCAGGTCATGGGCCCGTCGCCGAAGCCCGGCTCCGCCCGGCGCAGCGCCAGGGCCGTCCGGTACAGCGCGAGCATCGACTCCGGGTCGGTGCGCTGACGGTCCACCGCGTACCGCGCCCAGTCCCGGGGCTGGGGCAGCCACGGCTCGGACTCCGAGCCGAAGCCGTACCAGGGCGCTTCGGCGGCCCAGGGCAGCGGGACGCGGCAGCCGTCGCGGCCGGGGTCGACGCCCTCGGAGCGGGCGTGCATGGGGTCCTCGATGCGGTCGAGCGGGATCTCGGCCTCGGGGAGTCCGAGCTCCTCGCCCTGGTACACGTACACCGACCCGGGCAGGACGAGGGTGAGCAGCGCGGCGGCCCGGGCCCGTCGGGTGCCGAGGCGGAGGTCGGTGGGGGTGCCGAAGGCCTTCGTCGCGAAGTCGAAGCCGGTGTCGGCGCGCCCGTAGCGGGTGACGGTCCGGGTGACGTCGTGGTTGCAGAGGACCCAGGTCGCGGGGGCTCCGACGGGCGCGTGCTCGGCGAGGGTGTCGTCGATGGTGCGGCGCAGCCGGTCCGCCTCCCAGGGGCAGGAGAGGAAGGAGAAGTTGAAGGCGGTGTGCAGCTCGTCGGGGCGGAGGTAGCGGGCGAACCGTTCGGAGTCCGGCAGCCAGACCTCGCCGACGAAGACGCCCTGGTAGGTGTCGGCGATCGCGCGCCAGGAGCGGTAGATGTCGTGGAGTTCGTCCTGGTCGATGTACGGGTGGGGGTCGACGCCCTCGACGAAGTCGGCGAGGGCGGGGTCCTTGGCGAGCAGCGCGGCCGAGTCGATGCGTACGCCGGCGACGCCGCGCTCGAACCAGAAGCGCAGGACGTCCTCGTGCTCGCGGCGGACCTCCGGGTGGGCCCAGTTGAGGTCGGGCTGCTCGGGGGTGAAGAGATGGAGGTACCACTCGCCGTCCTCGACCCGGGTCCAGGTCGCGCCGGAGAACTGCGAGGGCCAGTCGTTGGGCGGGAGTTCGCCGTGCTCGCCGCGGCCGGGGCGGAAGTGGAACCGTTCGCGCTCGGGGCTGCCGGGTCCGGCGGCGAGGGCCGCGCGGAACCAGGCGTGCTGGTCGGAGACGTGGTTGGGGACGATGTCGACGATCACGCGGATCCCGAGCTCGCGTGCTTCGGCGATGAGCTTCTCGGCCTCGGCGAGGGTGCCGAAGGCGGGGTCGATGGTGCGGTAGTCGGCGACGTCGTAGCCGCCGTCCACGAGTGGGGAGAGGTACCAGGGGGTGAACCAGACGGCGTCGACGCCCAGTTCGGCGAGGTAGGGCAGTCTCGCCCGGACGCCCGCGAGGTCCCCGGTGCCGTCGCCGTCTCCGTCGGCGAAGCTGCGTGGGTACACCTGGTAGATGACGGCGTCGCGCCACCAGTCGTCGGTGCGGTGCGAGTTCGGGGCTGCCACGTGACGGTCCTTTCGGGCAGGTCGGGGTTCTTCGCCGCCGGCCCGGTTGCGGCGGGGCGTGTCGGACGGGCCGGCGACGAAGGTCTGGGGGTGCGGAGGCGGGGAGGGGCGGCGCTGTCAGCCCTTGAGTCCGCCCGCGGTGAGGCCGCTCATGATGTTGCGCTGGAAGACCAGGAAGATGAGCAGGGTCGGCACGGAGGCGATGGTGAGCGCGGCGATGAGCACGTTCACGGGTACGCCGTTGGCGAGCGAGTAGATGCCGACGTTGAGGGTCTGCGTCGCGGGGTCGGGGAGCGTGAGCATCGGCCAGAGAAAGTCCTTCCAGACCCCCACCACGGCGAAGATCGACACCACGCCCAGGATCGGCCGCGAGATGGGCAGCACGATCGACCACAGGATGCGCGTGGGCGAGGCGCCGTCGATGGAGGCCGCGTCGAGGAGTTCCCTCGGGATCGAGTCGAAGAACCTCTTGAGCAGGAAGATGTTGAAGGCGTTGGTCACGGACGGGAGCCAGATCGCCCAGGGCGTGTTGAGCAGGTTGCGCTCGATGACGGGCACGTCGAGGACCGTGAGGTACTGCGGTACGACGAGGACGGTCGCCGGGATCATCAGGGTCGCCAGCATCAGGCCGAGGATCGCCTTGCCGAGGACGGGCCGCAGTTTGGAGAGCGAGTAGGCGGCCGCCACGTCGAGGACGAGTTGGAAGGCGAGCGCGCCGAACGCGTAGTAGAGGGTGTTGAAGAGCAGGGTGGCGAGGTCCATGACCTCCCAGGCGCGGGTGTAGTTCGCCGGCTCGAAGGTGCCGGGCACCAGGGTCGGCGGTGTCTGGATCACCTCCTGGGCGTCCTTGAAGCCGCTCGTCACCAGCCAGTACAGGGGGCCCAGGAACGCCAGGGTGAAGCCGCCGACGACCACGGCGAAGACCGTCCAGTAGATGACCCTGCCGCGGGGGCGGGCGAGCTGCGCCGGCGAGATGAGTGTGCGTGTCGACATGGTGGTCTCCCCCGGTCCTACTCGTCCTCGGCGCGGCTGAGCTTCACGTACGCGGCCGAGAATCCGGCCAGGAGTACGAGGAGGAGCAGGCCGAGCGCCGCCGCGGCACCGTAGTTGTTGAAGTTGAAGGCGTATTGGTAGATGAGGTGGACGACGGTCGTGGTGGAGCCTTCGGGTCCCGCGCCGCCGGTCAGCAGGAAGGGTTCGACGAAGACCTGCATGGTCGCGATGATCTGCATGAGCAGCATCAGCGAGAGGATGAGCCGGGTCTGCGGGATGGTGACGTGCCAGATCTTGCGGAGGAGCCCGGCGCCGTCCAGTTCGGCCGCCTCGTACAGCTCGCCGGGGATGGACTGGAGCGCGGCGAGGTAGATGAGGGCCGCGCCGCCCATGTTCATCCAGGTCGAGGCGATGACGACGGAGAGCATCGAGAGGTCGGGGTCCTGGAGCCACTGCTGCTCGGGCAGGTGGAGGAACCGGAAGAGCTCGTTGAGCAGACCGTAGCCGGGGTCGTACAGGTACTTGAAGAGGAGGACGGAGGCGACCGGCGGGAGCATCACGGGGAGGTAGACGAGCAGCCGGAGGTAGCCCTTTCCGTGGTGGAACTCGTTGATGACGATGGCCACGACGAACGGCACGGCGAAGCCGAAGACGAGCGCGAGCACGGTGAACAGGAGCGTGTTGCGCCAGGCCTGCCAGAAGGCCGGGTCGTTGAAGACGGTGACGAGGTTGTCGAATCCGACCCAGGTGGTCTGGCCGCTCTCGGTCTTCTGGAAGGCCAGGAAGAACTCCCTGACCATCGGATACCAGGAGAAGACCGCGAAGCAGAGGACCGCGCCGATCAGGAACCCGTGGGCGGTGAGGTTGCGCCGCAGGCTCTTCGCGAACCGCCCGCCGGGGGGCGCGTGGTCCGCCTCGTGCGGCGGTGAGGGGCGGGGGGAACCCGCCTTGCTCGGGGTCAGGCTGGGGGCCGACATCGTCGCTCGCTCCTTGATGCTGGTCTGCCGGTTCGGCCGGGTGTCGGGCTGAGTGAGGGGCCCGGGCGGGGCGGCAGGTCGGTCCGCCCCTGCCCGGGATCCGGTCATCCGGTGGCGAGGACCTGGTTGACCTGCGTCTCGGCGGTGGCGAGCAGCTTGTCGATGTCGGCGTCCTTGTTGGTGAGGATGCCGGACATCACGGTGTCGAGGACCTTGTAGACCTCCTGGGCCTTCGGCGGCTCCGCCTTGCCCGCGACCGGGTTGTCCATGAAGGACTTGAAGTTGGCGACCGGCATGGTGGCGTGCTCCACGCGGGCGGCGTCGTCCTTGCCCTTGGAGTCGTTCAGCCAGAAGTTGGGCTGCGGGACGCCGACCGGGAGGCCGTCCTGCTTGGAACGCGCCCAGTCGAACTGGCCCTTGCCGACGGTGAGGTTCTTGAAGTTGAGCCAGGCGACGGCGGCCTTGATCTTGTCGGACGAGATGCCCTTCTTGACCATGTAGTTGTTGCCGCCGGCCAAGGTGGCCTTCTCGCCGGGGATCGGGCCCATGCCGAAGTTCTCGTACTTCGCGCCGAGTTGCTGGACCATGTACGCGATGTCGTCGGGCGCCGCGAGGAACATGCCGAGCTTGTCGGTCGCTATCTGCTTCTGCAGGTCGCCCCACTGGAGCAGCTGGGTCTTGCCCATGCTGTCGTCCTCCCAGCGCATGGCGTGGAGGTTCTTCGCGACCTGCTTGCCCAGCTCGTTGTTGAACGCGGCCTTCTTGCCGCTCGCGTCGACGACGTCGCCGCCCAGGCTGTACATCTGCGCGGTGAAGTGCCAGCCACCGGTGTTGCCCGCGCTGTACTCGCCGAAGCCCGCGATGCCGTTGCCGAGTCCGGCGATCTTCTTCGCGGCGGCGCGGACCTCCTCCCAGGTGCGCGGCGGGGCGTCGGCGTCGAGGCCGGCCTGCTGGAAGAGCTTGCGGTTGATGAGCAGGCCCATCGTGTAGTTGCTGGTGGGCAGGCCGTAGAGCTTGCCGTCCTGCTTGAGGGAGCCGAGGACGTTCGGGTCGATGTCCTTCAGGAGCGGGACGGTCCTGTCGTTGACGTACGCGGTGATGTCGGCGGCGCCGTCGTTGTCCAGAACCTGCTGCAGGTCGGTGAAGTACGTGTAGAAGACGTCCGGCTGGGACTTGGCCTTGAGCATCGCGGTGAAGCGGGGCGGTTCGAGGCACTGGCCGGCGGTGGAGCGGCCCTCGATCGTGACGTTGGGGTACGTCTTGTTGAAGGCGGCGACGTCCTCCTTCCACTGCTTGAGCTCGGCCGCCTTCGCCGTCGGGGGCATGCAGTCGATGGTGAGCGTCACCTTGGTCTTCGGGTCCAGCGGGGCGGCGGGGTCGGACGACCCGCCGCCCTCGGAACCACCGCCGCCGTTGTTGTCGCTGCTGCTCGTGCCGCAGGCGGCGAGCACGGTCAGCGTGAGCGCGGAGACGAGGGTGACCGCGCTGGCGCGGCGCGTACGGCGGAACCGGGCACTTCTCATGGGTGGTCCCCTTCGGGCATGAACGCGGAGGTCGCCCCACCGCCGGTGCGTTCTGTGGGGCGCGCCACACTCAACCACCCCCAACAAGTGAACGCAAGATATCGCGCCGATTTCGTAATTGCCTGACAGAAACGAGAAGAAGGCCGGTGCAAGCAGCCGCAAGCCGCCTGCACCGGCCTCACCGGGCCGGTCTCCCGCCCGGGGTGTCGCCGGACCCGCTAGGGGTTGACGTTGATCTTGAAGGTGGACGTGGTGTTACGGATGTCCACCACGTTGCCGCTCAGCTCCAGGCCGTTGAAGGTCACCTCCCCCACGGCCGGCCCCTGACCGGACTCGGGCAGCTCGTTGGCCCAGAGGCCGAAGCCCGACTTCGCGTCGTACGCGTCGCCGCTCCTGCGCGCGCCCGTGATCGAGATGTCCGTGAACACGGTGTCCTTGATGGGGAACTGCGGCTGTCCGCCGACGTAGTTCGTCTGGAACATCACGCCGCTGTACGTCGGGTCGACGATGTCGACATGGTTGACCCTGATCCCCTGGAAGACCTTGGAGGCGGAGAACACCCAGATGCCCGGGAAGGTCTGCGCGCCCCAGAAGTGCCCGCCGGCCCGGACGATCGAGATGTTCTCGAAGGTCGTCGGATCGGTGCCGAAGCCGTTCATCGGGTAGCCGAAGTCCAGCGAGGAGATGGTGATGCCGGAGTAGACGAGGGTGTCGGCGATGTGGATGTTGCGGAAGGTGTTGTTGTAGCCGCCGTAGACGGCGACGCCCGCGGCCCGCCAGGTCAGCGTCGACGTCAGGTTCTCGTAGACGTTGTTCTTCATGTCCGCGCCACCCGCGTCGATCGCGGAGAACAGCGCGAAGCTGTCGTCACCGGTGGCCCGCGCGTCGTTGTTGCTCACGAGGTTGTCGGTGGAGCCGTTGGTCATGTTGATGCCGTCCGCGAACATGTTGCGGATCCGCGAGTTCCGAATCGTGATCCGGTCCGTGTTCGCGCCCCAGTACAGGCACACCATGTGCTCGTTCCAGATGTCGTCGATCACGATGTCGGTGACACCTCCGAAGTCGAAGACCTTGCCCGGGCCGTCGATCCGCGAGGTGTAGTTGCCCCAGTAGGCGAAGCCCTTGAAGAGCGAGCCCTTCGCCGCCGCCTCGGCCCGGAAGCCGACGTCGGTGTTGTCCTGCGCGGCGGGCGCGTGGAACTTCGTGTACCAGGGGCCGGCGCCGACGACCTTCACGGGCTTGCCGTACACCTGGAACTTGCTCGACGTCTGGTAGTCGCCCGCCGGCAGGTAGACGCCCACGAGGGTGCCCGTGGTGTCCATCCGTACCCTGTCGAGCGCGTTCTGGACGTCCTGGTGGCCGAAGCCGGCCGGGACCGCGTACGTGGCCGGGTCGGGGTTCGCGACCGGCGCGACCTGCTCCAGGTTCACGAAGTCGACCGCGTAGTACGGCTGGTTGTTCGCGGCGTCCTTCTGCAGCCGGATCCTGCTGCCCGCCCGCACGGTCTCGCCGAGCATGACGTTCGCCTCGTCGTAGATGTGCCGCGGGGCGCCCGAACCCGGGGAGTTGCCGGGCGCGGTCTCGGCGCCGTACAGCCAGGCGTACTTCGAGGTCACCGGGAGCGCCTTCTTGAACACCCCGTCGATGTAGACGTTGATCGTGGAGTCGACGCCCCCGCCGCCCGGGGCGTCGGGCAGCGAGACCCGGGCGACCAGGGTGTTGGTGTCGGCGCGGGTGGTGAACTCGACGTACTCGCCCGTCGCGTCCAGGTTCACGGCCTTGCGGCCCGAGGCCTCGCCCGCGATGTCGCCGACGGTCCGGTTCGGGCCGACGACCTGCGCGCCTCCCCCGGCGGTGCCGTCCTCCGCCTCGTACATGTCGTACGGCATGTTGGCGCCGCGGCCGACGAAGAGCGGCTGGGTGGAGGTGTTGTTGGCGCGTTTGACCGGCAGCTCGTTGGCGTCGTCGGCGAGGACGACCTTCACGGTGTACGAGCCGCCCGCCGCGGTCCAGGGGCCGAGGCCCACCTCGGTCATGGCCCCGGCCGCGAGGGCCCCGCTGTGCGCCCCGGTCAGCGTCCTGACCGTGGCGCCCGTGGAGTCGAGCAGGGTGAGGGTGACACCGTGGCTGCCCGGGGCGCTCGCCACGGTGCCCTGGTTCTTCACGGCCACCTTGAACGTGACGGCCTGACCGGCGGCCGGGCTGGACGGCGAGGTGGTCACGGAGCTCGCGATCAGGTCCGAGCTGGCGACCGGCCTGACCACCAGGGCGGTGGGGCTGGTGAACGTGTTGTTGGACTCGTTCTGCTCGATGACCGCGCCCGCCTCGTCGGCGACCGCGCTCAGCTCGTACGAACCGGCGTCCCGCGCCCCGATGGAGGCTTGAGCCGTGGTCTGGGCGCCGGCGGCCAGGGCTCCGACCTGGGCGGTGGCGACCTTGGTGCCGCCCAGGCGCAGCGCCACGGCGCTCGCGGGCGAGGCGGCCGGGCCGCTGTTGCGGACGGTCGCGCTCACCGTGATCGGGTCCGACTCGACCGGGGAGGCGGGCGAGGCGGTCAGTCCTGTGACCTCCAGGTCCGGGTTGGGCGCCGGGACGCCGACGACCTGGAACTCGGCGAGCTGGCCGGCCGGGGCGCCGGAGTTGGCGGTGAACCTCAGCTGGACGTCGGCGACCCGGGCGGAGACCGGGATCGTGACCGTGTTGCCGCTCGACGGGTCGAAGGTGTAGCTCTTCGCCGCGACGAGGCCGGTGTGGCCGGAGGCGCTCTGCTCGCGGCCGAGGACCTCGATCGTCTGGCTCCGGGTGGCCCAGGCTCCGTCCGGGTTGAGCTTGAGGACGAGCCGTTCGACGTCGGCGTTGGAGCCGAGCTTCACGGTGAGGGTCTGCGGGTAGCTGCCGCCCGCGCCCTCCCAGTACGTCGTGAGGTTGTTGTCGTTGGCGTTGACGGCGGCGTACGTGTGCACCGTGGAGGAGGCGGCGATCTCCTTGCCGACCGCGAGGTTGGAGCCTGTGCCGCCGGTGCCGTCGCGGGTCACGGCGTTGCTGTTGGCCGACTGGTTGCCGGCCGCGTCCTTGGCGCGGACGTGGTAGGTGACGGTCGCGGAGGCCGGCTGGGTGTCGGTGTACGTGGTGACGTTGCCGGCCACGCTGCCCCGGAGGGTGTTGTTGGCGTAGACGTCGTAGCCGGTGACGCCCACGTTGTCCGACGAGGCGTTCCAGGCCAGCCGGATCTGGCCGGCCGCGGGCTCGGTGAGCTGGAGGTTCGCGGGGGCTGTGGGTGCCTGGGTGTCCCCGGTGTCGCCGGTGCGGGTCACGGTGTTGCTGTCGGCGGACTGGTTGCCCGCCGCGTCCTTGGCACGGACGAGGTAGGTCACCGTCTGGTTCGCCGGCCGGGTGTCGGTGAACGTGGTGACTCCCCCGGCGACACTGCTGAGCAGGGCGCCGCCCGCGTAGATGTCGTAGCCCGTCACGCCGACGTTGTCGGTGGCCGCGTTCCAGGTGAGCCGGATCTGGTCGGTGGCGGGCTGGGTGAGCGCGAGGTTCGCGGGCGCGGACGGTGGCTGCGTGTCGCCGGTCTCCGGGCCGTAGACCTCCAGCTCGGAGAGCTGTCCGGCGGGCTGGACGCTGTTCGCGGTGATGAGGACGCGGACGTGGCGGGTGGTGGTGGCGTCGAAGGTGATCGTCGCGGTGTGTCCGCCGGCCGCGTCGAAGGTGTACGCCTGGGATGCGGTCAGGTCGGTGAAGGCGGTGCCGTTGGTGCTGCCCTGGATCTTCAGGGTCTGGCTGCGCGTCTCCCAGCCGGAGGGCAGCCGCAGGACGACCCGGTCGACGCGGACGGCGGAGCCGAGGTCCGCCTGGATCCACTGCGGGAGGGCGTTGTTGGCGCTCTCCCAGTAGGTGGCCCGGTTGCCGTCGTTGGCGTTGCCCGCCCCGTACACCTGGGTGTGGCTGCTCGCGGTCAGGGTGCGGCCCGCCGCGAGGTCGACGGAGGAGGCGTCGGCGGCGTGCACCTCCAGCTCGGAGAGCTGGGCGGCCTGCCAGCCGGTGTTGGCGGTGACGGCGATCCGGACGAACCGCGTCTGGGTGGCAGGGAACGTGACCGTGACGGTGTTGGCCGTACCGGGGCTGAAGGTGTAGGTGGCGGAGTTCTTGAGGGTGGCGAAGCTGGTGCCGTCGGCGCTGCCCTGGACGGAGAGCGTCTGGTTACGGCTCTCCCAGCCGGCGGGCAGCTTCAGGACCACCTCGTCCACGCGGGTCGTGGTGCCGAGGTCGGCCTGGACCCACTGGGGCAGGCCGCTGCCGGCGCTCTGCCAGTACGAGCCCTGGTTGCCGTCGGTGATGTTGGCGGCGCCGTACTCGGCCAGGGCACTGCTGCCCGCCGCGGCGTCGCCGAGGGCGATGTTGGGGCCGCCCGCGGCCTGCGCGTTCCCGCTCATCAGCGGACCGCCCAGTGCCAGGAGGCTGGTCGCGACCACGGCGCTCAGGAACCGCGGTCTCCATGCGGAGATGCTCATCTGTCCTCTCAAGTCTCGTTCTCGGCCTCGCGCCGACCGGCGACAAGGCACGGCTCAGTGGCGGCGGCCCCGCTGGAACGGGGCCGCCGCATGGCGTTTCTCAGGGGGTGCGGGAGGTCAGTTCCGGTTGACGACGAACTGCGAGCCGGGCTCGATGAGGACGTCGCCCTCGGCCGAGTTGGTGATCGTGACGCCGGTCAGGGTCGCGCTGCCGCGCGCGCCGCTCATGGCGAGGACGCCGGAGCCGTTGTTCGACTTGTCGATCCGGACGTTGGTGATCTTCACGTCCGGCATCTCGCCGCCACCGGTCTTGAACTGGATGCCGTCGTACGTCGAGTCGAGGATGTCGGTGTCCCGGATGGTGACGCCCGGGATGGGCTGGCCCTGCGCGAAGAGCGTGATCGCGCCGAACTCCTGGTCCTCGTTCCAGAACGCGCCGCCGGTGCGGTGCAGGGCGTTGTTGGCGATCAGCGTCTGCCCGGTGAAGGGCAGCGGGTCGTGGTCGGTCGCCAACATGATGCCCGGGTAGTTCATGGTGTCCGCGATGATGTTGTTCTCGATGGTGTTGCCGAAGCCGCCGTAGACGGCGATGCCGTTGGCCCGCCACGGCAGCTGGATGGTGTTGTTGCGGAAGTGGTTGTTGGATCCGATGTCCACCGAGGTGTCCTTGACGTACTTGCTGGCCCACACGGCCAGCGCGTCGTCGCCGGTGTTGCGGAAGGACGAGTCGAAGACGGTGGAGTTGCGGGTGCCGTTGGCGAAGTTGATGCCGTCGGCGTAGGTGTTGCGGATCCGCATCCCGGTGAACTCCAGGCCGTCGCCGGGGCCCCACAGCTCGGGGATGTTGGAGTAGTCGCGGCCGGCCCAGACGCCGACGTTGGCGTGCTCGATCCAGACGTTGTTGATCTTGGTGTTCTTGCCGAAGCGCCCGTTGAGGCCGACTCCGCCCTCCGCGTTGCCGTCACCGCCGCGGATCTGGCCCGAACCGAAGATGGCGATGTCGGAGATCTGCGTGTTGTGGTCGATGTCGAAGCCGAAGTTGCCCTCGTGCGGGTGGTTGATGCCGCCGGCCTGGTGCGGCGGAGTGAGGGTGTAGAGCTGGGAGTGCCACATGCCCGCGCCGCGGATCGTGACGTCCCGGATGCCGACCTGGTTGAACTGGCCGCGGTTGAGCGGGTCGTCGGTCAGGATCTTCTGCTCCTGGCGCCACTGCCCGGCGGGAATCCACACGCAGGAGATCTGGCCGTTCTGGTCGGCGGTGACGGCGCGCTGGAGGGCGTCGGTGTCGTCGATGCCGTCGTTCGGGACCGCGCCGTACTCGGTGATGGAGGTGCAGTTGGCGGGCTTGGCGGCCGGCGGGGCCACCTGCTCCAGGTCGATCAGGTCGATGACGTAGAAGGCCGCCGAGTCGCCCGCGTCGCGCTGGAGCCGGAACTTGGTGCCCACCGGGTACGTCTGGGTGAGCAGCGCGTGGGACTCGTCGAAGAGCCGCCGGGCGTCACCGCCGGGCCGGTTGGTGAGGCCCTCGGGGTCGTCGGTGGTGCCGTAGAGCCAGCTGTGCTTGGACGACAGGGTCAGCTTGCGGACGAAGACGCCGTCCGCGTAGAGGCTGATCGTCGCGTCGGCCCCGCCGCCCGCGGCCGAGTCGGGGACGGAGTTGCGTACGACGATCGAGTTGGAGGGGTTCGTCGAGGTGAACTCGACGTACTGGCCTTGGGAGTTGAGGCGCACGGACCGGCGGCCCGAGGACTCGGTGGCGAAGTTGGTGTGGCCGAAGGTCCGCTTCTGGTCGGCGGTGAGCAGGGTGCCCTCGTACCGGGCGTCCTCCGCCTCGTACTCGGTGTACGGCACGGCCGCGCCGCGTCCGACGACGAGGGAGCGGGTGAAGACGTTGTTGTTCTCGTCGGTCTCGGCGAGGACGCCGGTGGCGTCGGCGGTCGCGGTGAGGGTGGCGCCGCCGCTGGTGGCGGTCCACGTGCCGGAGATGGCGACGGTGGCGGTCTGGCCCGCGGCGATCGCGCCCGCGGTGCCGTTCAGGGTGGTGGTTCCGGCCGTCAGCCGGGTGACCGTGCCGGCCGGGGCGCCGGTCGTGCCGCGGTTGTCGACCGCGACGGTGAAGGTGACGGCGGAGCCGACCGCGGGGCTGGCCGGGTTGGTGGTGATCCCGGTGACCCGCAGGTCGGGGCCGGGGCTCTGGCCGACGACGAGCTTCGTCGCCGCGGTCCGGCTGTTGTTGGTGTTGTCCTGCTCGGCGACGGTGTCGGTCGGGTCGACCACGGCCGAGACGGTGTACGAGCCCATGGGCCGCTTGCCGACCGCGACCGGGACGGTCGCCGAGGCACCGGCGGCGAGGGCCGGGACCGGGGCGGAACCGGCGACGGCGCCTTCCAGGCTGACCTGGACGGTGGTCGCGGCGGCGGCAGCGGTGCCCGCGTTGCGGACCGTGGCGTTGACGGTCACGGTGTCCGTCTCGGACGGGGAGGAGGGGGTCCACGTCAGATCGGTGACGGTGAGGTCGGGGTTGGGTGCGGCCGCGCCCACGACCTGGAACTCCGCGACCTGGCCGCCCGGGGCGCCGGTGTTGGAAAAGATCGTCAGGCGCAGGTCGGCGTACCGGCCGGTGACCGGGATCGTGACGGTGTTCTGGCCGGAGGGGCTGAAGGCGTAGTCCGCGCGTGCCTTCAGCGAGGTGAAGCCGGCGGCCCCCTGCTCACGTCCGAGGACCTCGATCGACTGGGTCCTCGGACCCCACACCGGGTCGGGGTTGAGCTTGACGACCACGGCCGTGACGTCGGCGTTCGCACCGAGCTTCACGGTCAGGCTCGACGGGAAGCCCGCCGACTCCCAGTAGGTGGTGGCGCTGTCGTCGTTGGCGTGGGCGGCGACGTACGTCTGGGTGGTCGACGTCGCCTCGATCGGCTTGTTGCGCGCGAGGTTGGTCCCCGGGGGCGGGTCGACCGGGCCCCCTCCGGCGTCGCCGTAGACCTCCAGCTCGGAGAGCTGGGCGGCGTTCCAGCCGGAGTTCGCCGTCACCTGGATCCGCACGTACCGCGTGGTGACGGAGGTGAGGGCGAGGGTGACGGTATTCGCCTGGGAGGGATCGAACGCGCGGGGCTGGGCCGCGGCGAGGGTGGTGAACGCGGAGCCGTCGGCGCTGCCGAGCACACCGACGGTCTGCGAGCGGGCCTCCCACGTGGTCGGGAGCTTCAGGACGACGCTGTCGACGCGGGTCGCGGCGCCGAGGTCGACCTGCACCCACTGCGGGAAGGACCCGGCCGGGCCCTCCCAGTAGGACTGCTGACCGCCGTCCGTGACGTTGCCGGCCGGATACGCGCCGTGGGCGCCGGCGGCCGTGGCGGGTCTGCCGAGCGCCAGGTTGGGCGCGGCGGTGGCTGCTGCGTGTGCGGTGACCGGCAGGAGTCCGACGGCCACCAACGCGGCTATCAGCATGCCGACCGTCAACCGCCAGCTCAGGGTTGTGCCTCTCATATGGGCCTCTCCACCGTGCTGGGCCCCGGCGCCGCCCCGAAACATGCTTCTCGCCAGGAACCGAGCGGAACTCTGACAATGAATGACGGCTACCTACAGACTTATTGAGCTCTTTCGTTAATCTTTTGCACCGTCGGCGTGTCAGGTTTCTATCAGGTCACCGCTTTGTCAACAGCCGTGACATGAAAAGGCTCCGGCGCCGGGGAGGCGGGATGCCTCCCCGGCGCCGGAGCCGGGGGAAGGGTGGGTGAGGAGTGGGGTCAGCCGAGCGGCGGCGGCGCCGTCGAGCCCCGTACGACGAGTTCGGGCTCGAAGAGCAGCTCACTGGGGTCGGTCTGCGTGCCCTGGATCTGGGCGCTGAGCAGTTCGACGGCCGCGCGCCCCATCGCCTCGATGGGCTGGCGGACGGTGGAGAGGGGCGGCTCCGTGCAGTTCATGAAGGCGGAGTCGTCGAACCCGACCACGGACACCTGGTCGGGAACGGAGAGCCCGCGCCTGCGCGCGGCCCTTATGGCTCCGAGGGCGAGCGGGTCGCTGGCGCAGACGATGCCGGTGACGCCCCGCTCAAGGAGGCGGGTGGCCGCCGCCTGGCCGCCTTCGAGCGAGAAGATCGAGCGGACGACGTGCTCGTCGGGCAGCTTCGCGCCCGCCGCCTCGGCCACCGCGCGAGCCGCTTCGAGCTTGCGCCGCGAGGGGACGTGGTCGCTGGGGCCGAGGACGAGTCCGATGCGCTCGTGCCCGAGGGAGGCGAGGTGGCGCCACGCCTGCTCCACGGCGACGGCGTCGTCGCAGGAGACGCAGGGGAAGTTGAGGCCCTCGATGGAGGCGTTGATGAGGACCACCGGAATGTTGCGCTCCGCCAGCTGGTGGTAGTGGTCGTGCGGCGCGTCCGCCTGCGCGAACAGTCCGCCGGCGAAGACCACGCCGGACACCTGCTGCTGGAGGAGGAGTTCGACATAGTCGGCCTCGGAGACGCCGCCCTTGGTCTGCGTACAGAGCACGGGGGTCAGCCCCTGCTGCGCGAGCGCACCGCCGATCACCTCGGCGAACGCGGGGAAGATCGGGTTCTGCAACTCGGGCAGGACGAGCCCGACGAGCCGCGCGCGCTCGCCGCGCAACTGCGTGGGCCGCTCGTACCCGAGCACGTCGAGCGCCGTGAGGACGGACTGCCGCGTCGCCTCGGAGACACCGGGCTTGCCGTTGAGCACACGGCTGACCGTCGCCTCGCTGACTCCCACCTTCTTGGCCACTTGAGCAAGTCGTCGCGTCATGAACGCAAGCGTAGCGCAAGAACCGCAAGAATGTTGCGCGGCCAGGTCGGCCGATCAGGCGCGACGGGCGTACGCGGACAGCCGCCGGTTCGTCGCGACGCGCACCCGCCTTCGCGATACGGGCGCGAGGGGGACACGACACGGGAGCCGATGGCCGCGCATTGCCTTGAACGCCCACTGATTGCAACGCACCATTGCGTTCACTCCACGTGTCATTGCATCAATTTACCGCCACTCACCTGCTATTACCCCCATCACCTGATTGACGACACCATGAACGCAACGTAGCTTTCGGCATACGTCAAACACGCTATGTCGCGAGATGAGGAACGGCCATGAGTGAAGCCCTCCACCACGTCACGGATCTGCCGACCGAGCGCCCGACCGGCTGCCCCTTCGACCCGCCGGCCGAGCTGACGGAAGCGCATGGACACGGCCCCATCAGCCGGTACACCCACCCCGGCGGCAAACCCGGCTATCTGATCACCGGGTACGACCTGGTCAGGTCGGTCCTGGCCGACTCGCGGTTCAGCTCGCGCAAGGACCTCATGAACGTGGTCGACTTCCAGCTGCCTCCGGCGCCGCCCGGCGAGTTCCTCCTCATGGACGAACCGGACCACAGCCGCTACCGGAAGCCGCTGGTGGGCAAGTTCACCGCACGGCGGATGCGGCTCCTCACCGAGCGCGTCGAGCAGATCACCACCGCGTGTCTGGACGCCATGGAGAGGAACGGCCCCTCTGCGGACCTGGTGACCGCGTTCGCCAAGCCCATCCCCACGATCATCATCTGTGAGCTGCTCGGAGTGCCGTACGAGGACCGGGACTCGTTCCAGGAGCAGATCGACACCTTCATGAGCGGGGAGACGAGCGACGAGGATCTGATCGCGGCCTACACCGCGACGCAGGAGTACCTCGCGCAGCTGGTGGTGGCCAAGCGCGCCAACCCGACCGACGACGTGCTCAGCGAGCTCACCGACAGCGACCTGACCGACGAGGAGCTGAAGGGCATCAGCCTGATCCTCCTGGCGGCCGGCTTCGACACCACCGCCAACATGCTCTCCCTCGGCGCCTTCGCCCTGCTGCAGAACCCGGAGCAACTGGACGCGCTGCGCGCCGATCCCGAGCTCACCGACAAGGCCGTGGAGGAGCTGCTGCGGTACCTGAGCGTCGCCAAGACGTTCATGCGGACGACGCTCGAGGACGTCGAGGTCGGCGGCCAGACCATCGAGGCCGGCACGACGGTCTTCCTCTCGTACAACACCGCCAACCGCGACCCCGAGCGCTTCCCGGACCCCCACACGCTCGACATCCGGCGGGAGTCGGGCGGCCATCTGGCCTTCGGCCACGGCATCCACCTGTGCCTGGGGCAGCAGTTGGCCCGGGTCGAGATGCGGGTCGCGTTCTCCGCCCTCTTCAAGCGCTTCCCCACCCTCCGCCTCGCCGTCCCGGCCGAGGAGGTCGCCCTGCGCCCGGAGACCGCGGACATCTACGGCGTCAAGAGCCTCCCGGTCACCTGGGACGCCTGACCCACGAACCGGTGGTGGGTGAGACAGCGCGGCCCCCCTCACCCACCACCCCTCACCCCCGGGACCGCTCCTGAGGCATCGATACCCTGCGCGAATGCAGCAGATGAAGCAGACGCAGGGGATACGGCGGACAGAGCGGGCCGCCGGCGCGGTCGTCGGCTCGGCGGTGGGCGACGCCCTGGGCGCGCCCTTCGAGTTCGGCCTCCCGGGAGCGTTCTCCGCGCGGTTTCCCGCGCCCGGTGCCGGCGGCGAGATGTGCGGAGGCGGCGGCTGGGACCCGGGCGAGGCCACCGACGACACGCAGATGGCCGTCATGGTCGCGGAGTCCCTGCTGGAGCGGGGCGGGCTCGACCTGCCGGACATCTTCGCCCGCTTCCAGCGGTGGGCGGCGGCCGACCCCAAGGACATCGGCCTGCAGACCGAGGACGTCCTGACCAACGGCGCGCCCTGGGGCCTCGCCGCAGGGATCCACTTCCAGGTCAATCAACGGGCCGCCGGCAACGGCTCCTTGATGCGCGCGTCGACCTCCGCCGTCCACTTCGCGCCCGCCGGCCGGGACGCGACCATGGACGCGGCCCGCCGCATCGCCGCCCTCACGCACGGGGACCGCGCGGCCTGGGAGGGCACCGCGATCTTCCACGAGCTCGTCCGCGTCACGCTCGAAGGCGCCGACCCGCTCGCCGCGCTCCCGGACATCCTGACGCTCGTCCACACCGACCACCGCGAGCGGTACGCGACCGTCCTCGCCCCCGACTGGCACCCCGATCGGGCGACCGAGTTCAACGGCGCCGTCTGGCCCTGCCTGGGCTCCGCCGTCTGGGCCCTCCGTACGACGACGGGCTTCGAGGACGCCGTGCGCGCGGCGGTCGACCTCGGCGGGGACACGGACACGGTCGCCGCCGTGACCGGAGGCCTCGCGGGCGCGTACTACGGCCTCGACGCGATCCCGGCCCGGTGGACCCGGCCGCTCCATGTCCCCCTCCCCGGGTTCGACGGACGGGTGTTGCACCTCGCGGATCTGATCGACCTGGCGCAGCGCCTCGAAGGCTGAACCGGGTCTCCTTCGTCGCGCGTGTCACTCCGGATCGTTCCGGATGCCTTGTCCTCGGTGGCCCCCCTTACTTTGTCGACGGCGCCGGGCGGCCCTCAGCCGGGCGGGAACTCCTCGACGACAGAGAGGCACTCCATGGCAAGAACCGGCTTATCCCGCCTGCTCTCCAGACTCGCCGTCATCACCGGCCTGTGGGCTCTGGTCATCGGCATGACCGCCTCGGCCGGCGTCGCCCGGCCCGTGCCGCCCAGGACCGGTGACGACCATTACGGCGTCTCCCGGTACTTCCTCGGCCCGGAGGGGGTGGCCGAGGGGAAGGCCATTCCGACCGTCCCGTGTGATCCCGCCGGACCGTCGGCCACCGACGGCATCATGGCCGACCAGCTCAACCCGCAGCTCAACAACAAGATGGCCGGCTATCTCGACGCGTACAAGATGTCCTGCGCCCGGATGGTCACGCAGGCGGTGAAGGACCGCGGGCTCAACCCGAAGGCCGCGACGATCTCCATCGCCACGATCATCGTCGAAGCCAGCATGAACAACTACTCCGCGGCCGTCGACCACACCAGCCTCGGCCTGTTCCAGCAGCAGGACTGGTGGGGCACGCGCGAGCAGCGACTGGACCCGACGTACGCCACCAACGCCTTCCTCAACGCGATGGAGCAGCAGTTCCCGAACGGCTCGTGGAACGACAACGAGATCGGCTACGTCGCCTGGAACGTCCAGCGGCCCCGCGAGGACCTGCGCCACCTGTACGGGATCGAGGCCGGCGACGCGGCGCTCATCGCCAACGCGCTCTGGGCCGGTGCGAGCGGCGGGCCCAAGCACCCGTACGGCTCGGGCCGCGTGGTCTCCGGGCGGTCCGCGGACGGGCGCCTCGAAGCGTTCGCCGCCGGGGCCGACGGCGTGTACCACGCGTGGCAGACCGAGGTGAACGGCAACTGGTCGCCGTGGCGGTTCCAGGGCGGTCCGCGCAACGCGCAGCTGGCGGTGGCGGCCAACGCGGACGGCCGCCTCGAGCTGTTCGCCCTTTCGGACACGACCTTCGACCACATGTGGCAGACCGGGCCCAGCGCGGGCTGGTCCGGCTGGGCGAACTTCGGCACCGGCGGATACCGAGTGGCGGCGGGCACCAACGCCGACGGCCGGATCGAGGTGTTCGCCTCCAACGCCGAGGGTGTGTTCCACCGTTGGCAGACCGCACCCAGCGGCGGTTGGGCCCCCTGGGACGGCACCGGCGGCGGACCGGTCACCTCACGCCTCGCCATGGAGACCGCTCCTGACGGCCGGCTTGAGGTGTTCGCGCTCTCGGACTCGACGTTCAAGCACCTGTACCAGACCGGCGTCAACGGCGGCTGGTCCGCCTGGGAGGACTTCGGCGACGGCGGAAAGGCGGTCGCCGTGAGCCACAACCAGGACGGCAGGCTCGAGGTGTTCGCGTCCAACGCCAGTGGCGTGTTCCACCGCTGGCAGACCAGCCCGACCTCGTGGTCGGCGTGGACGGGAACCGGCGGCGGAGGGCCCGCCAACGCCGAGCTGGCCACGTCCCGGTCGGTGGACGGCCGCGTCGAGGTGTTCGCGATCAACGGCACCACCGCGAGCCACGCCTGGCAGACCGGCCCGAACGCGGCGTACGCGGAGTGGGAGACGTTCGGCGGAGGCGGCACGACGGTCGGCGCGAGCAACAACGCCGACGGCCGCATCGAGGTGTTCGGCACCAGCCACGCCGGCGTCTACCACCGCTGGCAGACCGGCTTCACCACCTGGTCCGAATGGCGCTGGCTCAACGACTCCGGGCCCGCGATGAACTAGATGAAGCAGATGGACCGGCTACAAGGCTGCCGCTCGGGCCCGTCCGCCACCTCCGGTGCGCGGGCGGGCCCGGGCGCGCTTCATGAGCCGCCGATGATCTTACGTATTCCTGACGCAACCCGCCTGGAGCGCCCACACGGCCCGTCCTGCCCCTAGCGTGATCGTCATGCCGGTTCGGTCCCGACGAAACCGGAATGTCACGAGAAGGCGGAATCATGACGGTCGAGACGCTTCCCCGCTGCGCGTACCCCGAGTGCACGAACCACCCCGAGGCGCCGACGCCCGACAACCCGGCGCCCCGCTACTGCGCCCACCCGGACCACAACGCGCTGGGGGCGTTCCGGTTCTTCCGCGCCAAGCGGCAGCAGCGCAAGGAGGAGAAGCGGCAGGCGGCCAAGGCGGCCGGCGCCCAGCTCCCCGCCCAGATGTCCGGCGGTCGCGACGACCTCGTGGCGCTCATCAACCAGCTCGCCACGGACCTTCCGGGCTACATCGAGGAACTGGCCATCATCACCGACTCGGCTGCCGCCGAGGCGCGCATAGAGACCCTGACCGAGCGCACCGCGCTCGCGGAGGAGGCCGCGGAGATGGCCGTCGCCGAACTGGACGCGGCCACGCGGCGGTTCGAGGCGGAGACGGAGAAGGTCCGCAAGGAGACGGCACAGCAGGTGGCCGATGTCGAGTTCGTCCGTGCCGAGTTGGAGCGCAACCGCGAGCGCGTCGCCCAGCTGGAGGAGCGTCTCGACAAGGTGCGCGACGAGGCGGACGCGGCCCGCCGTGAGCGCGGCGAGCTCGCGCTCCAGGCCGAGCAGCACCGGTGCAAGGTGTGACGACCGGTCGGAGGGACAACCGGCGCGGCCCGTACCCGACGACGGCGTGCGTTGGTCGTCGGGTACGGGCCGGGCATGGGCGAAGGCGTCGACGTCGGTGTCAGGAGGCGAAGGACCTCTCCAGCCTCGGGATCAGGTCCCTCAGCGACTCCTCCCAACAGCCGCCGTTGTGGCCGCCGTTGCACTGGGTGCCCCAGCCGGAGCCGTCGCCGTAGTTGACGTAGTAGTACGACATCCCCAGCGCGTCCATCGCGTTCTTGACGTGCTTCGCCGCTCCTTCGAGCCAGAACTCGATGTCGGCGGGCGAGCCGCCACCGTTGCCCACGTAGATCGAGACGCCGACTCCGGCGGCCTTGAGCCGGTCCATGTGCTGCGACGGGTCGACCTCGTTCCACCGCCAGTCGGCGTTGAACACCGGGTACGGCGAGCCGAACGCGGCGTCACTGTCCACGCCGGGCTTGTACGGGGAGTCCTTGGGGTCGCAGACTCCCGACGCCGAGCCGCAGATCGCGCCCTGCGCGTCGATGAGCGAGGCGACGACGGCGAGCCGCAGGTCCATGGACCTGACCGACATGTCGATGTCGCCGGACAGGGACGCGGTCTGGCTGAACAGGTCGGGACGGGACTGGGCGTAGCGGAAGGCCCCGAACCCGCCCATGGAGACGCCGGCGACGGCCCGCGCCTTCTTGGTGGGGATGGTGCGCAGGTTCGCGTCGATGAACGGGATCACCTGCTTGAGGTGGAAGTTCTCCCAGTTCTGGGCCCCGGCCGCGGTCTTCTGGTTGAGCCAGTTCGCGTACCAGCCACGGGCGCCGCCGTCCGGAATGACGGTGATCATGGAGTCCGACATGGAGAGCGCCGGGTAGTTCTGCCGGACGGGGTCGTCGGGCGAGCCGTGCAGGAAGTACATCACCGGGTAGCGCCGGCCCGGGTCGTCGTAGTATCCCTTCGGCAGAATGATCTTGATGTGCTGCTCGCCGGCGACCTCGGGCGTGGTCACCGTGAGGTAGAAGTCGGTGGAGCTGCCGTACGCCGTGTCGACCTGGGTCAGGCCGAAGCCGTTCGCCATCGGCGGCGGTGCGGTGGAGCCGTCGGCGGCCTGTACGGAACCCGCCGGCGCGACCATGGCCGCGGCGGCGAGCATCCACGCCGCCCCCAGTCGCCACCAGTTCGCTCGTCGTGTCACAGGATTTCCCCCTCGTGAGTGGTCGGGCATGGGGTGTACTCAGTTCAGGACCTTGATCCGCAGCTCCGGTGAAGCCGCGATCTGTTCCTCGGTGAAGCGCTCGGTCACCCACTTCCCGGCCGAGAACAGCTTCGTCTGGTCGGCGTAGTGCGGTGAATTCGGGTTGGCCGACTGGGAGTAGGCCATGACGGACAGGGCCTGCGGCGGGCCGTCGGCGGTGAACCGGACCTGCTGGATGAAGCTCGACCCGTGGACGATGTCGAACTTTCCGTCGACCTGACCAGGAGTGATCACGTTCAGCACGCCCAGCTGGCCGATCGCGCCGTGGATCGGGATCTGCTCGCCGCCACGGGTGACCTTCTGGACGTCCGACAGCGGGGCGTTCAGCGCGATCCCCGCCTTGCGCAGCGCGAGTACGGCCCGGGCGAGGGCGTCACGGACGGCCGAGCTCCCGGGATCCAGCGAATTCGGCGTGTGCACCGGGTCCTTGGGGTCGAAGGGCACCCGCCACGGCAGCTTCTCGATCCCCTGTCCCCCGAGCAGGTAGGACCAGTACGTGGCGAACAGCCAGGAGCCTCGGCTGTCCGACGTGTAGTCATGGCTCTTCCAGGCGGCCAGGATCGGACAGGCCTCACTCACG
The DNA here is from genome assembly GCF_040638605.1 of Streptomyces sp. NPDC026092. Lineage (NCBI taxonomy): Bacteria > Bacillati > Actinomycetota > Actinomycetes > Kitasatosporales > Streptomycetaceae > Streptomyces > Streptomyces sp. NPDC026092. Next base: position 301,880 of record NZ_JBEZYN010000007.1, read on the forward strand.
TTGACCAGGTTGCCGTCCACCAGGACGAGCCCGAAGGGGACGCCCTGGCACATCGACACCGTCGCGTTGAGGGCCAGATCGGCAGCCCGGCTGTTGTCGGCGAACAGCAACTGCCCCATGGTCTCCGGGGTGAAGCCCTTCCCCGGCAGCCCGTCGGTGCCGTTGATCCGCCGCTGCGCGGTCAGGAGGAGCTCCTGCGTGCGCAGCGAGCGGGGCGCCGCGCTGTCGCCCATCACCCTGGGGAAGGTCAGTGGCTGCTCGGGGTTGGCCAGCCAGGCGCTGTCGTTGGCGTTGCCCACGAAGTCGGTACGGATCAGGCGCGGCTGCCTCTTCGGGTCCAGGAGGCCCGGCGCGACCGCGTTCGGGTCGTCGGGCCAGTCGCAGGCGCCGCGCTTGCCGTCGAAGATGGAGATCGGCGGAACGGTCGGCAGGCGTAGCGTCTGGTGGAAGAGCAGCTTGCCGGTCTCGGTGAGACACGACTGGGCGTGCGCGTCGGTGATGTTCGGGGTGGCCTGGATGTCCGCGTACAGGGCGTTGCCCTTGCGGTCGGAGGCGACGGTGTTGAAGAACGGCACACCCTGTGTGCTCTCCAGCGTGTCGACGACCTCGTGGACGTCCTTCGCCTGGTCGAGACGGAACCAGGTGTTGAGCGCGCGCAGGTTGTCCATGTTCACGTCGCGCACCGCGTGCGCGCTCACCACCCACGGCAGGGCGACGCCCTGTAGGGAGGTGGTGATGGGGCCGTAGCGGGTGGACCACAGGGTCCTGGTGACCTTGGAGAGGGTGCCGTCCGCGTTCTTCACGTCGACCGCGACCTGCTGCGAGGTCATCTGTTCCCAGGCGCCGTCGACCAGGTACTTGGTGGGGTTCAGCGGATCCACCTGGACGTCGAAGAGACCGAACGGGGCGACGGTGGCGACGGTGTGGCTCCAGGCGACGTTGTCGTTGTAGCCGATGTTGATCGCGGGGAGGCCCAGCAGGCTGGCCCCGGAGACGTTGACCTTGCCCGGGATCGTCAACTGGCTCTGCCACATGCGGTTCTTGCCCTGCCACGGGAAGTGCGGGTTGGCGAGGAGCATGCTGGTGCCGCCGGACACTCCTTGCGATCCGACCGCCAACGCGTTGCTGCCCATGCCCTGTTCGCGGCTCACGGCCATCGCGTCGCGGATCTTCGCGGCGGTCGTGGCGGGTGAGGAGGCCGGCTTCCTGGGGGCAGCAACCGAGGCGCCCGGGGGCGCGGCGTTGACCAGTCCGTCCAGCAACGCGTCGGCGCTGCCCATGATGATCTCGGCATGGGCGTGCCGGTACACGTCCAGCTCGGTGATGGGTCGCACCCAGGCGGCACCGCGGCAGGCCGGGTCGGAGAGGTTGTCCACGCCGGTCTCCGCCAGGTACCGGTTGTAGCCCTGGACGTACCCGCGGATGCCCTCCTGGACCTCCGGCGTGGGACCGTCGGGGGCGGGCTTGGCGAGCAGCCGCTCCACCACCCCGTTGTCCTTGATCCGCTGGAAGTACAGGTCGCTGTTGAGGTTGGTGGTGGTGTTCTGGTTCTGCCCGGGGCTCGCCCTGCCGTCGGGCCCCAGATGGCGGGACCTCTGGGCGTTGACCATCAGATAGGTGTCGGCCAGGGTGCAGATGTTGTCCTTGGCCGCCGCGTACCCGTACCCCGTGCCGAGACCCTCCCAGTCCGAGGCGACGATGTGCGGGATGCCGTACTCGGTGTAGCGGATCGTCGGCTTGTCCGGCGCCGGCTCGGCGACGGCCGACGTCGGCCTGTCCGGCACCGCGGCCGTCGACCCGGTGGCCGCCATCGTGCTCATCACCGCCACCGCGGCCAGGACCGCCATCGGCAGCCGCGCCCTGAATCTCCTCCGTGCCATCGAGCCGTCCTTCCCCTGGGGTACGGGCCTTGGTCCGAACGCGGACACGCCAGGGATAGCCGACGCGCCTGCCGCCTGTCCCTCCGTAACCTTCCGGAGTCCCCCGGACCCGTGGCGTTGCTACCTTCCAGACGCCCGTTCGCACGGCCGCTCTCCGCCGCGCCGGACACCTCGCCACCACTCCCGACCAGGAGGACACGTTGAGCGCGCAGCAGCCCACCCGCAGGAGCATCCTGAAGTCCGCCGGAGGCCTTTCGGCCGCCCTGGCCCTCGGCGCCGGAGGCGTCCTCGCCGGCGCGTCCCCCGCCGCCGCCGTCGGTGACGGCTTCGGCCTGCGCATCGTGGAGCGCGGCGAGGCCGACCCCCGCATGTGGTACTACCGCTTCCAGACGAACGCGATCGGCTGGAACCCGGCCGTCAACGTGCTCCTCCCGGACGACTACCACTGGAGCGGCGGCCGCAGGTACCCCGTGCTCTACCTCTTCCACGGGGGCGGCGACGGCCAGGACTTCATCACCTTCGACCGCGAGCGCATCCGCGACTGGACCGCGGGCAAACCACTCATCGTCGTGATGCCCGACGGCGGCCGCGCCGGCTGGTACTCCAACCCCGTGAGCTCCAACGTCGGCCCGCGGAACTGGGAGACGTTCCACATCGATCAGCTGATCCCGTGGATCGACGCGAACTTCCGCACCTTCGCGGAGTACGACGGCCGTGCCGTGTCCGGCTTCTCGATGGGCGGGTTCGGCGCGCTGAAGTACGCCGCCAAGTACTGGGGCCACTTCGCCTCGGTCAGCTCCCACTCCGGCCCGGCCAGCCTGCGGCGGGACAACGGCCTCGTGGTCCACTGGGCCAACGCCACCTCCGGCGCCCTGGACCTCGCCGGCGGTACGGTCTACGGCGCGCCGTTCTGGGACGAGGCCCGGGTGAACGCCGACAACCCGATGCAGCGGATCGAGAGCTACCGCAACAAGCGCGTCTTCCTGGTCGCCGGCACCAGCCCCGACCCGATCTCCTGGTTCGACACGGCCAACGAGACCCAAGTCCTGTGGGGACAGCGGGAGTTCCGTGTCGCCCTCGGCAACGCGGGCATCCACCACGAGTGGCACGAGCTGCCCGGCGGCCACTTCGTCCGCCACGACATGCTGGTGCGCGACATCGACGGCGTCATCGCCCGACTGCGCAAGGCGTGACCTCGTGTTCCGTGGACTCTCCCGACGCGCGCTGACCTGTGTCCTCGCGGCGACGGCCGCCCTGCTGCTGCCGACGACTCCGGCTCCCGCCGCGGCCGCCGCTCCGGCCCGCGCCGCCGTCGCCGGGGCGGCCTGTCCGACCTCCGGCACCGTGACCCAGCACTACCACGCCAACCACAACGGCGTGGACATCGCCAACTCCGTCGGCACGCCGATCTACGCGATCGGCGACGGTGAGGTGACCATCTCCGGGTACGAGTCCGGCTACGGCCAATGGATCCGGGTCCAGCACCCCGACGGGCGGATCTCCGAGTACGGGCACATGTCCCGGCGGGACGTCTTCGAAGGCGACCGCGTCGTGGCCGGTCAGCAGATCGCCCTGATGGGCTCCGAGGGGAACTCCACCGGCCCCCACCTGCATCTGCGGATCTGGGGCGACCCGGCCACCTCGTACCACCTCGACCCCGAGGTGTATCTCGCGGAGCGCGGTGTGGTGCTGCCCTGCACCCCGGGCACGGGCCCGCAGCCCAGGCCACTGGTGTATCCGGCGGAGTCGGGCCGGGTCGTGTCGGCGCGCTCCGCCGACGGGCGCCTCGAAGTGTTCGCCGCCGGAGCCGACGGCATCCACCACGCCTGGCAGCAGCAGGTCAACGGCAACTGGTCGTCCTGGGAGGCCCTCGGCGGGCCCGCCAACGCCCAACTCGCCATCGCCCCCAACGCCGACGGCCGCCTGGAGCTGCTCGCCCTCAACGGCAACACCTTCCAGCACCGCTGGCAGCTGAACCCGTCCGGCGGCTGGTCGAACTGGGAGACCTTCGGCATCGGCGGCCGGGACACCGCGGCCGGCGTCAACGCCGACGGCCGTATCGAGGTCTACGCGTCCGGCCCCGTAGGCCTCTTCCACCGGTACCAACTCGCCCCGAACGGCGGCTGGTCGGAGTGGGAACCCACGGGCGGCGGCCCCGCCGACAGCCGCGTGGAGATGGGGAAGGCGCCCGACGGCCGCCTGGAGGTCTTCGCCCTCAACGGCAACACCTTCGAGCACAAGTACCAGACCGCCCCCAACGGCGGCTGGTCCGCCTGGAGCACCTTCGGTGAACAGGGCGGCCACGACCTGACCGTCGACCACAACGCGGACGGCCGCCTGGAGGTCTTCGCCTCAGGCCCGGCTGGGGTATTCCACAAGTACCAGACCAGCCCCACCAGTTGGTCCGGGTGGGAAGGAACCGGCGGCCCCGTCAACGCGCAGCTCACCAGCGAACGCACCCCCGACGGGCGCGTCGAGGTCTTCGCGATGAACGGCACCTCCGCCATGCACATCTGGCAGACCGGTCTCAACGCGCCTTACAGCCAGTGGGCCGCGTTCGGCACCGGCGGTACGGAGGTCACCGCGGCCTCCAACGCCGACGGCCGTATCGAAGTCTTCGGCACCAACCCCGTCGGCACGTTCCACACCTGGCAGACCGGCTTCAGCAGCTGGGCCGACTGGGTCTGGGTCAACGACACCGCAGGTCCCGCCCTCGACTGACCCGCCCCCTCACACCCGCCGTCGACCGACCCGCCCCCTCACACCCCACCCGCGTGGCCGGCCGTGCCCCCTGCGACACGGCCGGCCGCGCGGTACGTCCGGAGGACCCATGCTTCCGATCAGCAGACGGAGCCTGTTGCGCGGCGCGGCCGGAGCGGGCGCGCTCCCGCTCATAGCGATGACGGCCGTTCCCGCCGCCGCGTCCTCCGCGGACGTCCCGCCCCCGCTCTGGGTGGGCGCGGGACCCTTCACGTACGTCTACGACCCGTCCACCTCCACCGGCTCGCGCTATCTCAACGATCACACCCTGGTGAAGGCCCAGGGCCGCTGGCACCTGTTCGGCATCGTCGGGGACAGCGCCCCGCGGGGCGAATCCCCGGACAGCGCCGAGGAGATCACCTTCGCGCACGCCTCCGCGCCGACCCCGGACGGGCCGTGGACCACCCACCGCGACGCGCTCACCCTCGACCCGTCCTACTACGGCGAGGAACACCTGTGGGCCCCGCACGTCGTCGAAGCCGGCGGCCGGTACTGGATGTTCTACGCCGCGGGCGGCGCGACCGGGGCCGCGATCAACCTCGCCACCTCGACCGACCTGTTCACCTGGACCCGCGAGCCGTCGGGCCCGCTCTTCCGGGGGCTCGCGGCGCGCGACCCGATGGTGCTGCGGATCGGCGGCGAGTGGGTCATGTACTACACCGAACTGTCGGCCCCGGGCGGCCACCATGTCGTGGCGTACCGGCGCTCCGCCGACCTGGTGAACTGGAGCGAGCCGGGCGTCGCGTTCACGGACGCGAGCACGGACGCGACCGTCTCCGTCACCGAGTCGCCGTGCGTCGTCGAACGGGACGGCTGGTACTACCTGTTCATCGGCCCGAGGGGCGGCTACGAAGGGACCGACGTCCTGGCGTCGCGAGACCCCTTCCGCTTCGAACTCGCCGGGTACGCGGGCCATGTGGCCGGTCATGCCGTCGAGGTGGTCCGCGACGGGGACACCTGGCATGCCAGCGCCGCAGGCTGGTTCCGGCACGGGCTGTACGTGGCGCCCCTGCACTGGCGGGACGCGCCGCCGCCGTGGCAGAGCGCCGACAACCCGGTGGCCGGTCTCGACGCGCTCGGCCGGCTCACGGTGTTCGCGCTCGACGCCGCCGACCGCTCGATGCTGCGGCGCGTCCAGATCGACCCGTCCACCGACAGCTGGTCGGAGTGGGAGCCGTTCGGCGGGCCCGCCGGTGCGGTGCCCACCCTCGGCCGCACCACCGACGGCAGGCTGGAGGTGTTCTCGCTCGCCCCGGGCGGAGTGAATCTGCACCACCGGGTGCAGCGGCCGGACGGCGGCTGGCACGCGTGGGAGGAGTTCGGCGGCCCGGCCGGCGCCGCACCGTCTGTCGCCCGCGACGCCGACGGCCGGCTCGAGGTCTTCGCGCTGAGCCCCGGGGGCGGCTCCGTCGCACGGCGGCGGCAGCGGTCGGCGGGGGCACTGGTCTGGGACGGGTGGGAGGTCGGCTTCGGCGGGGCGGCGGGCGCGCCCCCGGTCGTCGCGGCGAACGCCGACGGCAGGCTGGAGGTGTTCGTCCTCTCCCCCGGCGGCGCGGGCATCCGCCACCGTTGGCAGGAGACTCCGGGCGGCCCCTGGACCCCGGCATGGCATCCGTACGGCACCGCCGCGGGCGCCGCGCCCCGGGTCGCCAGGGACGGCAGCGGTCGGCTCACGGTCGCCGCGATCGGGCCGTCGGGCGTGGGCACCTTCGCCCGGCGGCAGGCCGTGGCGAGCGGCGGCTGGGCCGAGTGGCTGCCGCTGTTCGGCTGGAGCGCGGCCGCCCCGGCGTTCGCCGCCAACGCCGACGGCCGCCTCGAGGCGTTCTCGTTGTCGCCGGGCGGCGCCCGGCTCAGCCACCGCTGGCAGGTCGCCCCGGGCGGGGACTGGGCCCCCGGCGGGGAGTTCGGGGAGCCCGGTCTCCGGCTCGCGGCGACGCCGACGTCCGCGCTCGACTCGACCGGGCGGCAGCACGTCTTCGCCGTCACCGTCGCGGGCGGGGTACGGACCCGTGTCCAGGAGCGGCCGAGCGGCGGCTGGCGGCCCTGGGCGGCTTTCGGCGAGCGCACGGTCGCGCCCCTCGTGTCGGGCAGCCCCGCGCTCTGAGGAGCGTGCGGATCGCGCCAAGTGAACGGAGCGGGCGGGGTCGCGTTCGCGCGGCGCGGAAGGAGGCTTGCGCAGGTCGACCGCTCGTGACGGCCGCCCGTATCCCCACGCCTCGGCGGGAGTTCGCCCGCCGGGCCACCCCGATTCGCGCCGGAGGGCCGCCCGCCAGGGCAGATCGGGTTTCGGCGATGTGGCCGAAGTGCGCCGGTGAACTCCCCTGAGAGATGAGTATCGTTCCGCTCGTCCGACAAGCGACGCGGGGGAACGGGGGAGCGGTGAGTGGCGTAGTCGTCCATCTGCCGCAGGGAAGCGGTGGCGCCGACGGCGCCGAACCGCGCGGTGCAGCGGTGACGTTACGGCTCGGGCCGGGCGAGGTCGCCCGCTTCGGGCGGGGCTCCCCGAGGGTCCCCGTCGAGCTGTGCCTCGCCGACCCGGCGATCTCCCGGCTGGCCGGTGAGATCCGCGTGACCGACGACCACTGGCAGCTGACGAACCACAGCACCACCCACAGCTATCTCGTGGAGAACCCTGAGGGGGCGGGCGAATACCTGCGGGTTCCGCCGCGCCGAGTCGGGGCGCCGATCCCCTTCGAGTTCGCCCGCGTGGTGCTGCCCACCCGCGGTGACGTCACGGTCTCCTTCCAGGTCTTCGCCCCCGACCACATCTACCTCGACCCCGAGGCCATGGGGCTGCCCTGGGGGAACAGCACGGTCACCGCGTACTCCCTCGACGAGACGGCCACCTACTTCCTGGTCCTCGTCGCGCTCTGCGAACCGCGGCTTCGCGACCAGTCCCGGGTGGCGGTCCCCACGACGCCCCAGATCGTCGAGCGGCTCAAGGGGCACGCCACGTGCTCCACGCTGACCGCGCGGGCGGTCAGCTCGCACATCGACTACCTCGCCGAGGAGAAGCTGCGCATCGGCGGCCAGGACGCCCACGAACCCGGCAAGGGCGACCGCCGCAACGGCAAGCGGGAGGAGATCGTCGGGCTCGCGCTGCGCTTCGGGCTCGTACGGGAGGAGCACCTCGCGCTGCTGCCGCCCCTGACGGCGGCCGGCGGGCGGGAGCGGCAGGCCGCGCGATGACACGGCCGCACGGCCCGGGAGACACCACGGAGTGCGACCGCACGGACCAGCTCCCTCCGGGCTTCCAGGTGGGCGACTGGGTGGTGACCGAGCTCATCGGCGCGGGAGGCTGGTCCACGGTCTACGCGGCACGGCGGGCGGACGGGTCTTCCGGCGGCGCCAGCGGCATCGCGGGCGGCTCGTCTGACGGCCCCGCCGACGTCGCGGGCAGGTCTTCCGGCGGCCCCACCGGCGTCGCGGGCAGGTCCTCCGGCGGTCGCGCCGACGTCGCGCTCAAGATCATGCCGACCGCCGGGCTCGCGCCGCTGCAGACGCGCAGGATCGTGGAGTCCGCCCGCCGCGAGGTCGAGCTCGGGGGCAGGGCCGGGCATCCCCGGCTGATCGGGCTCCTGGAGTCGTTCACCCTGAGCGCCCCCGAGCACCCCTCCCTTGAGGGCGCGATCGTGCTGGTCATGGAGCGGGCCGCCGGCAGTCTGCGGGAGCTCCTGGACGCGGGGGTGCCCGAGGCCGAGCGCGGTCGGCTGATCGCGGGGATCTGCGAGGGGCTCGCCCACCTGCACCGCTCGGGCTGGGTCCACGCCGACCTCAAGCCGGAGAACGTCCTGCTCGCCGAGGACGGCTCCGTGAAGCTCTCGGACTTCGGCCTCGCCACCGAGCTGACGGGCACCCACGGGTACGCGCCGCCCATGGGCACCCTCGACTACCTCCCGCCCGAGCGCTGGCGGGCGCCCCTCGGCGAACTCGGCGTACGGGTCAGGCCGACCGCCGACATCTGGGCCCTGGGCATCGTCGTCCACGAGGTGTTCGCGTCGGGCGGCTCACCGTTCCCGGGCGCCACCCCCATGGCGCGGGGCGCGTCGGTCCAGGCGTACGGCCAGGGGCGCGCCCCGCTCCGCATGGACCACGAGATCCCGCCGTTCTGGCGCGCCCTGGCCGCCGACTGCCTCGCCCCGAACCACGAGTCCCGCGCCCCGCACACCGCGGAGAGCCTGCTGGCCCGGATCAGGGCGGAGCAGGGGCCGGCCGGGGCGCGGCCGGGCACGGGTACGGGGCGGTTACGGCACCGGGCCCGCGCCGCCGTCCTCGCCACCGCGCTGTGCGGGATCGCCGGCGCGACCCTGGCTTCGGACGCGGTACGGGCGGGCTCCCCCGCGCCGACGGGCCGCGCGGGCGCGACGGCCGGCACGGTACGGGTGTTCAACGCGGAGCGCGGCTGCCGGGAGCGGGCCGACCGGGACCGGCAGTGCAGCCTGGGCCTGGCGATCGACCCGGCGCGGCCGTACACCGCGGACAACGTCGTGGAGACCCGGGTGTGGCACGGCGACGCCCTGGTCGCCGACTGCCGGTTCACCGGCGGCGAGCTCATCATCGACGAGGAGGACGTGCGGTCCACCGACTGGTACCGCGTCCGTCTCCCGTCCGGCGCCCTGCCCCCGGCGGCCTGGCTCCCGGCCGTGCGCACCAGGGACCGGCCGTCGCTGCCGGACTGCCCGCACCCCACGGCCGGACGCTGAGCGGTGACACGACCGTGGCGTGGCAGTGACGGCCCCGCCGCCACCTTGACGCAGCATGGAGTCGAGGAGGCCGACATGTCGATCTACTACCACAAGCAGATCACGATCATCCCGAAACTGCTCCGCCTGAACATCGGCACGCACGGCTGGTCGCTGAGCTTCGGCCCGCGCCGGGCTCACGTCACCCGGCACAGCGGCGGCGGGCACAGCGCGTCCGTGCGGCTGCCGGGCGGCATCAGCTGGCGCCGGCGCTTCCGCCGCCGACGCTGAGGCACGGGGCGGGCGGGTTGTCATGTGAACGCCCGTCGAACGGCAGGCCGTACGCCGCCATTCGTACGAGGGAGAGCCCGGCGTCGCAATCGAGCCGTTGCGGGGGCGCACCGCATGGGCCGGCGGGCGGCGGGGCACCGATGATCACGTGCCCAACAGAGACGAGACACAGCGCTTCACCGCCCTGTCGGTACGGCTGACCGGATTCGACGAAGTGGCCCTGGAGGCCACCGAGTTGACCGAGGTGTATCGGTCGGTGGCGGCGGAGCAGCTCGGCGCGCAACGGTACGAGCGCCTGCTGCGCGAGCTGCGGAACCCGGACGAGGCCCTGGACCATGAGCTGCAGGAGGCGGCCCGGGCGGTGACGTACCTCTGGTACACGGGCAGTTGGCCGGGCACGCCACCGATCGTGGTGTCCCCGCGCGCCCAGGCCGAGGGCCTGGTGTGGAAGGCGGCCGACCTCTACGCACCGGCCACCGAACCGTTCGGGTACGGAAGTTGGGCCGACGCGGGCGACGCCGTCAAGGGGAGCGTCCGGTGAGCTCGATCCGGTACGACGTGATCGTCGTCGGCGCCGGGGTCGCGGGCTCGCTCGTCGCGGATCGGCTCGGCAGGCAAGGCCGCCGGGTCCTGGTACTGGAGGCGGGCACCTCGGGCGACGCGCCCCCGGCCCGATCGAATCCGGCTGCCCCCTCGCCTGAGGTGACGGACCTCGTCGGCACCGACGACGTACCCGGCTTCCGCGCATCCGGCCACCTGCTGCAGGACGGCCCGCTCCCCTACGCGAGTGGTTACGTCCGCGCCAACGGCGGTACGGGCAACGTCTGGACGGGCCTCGCGCCGCGCATGCTCCCGGAGGACTTCGACACGGAGGCCTTCGGCTACGGGCGGCGGTGGCCGCTCTCGTACGAGGAGCTCGAACCCCACTACCGGGCGGCCGAGGAGGAGTTGGGGGTGGCCGCCGACGCCGACGAGCAGCGCGAACAGCTCGGCCTGCCGTTCCCCGACGACTACGTCTTCCCCATGCGCCCCTTGCCGGCCGCGCGTCTGGACCGCCTCCTGGCCGGCCGCCTCGACGGGCGGCGCGTCAAGGACCCGGTCGCGCTGCGGGAGGTGGAGCTGCGGGTGGTCGGCACCCCGCACGCGCGCAACGGCGTCCCGGACCCCCGCTACGACGGCGGTCGCGGTTACGTGCCGCGCGGGCGGGACGGGCGGCCGGATCCGGGCAGCCGGTGCGTGGGCAACGCGAGCTGCATCCCGCACTGCCCCTCGTACGCGAAGTACACCCCGCTCAAGACCCAGGGTCGCTGGAGCAGGACCGTCACGCTCCGGGACCGGTCCGTGGTGAGCCGCGTCCTCGTGGACGGGCGGGGGCGGGCGACGGGGGTGGAGTACCGCGCGTACGACGGGGAGGTGTCCGTCGCGTACGCCGATGTCGTCGTGCTCGCCGCGCACGCCGTGGAGAACGCCCGGCTGCTGCTCCTCTCCGAACTGGCCGAGGGCAGCGGCCAGGTCGGCCGCAATCTGATGGACCATCCGGTCCTGCTGACCTGGGGCCTGCTGCCCGAGGACACCGGACCGTACCGGGGTCCGGGCTCCGTCTCGGGCTTCGAGGGCTTCCGCACCGGCCCGGCCCGGCAGCTGCGGGCGCCGTTCCGCGTGGAGTTCGGGACGTGGGGCTGGGTGTGGGCGAAGGGCCCGGTGGACACGGACGTCCACCACTTCCTCACCGAACAGGGCTTGTTGGGCGCCGAGTTGCGGCGGGCGGTAGGTGACCGGCTCCGCCGCCAGTTCACGTTCCAGTTCGAGATGGAGCAGGCCGCCGATCCGGCGAACCGGGTCACTCTCCACCCGTACGAGCGCGATGCGTTGGGCCTGCCGCGCCCTCTCGTCACGTACGACCTCGACGACCATGTGAAGGAGGGCATGGCGGCGGCGCGGGCGGTCTCGGACCAGATCTTCGCGCTCCTCGGCGCCGAGGACCACACGGACTACGCGCCGGTGGCGGCCTGGCCAGGCCGTTTCGAGCACGGTGGCCGTACGTACGGCTACCGCGGGGCCGGTCATGCCGCCGGCACGCACATCATGGGCGACTCCCCCGCCACCTCGGTGGTGGACGCCTGGCAGCACTGCTGGGAGCACCCCGGCCTGTACGCAGTCGGCTGCGGCAGCATGCCGTCGGTGGCCACCTCGAACCCGACGCTGACGATGGCGGCGCTCGCGTTGCGCAGCGCCGAGCGGATCGAGCGGGACCTGACGGCCCGCGACCGCCCGACCTCCCTCTCACCGACCGAAGGAGCCCAGCAGTGACGCCCCACCTCCCCCTGCCTCCCGTCCTGGACCCTTTCCAACTCCCCTTCCATTACGGGGCGTTGCACCAGCTAGGCATCGACTGGCTGGTCGAACCGGAGCCGGTCCGCGAGCTGCTCGCCAAGCAGCACCCGGACCTGACCGCGGCGACGTTCGAGGACGGCCGGGCGCTGGTCTCGCTCAACTACCAGCTGTACTTCGCGCAGTACGCGTTCGGCGGCGGGGTGACCCAGGAGATCGAGGTCAACGTCATCGCCTTCCCGACGGCCGAGGGCCACCGCCTGCCGCGGCTTACCTACGCCCAGTACGCGCAGGGCTGGGACCAGACCAAGCTGCTCGGCATCGCCCGCCTGCACGTCGTGTGCGACAACCCGTTCGCGATCCGCGCCGGTCGCGAGCTCTACGCCGAGCCCAAGCACCCGGGCTGGTTCGAGGTGAGCCTGCCGTCCCTCAACGGTCCGGCGGGTGACACGTGGACGGTGCGGTGCAACGCGGCCGCGATCGGTCCGGGCGACGCACTGGAGAAGGGCCTGAGCCCGCTGCTCGACCTCACGGCCGACCTGGACGGCCTCGCCTCGGTCGCCGCCAACTCCGCCCCGGTCACCGGCTACGGCACGGACGCCGAAGGCCGCCTGCTCGCCGGCCCCATGAACCTCTCCCAGCCGTACCGCTGGTACGACCTGACGTCCCCGGAACACTCCACCCGCACGCACCTGACGCTCCACACCCCGGCCGCCACCCTGGGCGACGACCTCCACACCCTTCTCCCCACGACCATCCCGGCCACCGGCGCCTGGACGTACCAATCACCCCCGGTGGCCACCCACAACCGCCCTTACTACCTGCCGAAGGGACCCCGCGCATAACCACCGGCCCCTTCGCACCGTCGCGCCGGCCGAGTGGGACCGACGAGCCGGCGTCGCGTGTATCGCGGGCATATCGAAATCCGCATATGCCCTCGCAACGGCCGTCCGCTTCTCATGGGGGCATGAACCATGACGCCTCCCTGTCCGCACCACCCCGCCGCACGCTCAGGATCGTGATCGTCGGCCTGTTGGTCCTCGGCCTGGGGTGTGCCCTGTTCGTCATACGGGGGCCGCTCATGATGTCCGCTCCCCGGTGCATGGCCGGGCGGTGGCACGGTTGCTACGACACGTTCAACGGTGTGGTGCTCATGACCCTGGTCGCGGTGCCGCTGTCCCTGCTGGTGGTGTGGGCGCTGGCGCGCCTTCGGCGGACCGCCGGTGTCGACGGCACATCGGCGTGGCGCAGGTCGCTGGCCGAGGTGGGCATGGTGCACGGGACGGTGCCGTTCGTGTGGATGATCCTGATGCCGGGCGGCGGGGCCGGCGTCGTTCCCCAGCGGGTGAGCCTGGTGCCGCTGCGGGACCTGGTCACGATGGGGACGCTCGGGATCGTCGGCAACCTGCTGGTCTTCGCGGCGCTCGGGTTCTTCGCCCCGATGCGGTTCGCCGCGCCGGCCTCCGTACCGCGGATCCTGGCGCTCGGGGCAGGCTGCTCGGTCCTGGTCGAGACCGCACAGTACGTCCTGGACCTCGACCGGGTGTCCTCCGTGGACGACGTCCTGGTCAACGCCACCGGCGCCGTACTGGCCGGGCTCGCGTCGCGCCGCTGGTGGCGGACGCGGGCCGAGGAGCCGGTGGACCGGCCGCGCCGGCCGGTGCCCGCGGCGGCAGGCTGAGTGGCGTGCCCTGTGATGTGTCTAGGCTTCGGTCATGCGCGTACTGATCGTGGAGGACGAGCCCTACCTGGCCGAAGCCGTCCGTGACGGTCTGCGCCTGGAGGCGATCGCCGCCGACATCGCGGGCGACGGCGACACCGCCCTGGAGCTGCTGAGCGTCAACACCTACGACCTCGCGGTCCTCGACCGCGACATCCCCGGCCCCTCCGGCGACGAGGTCGCCCGGCGCATCGTCGCCTCCGGGAGCGGCATCCCGATCCTCATGCTCACCGCCGCCGACCGGATCGACGACAAGGCCTCCGGGTTCGAGCTCGGCGCCGACGACTACCTCACCAAGCCGTTCGACCTGCGGGAGCTGGTGCTGCGGCTGAGGGCGCTCGACCGGCGACGCGCGTACGCCCGGCCCCCGGTCCGCGAGATCGCCGGGCTGCGGGTCGACCCGTTCCGCCGGGAGGTCTACCGCGACGGGCGGTACGTCGCGCTCACCCGTAAACAGTTCGCCGTCCTCGAAGTCCTCGTCGCCGCCGAGGGCGGGGTCGTCAGCTCCGAGGAGCTCCTCGAACGGGCCTGGGACGAGAACGCCGACCCCCTCACCAACGCCGTGCGCATCACCGTCTCGGCGCTGCGCAAGCGGCTCGGCGAGCCGTGGATCATCGCCACGGTGCCGGGGGTCGGCTACCGCATCGACGCCCGCCCCGGTCCCGGCCCGGGTCCCGATCCCCGTCCGGGCCGTCCGCATGGCTAGGCGGCGCGGGCTCAGCGCCCGGTTGAAGCTCACCCTCAGCTACGCCGGGTTCCTCGCCGTCGCCGGAACCCTGCTCCTGGTCGTGGTGTGGGTGTTCATCCTGCGCTACGTCCCCGACAACCCGCAGGGCCTCCTCGGGAAGTCGCCCAACCGCTACCTCCTCGTGCGTACCTTCGCGCCCGCCGCGGCGCTCTCGATGCTCTTCCTGCTCGTGTTCAGCCTGGTCGGGGGGTGGTTCCTGGCCGGCCGGATGCTCGCGCCGCTCACCCGGATCACGGCCGCGGCACGGACGGCCGGGACGACCGGGTCGCTGTCCCATCGGATCCACCTGGAGGGCCGCCAGGACGAGTTCCGTGAACTCTCCGACGCCTTCGACTCGATGCTCGCACAGCTCGAGTCGCACGTCGCCGAGCAGCAGCGGTTCGCCGCGAACGCCTCCCACGAGCTGCGCACCCCGCTGGCGATCTCGCGGACCCTGCTCGACGTCGCCCGCAAGGACCCGACGCGGGACCGGGAGGAACTCCTCGCACGCCTCCAGGTCGTCAACACGCGGGCGATCGACCTGACCGAGGCCCTCCTACTGCTGAGCCGCAGCGACCGGCGGACCTTCGCCCGTAAGAGCGTCGACCTCTCCCTCATCGCGGAGGAAGCGGCCGAAACCCTGCTTCCTCTCGCCGAACAGCGCGGGATCACGCTCGACGTCACCGGCGGAGCGACCCGGACCAGCGGCTCCTCGGAGCTTCTGCTGCGGATGATGACGAACCTCGTCCAGAACGCCATCGTCCACAACGTCCTCGTCGGGGGGACCGTGACGGTTCACACCGAAGCGGGGGGCGAGGCATGCGTGCTGCGGGTCGAGAACACGGGCCACCCGATCGCCCCGGACCTCGTACCGACCCTCACCGAACCCTTCCAGCGCGGTACGGAACGCACACGCGACGCCGCCCGTACCGACGAGCACGTCGGCGCCGGGCTCGGCCTGGCCATCGTGCACAGCATCGTCCGCGCCCACGACGGCACCCTCGATCTCACCCCGCGCCCCACCGGCGGCCTCGTCGTCACTGTCCGACTCCCCGACATGTGACCCACCTCACACGCTCGGGACGCGCTGCACCGCCCCGAACAGCTCGCCGGGGTCGTCCTGTGCGAGAGCACGCCCGTCACCGGACCCGAGCACGGCGAGGAACTCATGCGCCGGGTGGCGGGGTTCGCGGTCCGGTACGCCGGCGGGAGCCGTGCGCTCACGGCGTGACGATCGCGAAGTCCGGGTCCGGATCGCTGAGGTGGCCGAGGAGTTCGGCCACCTTCGTCAGGTCGCCTTCGGCCGTCGCCCTGCCCTGCTCGACGAGGTCGGGCAGGGGGGTGACGCCCAGCAGGACCGCGCGCAGGGCCTCCTCGTCCAGGGTCAGCTGGACGTCCGGTTCGGGCGCGGCCGGGCCGGTGCCGGTGCCGTGGGTGAGGACGCCGTTACGGAGACGGAGGGTGACGGGGTCGCCCGCCGTGAGGTTCCAGCGGACGCAGATGTCCGCGTCCCAGCAGTTCGGGCCGTCGACCCGGATGGCGAGGGAGTCGAAGAGCTGGTCGAGGGTGAGCGCCCGCAGCACGTCGGGAGAGGCCACGACCGTCGGCGTACCGGCCGAGCCGTGCCGCAGCTCCATGGCTCCCGTCAGGTAGAAGTTGCGCCAGGTGCCGTTCTCGCTGCCGTACCCCAACTGCTCCAGGGCGTCGGCCTGGAGTTCGCGGGCGGCTGCGTTGCCGGGGTCGGCGAACACGACGTGGTTGACCACCTGGACCACCCAGCGGTAGTCGCCCCGCGCGTACGACTCACGGGCGCGGCGCAACACCTCGTCGGCGCCGCCCATGAACTCCACGTACCGGGTGGCGCTCTCGACGGGCGGATGCTCCCAGAGGTGGGCCGGGTTGCCGTCGAACCAGCCCATGTACCGCTGGTAGACGGCCTTGGTGTTGTGGCTGACCGAGCCGTAGTAGCCGTGGGTGTGCCAGGCCCGCTCCAGGGCCGGCGGCATCCTCATCTCCTCGGCGATCTCCAGCGGCGTGTACCCCTGGTTGAGCATGCGCAGGGTCTGGTCGTGCAGGTAGGCGTAGACGTCGCGCTGCTCGGAGAGGTATTCGACGACTCGCTCGCGCCCCCAGACCGGCCAGTGGTGCGAGGCGAACGCGACGTCGGTGTCGGCGCCGAAGAGGGCGACGGCCTCGGTCAGGTACCGCGCCCACTCGCGTGGATCGCGTACCTCCGCTCCGCGCAGGGTGAGCAGATTGTGCAGGTTGTGGGTGGCGTTCTCGGCCATGCAGAGCGCGGCGTGGTCGGGGAAGTGGATGTTCAGTTCGGCGGGGGCTTCGGTGCCGGGTGTCAGCTGGAAGACCATGCGGATGCCGTCCACGGTCTCCGTCTGTCCGGTGCGGGTGATGTCCAGGGTCGGTGCGATCAGTCCGACCGAACCCGAAGAGGTGGCCTGTCCGAGGCCCGCGCCGATCTGCCCCCGCTCGCCCGTCGGCAGCACGGCACCGTACATGTAGGCCGCGCGCCGGGCCATCGCCGTACCCGCGTAGACGTTCTCGCTGACCGCGTGCTCCAGGAAGCCGATCGGGGCGATGACCGGGACGCCGGTCGACACCTCCTCGTCGGTCAGCACGCCGCGTACGCCGCCGAAGTGGTCGGCGTGGCTGTGGGTGTAGAGGACTCCGATCACCGGACGGGCGCCCCGGTGGGCGCGGTAGAGCGCGAGGGCCGCGGCCGCGGTCTCCGCGGAGATGAGGGGGTCGATCACCAGGACGCCCCGCTCGCCCTCGACGACCGTCATGTTGGAGAGGTCGAACCCGCGGACCTGGTAGATGCCTTCGACGACTTCGAACAGGCCGTGTTCGGCGGCGAGCCTGCTCTGCCGCCACAGGCTGGGGTTGGCCGTGTCGGGGCACTCCCGCTGGAGGAAGTCGTACGCCTCCAGATCCCAGACGGTATGCCCCTGGTCGTCGCGGACGAGGGTCTCCTCCGCCGTCCCCATGTAGCCGCGGCGCGCGTCGTCGAAGTCGCGCGTGTCGTCGAAGGGGAGCCGCCGCAGAACCTCCTCGTTGCCCTGTACGATCCCCTGCTCGGCCGGCCTGGAGTCCTCGTTCCCGGTCATCGATCGGGCTCTCCCTCGCTCCTCGCGCACCTGCCGGGTGGTGGCCGACGCGTCACCCCACCCTCCGCCCGCGTTCGGGACGGGCACGATCCGGACTGCTCCGTACGGGTGAACGCTTCAGGCGTCGATGTCAGTGTCAGTAGTGGCGTCGGGGTCGGCGTCGGCGGGACGGTCGGTTCCCAGGTGGCGGTTGAGCGGAGGTTCCCTCGCGAGTACGGCCCCGATGGTGAACGCGAAGGTGAGCGCGGCGCACACCACGATCAGCCACGACAGCATTGTCAGGACCAGGCCAAGCGAGCCGTACTCGCTCAGGGCCCGGTTGAGCGCGTTGGGCATGTAGAGGCGGGCCGTGAGGCCGAGGACGGTCGTGGCCGTCGCCGCGAGAAGGGCGCCGGGCAGGAGTGGTAGCCAGCGGACGCGCTTGACCAGCAGGAGGCGCTGGGTCCACAGCCACACCCCGGTGCTGACGAGGAAGTACAGCGGCACGCCCAGCCACGCGCCGGCCCCGAAGCCGCTGCGGATCGGCGCCTGGAGGAGCACCACGAGGACAAGGGCCAGCAGCCACACCGTCCACCGCCAGGCGGCGATCCGGGTCCCCGCCCTGGGCAGCCCCCAGGCCCGCTCGCACACCCGGGCCATGGCGCGGCTGAAGCTCGTGGCCGAGACGAGGGCCACGAGCGCGCCCACGGCCCCGCTGGTCTCCTTCAGCCCTTCGGTGCCGGAACCGTTCAGGACCTTCTGCAGTTCCTGGTCCGACACGCCGGTCAGGCCGAACATGGCGCGCAGGGAGTCGCGCATCTGGTCCCGCACGCCGTGCGGTGCGAAGGCCGCCAGGGCGAACAGCAGCGGCACCGCTGCCAAGAACGCCTGGGCCGCGAGCCGGGTTCCCGCGTCAAGCAGGTTCCCGCTCATCAGCCTGCTCGTCAGCTCGGTGAGAACGGGAAAGCGGCTCTCGGCACCCCTCCGGATGCTCCGCACCCGGCTCGCCCACCTCATCCGGCCTCCCGTACCCACCCCGCCCGTCCATTGGACGGGCCGGCACGGTCCCGGGCGAGCCCGCCGACCCGTACGGGGGAACGCCGGGGCGCGTCAGGGGGCGCTTCCGAGGGCGCGTCCCACCAACGTGCGCGGGACGCCACCTGGGTGAACCATGGAGGGAGGTCGTGCGTGCGGCAGCCGCCGACGGGGGCAGTCAGAGCACTTGTTTCGGCTTCGTCTCCGAGAGGTGGCGAGCGTGGACGTCTTCGATGCCGTCGTCGTCGGATCGGGGTTCGGCGGGGCCGTGACCGCGTACCGGCTGGCCGAGGCCGACCTCCGCGTGTGCGTGCTCGAACGGGGAAAGCCGTTCCCTCCCGGATCCTTTCCTCGGAGCCCCCACGAAACGGCCAAGAACTTCTGGGATCCGGATTCCCGCCTGTTCGGGATGTACGACATGTGGAGCTTCTCGACGATGGACGCGCTGGTGTCCAGCGGGCTCGGCGGTGGCTCCCTGATCTATGCCAACGTGCTGATCCGCAAGCCGGAGGACTGGTTCGTGCACGAGTCGTTCGACGGCGGCTACGAGAACTGGCCCGTCACCTATCAGGACCTCGACCCGCATTACGAATCCGTCGAGACCATGCTGGGCGCGGAGCGGTACCCCTTCGATGTGGAGCCCTACGCGCACACGCCCAAGACCCATGCCATGCGGGACGCTGCCGAGAGCCTCGGTCTTCCGTGGGAACTTCCGCACCTGGCCGTCTCCTTCGGAGACCGTCCTGGTGCTCCCCTCCCGGGCGGTGAGGACAATCTGCACCACGCCCCGCGCTACGGGTGCAGGCTCGTCGGTGAATGCGACCTCGGCTGCAACTTCGGCAGCAAGAACAGTCTGGATTTCACCTACCTCAGCGCCGCGGACCGGCTCGGGGCGGAGATCCGTACCCTCTGCGAGGTCCGCTCGTTCGAACGGGTCGAGGAAGGGTTCCTGGTCTCCTACATCGACCACGACGCCGACGCAGATCCGTCCGCTCGTCCCGTGCGGCACACCATCAGGGCCAGGCGCCTGATCCTCTCCGCCGGCACGCTCGGCACCACCTATCTGCTGCTGCGGAACCGCAGCGCCTTTCCCGCGCTCAGCCCCGCCCTTGGTACGCGTTTCTCCGGGAACGGGGACTTTCTCGGCCTGGTGTTCAAGGCGCGGCGGGGACATGAGCCCCGTCTCCTGGAACCGAGTTTCGGCCCGGTCATCACGAGTGCCATCAAAGTGGACCGCGAAGGGAGCGGCGCGAAGGACCGGGGTTTCTACATCGAGGACGCCGGATACCCGGAGTTCCTCAACTGGCTCGTCGAGCACAACGTCCTCACCCTGTCCCACAGGGTCGGCAGGTTCCTGTTGCGGCGAGGGTGGTCCCAGCTGACCAGGACCGCCAGAAGCCGGGTGGGGCGACAGCTCAACGAGGCGATGGGCAAAGGGCTGTTCACCGCGACGTCCGTGCCGTTGCTCGGCATGGGCCGAGACGTCCCCAATGGCCGGATGTTCCTCCGGGACGGGCATCTGGACCTCGACTGGAAACTGGCCGCGTCCAATGAGTACTTCAACCAGATGAACGCGACCATGCAGGCCGTGTCCCACAGCCTCGGCGGACGCTACGCCGCGAATCCCCTGTGGTTGCTCAACCGCCTCATCACCGTGCATCCCGTGGGCGGCGCACCGATGGGGCACAACGCGCGGGAAGGCGTGGTGGATTCCTTCGGGCGGGTGTACGGCTGCCCCGGCCTTTCGATCGCCGACGGCTCGGTGCTGCCCGGACCCGTGGGCCCGAATCCCTCGCTCACCATCGCGGCGCTGGCCGACCGGTCGGCCCTCCGTCTCGTCGAGGACTTCCAACAGAACGGTACGGGACCCTCATGACGCGCAGATCACTCATCCTCGCCGGCGGCGGCCTGAAGGTCGCCTATCAGGCGGGCGTCCTCCAAGTCCTGCTCGACGAGGCAGAGTTGACCTTCGACCATACCGACGGCGCCAGCGGAGGCGTGTTCAACCTCGCGATGTACTGCCAGGGGATGTCCGGGCGCGAGATCGCGGACAACTGGCGCAAGCTCTCTCCCTTGAAAGGCGTCACCCCGAACTGGCGTGAACTGCCGAAGGGGCCGTACGCCCGCTCTCTCTTCACGCTGGACGGCTATCGGCGTCGCGTCTTCCCGGAGTGGGGGTTGGACTGGGCTCGCATCCGGGCGACCGATCAGGAAGCCACCTTCAATCTCTACAACTTCAGCGCCAACGAACTGGAGGTAGTCACCGCCGACGGCATGGACGAGGAGCGGTTCTGCGCCGGGGTGGCCCTGCCCATGTGGTTCCCTCCGGTCGTCATCGACGGGCAGACCTACATCGACCCGGTCTATCTGACCGATGGAAACGTCGAGGAGGCGATCCGGCGAGGCTGCGACGAGCTGTGGATCGTCTGGACGGTCAGCCGGAGGCACCGCTGGCGGGACGGCTTCATCGCCAACTACTTCCACATCATCGAGACGACGGCCAACGGTCAGCTGCAGCACTGGCTGCGCCGGATCGAGGCGAACAACGCGGCCATTCGCCGAGGGGACGAAGGAGAGTTCGGCCGCCCGATCGAGGTCCGGCTCCTGGAGGGCGAGGTACCCCTCAACTACCTCATCAACTTCAGCAGGGACCGATTCGCCCAGGCCGTCGAGCTCGGAGTCCAGCGTGCGCGCTCCTGGTGCACGGAGCAGGGGATCCCCTGGAAGCCCGGCGCCCCTCCGGGCCGCCCCGACGATCGGACCCGGCTGCGCTTCACCGAGCGCATGGTGGGCCGTGTCGTGTTCGGGGAGGACGAGGACCCGCAAGGGACCCCGCCTGAGGTGCGACCGGCGGCCGACCTCGCCCTGCACGTGACCGTCGACATCCAAGGCGTCGACCGCTTCCTCGTCGACCCCGCGCACGAGGCCGCGCTGCGCGGCGAGGTCGTCTGCCAGGAGCTGGGCGGGCGCCTTCCGATCGACCGAGGAACCTTCCAGCTGTTCGTGGAACACGACGACCCGCAGCATCTGCGGATGCTCTACCGCGTGTTCTTCGCCGACCGGGCCGGCCACCCGCTCACGCTCAGCGGGTACAAGGACGTCCGCGAGGACTCCCGCAAAGGGGTCTGGAAGGACACGTCCGTCCTCCACACGCGCGTGCTCCGCGGCCACGTCCACGCCGACGAGGAGTCCGAGGCCGAGACGGTGGCCTCGGGAACCATCCGCATCCGCCCCAGCGACTTCCTGAAGCAGCTCACCACCTTCCGGGTCGAAGCCCCGACGCTGCCCGGCAGGGTGACCACACTCGGGCGATTCGGCCAGTTCTTCGCCGGCAAGCTCTGGGACGTCTACGCACAGAACGTCCTGCCCTGGTCCCCACTGTGACCGGGTCCGCCAAGACCGGGTCCGCCGTAACAGAGTCCGCCTGATCGAGTCCGCCGTGACCGAGGAGGAGCCGTCGTGGACTTCCATGAGCTGCGCAAGCACGCGGAGGCGCTCCGGTTCACCCCCCAGGAACCGGTCCGCTGGCTGGCGCCGAAGGAGCTGACCCGTACGGCGGTCAAGGTCGGCCTCGCCGCCATGTTCGCCGGCTACTCGGACAAGCGCGAGATCCAGGGCGCGCTCGAAGCAGGACTCCTGCACGCACCGCTCTCCCACCCCCGGGCCGAGGAGATCTGGATCGACTTCGTCGCGGACCTCGGCGACGGCTTCGAGGCGACAGCCTCGGTGGCGGCCGCCCTGGGGGCCGACTCCATCGCCGTACCCGAGCACACCCGGCTCCCCCGTGGCTCGCTGCTCGTCCTCGGCGGGGACCAGGTGTACCCGGTGGCGTCGACGAGCGCGTACGAGGACCGGATGAAGGGCCCCTACCGCGCCGCGCTGCCGTGGGCCCCGGACGAGCCGCTCATGGTCGCGCTGCCGGGCAACCACGACTGGTACGACGGACTCACCGCGTTCCTGCGGGTGTTCGCCCAGGAGCGGCCCATCGGCGGCTGGGAGACCCGGCAGACCCGGAGCTACTTCGCCGTGCAGCTGCCCCAGCGCTGGTGGCTCGTCGGCCTCGACAGCCAACTCGGCTCGTACGTCGACGACCCGCAGCGACGCTACTTCGAGACCCACCTGTCGCCGCTGCTGGAGCCGGGTGACAGCGTGATCGTCTGCTCCGCCGCGCCCACCTGGGTGAAGAGCGTCGAGGAGCCCGACGCCTTCAACTCCCTGCACTGGTTCGACCGCAACATCGTACGGACCCGGTTCGACCGGGAGACCCGGACGCACGAGCCCACGGGGGCGTCGATCCGGCTGTGGCTGACCGGCGACAAGCACCACTACGCCCGCTACGCGGAACGGCTGCCGGACGACGCGCCCGGAGCCGGCGACAGGCCGGGAGCCGAGGGCGGTCCTGGAGTCGACGGCGGCCTGCCGCCGGACCCGCGGCGCCGCCAGATGGTGACGTGCGGCCTGGGCGGCGCGTACCTGGCCGCCACGGAGCGGCTCCCGAAGGAGCTGTCGCTGCCGTCGGCCGCCTCGCGCCTGCGCGAGAAGGACGACCCGCCCGTCTCGTTCGCCCTCGCCCCGCACACGTACCCGGATCCGGAGGAGTCCCGCTCGCTCGCCCGCGCGATCGCCAAGCCCTGGTCGCGGCACTGGCTCCCGTTGCGCAACCCCGGGTTCGCGGTCCTGGCCGCGGTCGTGCAGATCGTGCTGGCCCTCGTCATGACGGGCGCCTTCGCGCTGGGCGAGGGCAGACACAATCCCGTCGACGCGCTGCGGGCCGCCGACGGCGAGGACCTGCTCGGGCTGCTCTGCACGAGCGCCGGCTTCTTCCTCCTGCCCTTCGTGATCGGCTGGTGGCGGGGACTGTTGCGCGAACGGCGGCCCAGGGCGCCGTCCGGTCCGGTCGTGGCCGTGCTGTTCCAGCTGGCGGTCACCGCCGCCGCGGTGGCCGCCACCGTCGCCATCGCGCGGGAGGTGCCGGACTCCTGGAACGGGCTGCTGGTGCTCCTCATCCTGCTGGTCGTCGCCGCCGTGGCGGGCGCGTCCCTCGGGTCGGAACTCTTCGCCCTGTGGGTGCGGTGGTCGCACGAGGGCGAGGCCGCCGAGTGGCAGATGTCCGGCCAGTCCATCGACGACCACAAGGGCTTCGTCCGGATGCACATCGCGCGGGACGGCACCCTCACCCTCTTCCCCCTTGCGCTCGACAGCACGTGCCGGGACTGGCGCCTGGAGGAGGTCGCGGATCCCCGGGCGGCGGCGTGGACGCGGCCGGTGCCCGTGACACCGCCGACCGTCCGGCTCATCGAAGAGCCCGTCGTGATCGCGGGTCGGCCGGAGGTGGCCTCCTCCTGGCTGGCCTCCGCCCGGCAGCTCTCGGTCAAGTGGCTCAAAAGCCGTCGGTCGCCCGAATAAACCCCGTACGAATCAAGGTCACTTCATCGAGGTAATCCCCCGGGGATCAAGCGGTGACCAGGGCAATTCCGCGGCTACTGTTCACCGGGATCCGGACGGATTCCCGACGGTACGACCCGCTTTCCACCCCTCGACGTTCCCTCTCTCGCCGTGCGTAAGGAGTTCTCGTCCGATGACCGTTGAGACCGGCCCGGAAGCCGAGGCGGCACTGCCCCGGCAGTCCAGCCTGAGCACCGCGGCCGCCCGCAAGCTCGCCTCCACGACCAAGTCCGCCCCGCAGATGCGGGAGATCACCGATCGCTGGCTGCTGCGGATGCTCCCCTGGGTCGACACCAAGGGCGGCGCCTACCGGGTGAACCGGCGGCTCAGCTACACCGTCGGCGACGGGCGCATCGAGTTCGTCCAGGACGGCACGGACGTACGGGTGATCCCCCAGGAGCTCGGCGAACTGCCCCTGCTGCGCGGCTTCGAGGACGTGGAGGTGCTCACCGCGATCGCGGGCCGGTGCGTCCAGCGGGACTTCCGGGCCGGTGAGGTGCTCGTCGAGCGCGGCACTCCCGCCCGGCACATCCACCTGATCGCCCGCGGCCGGATCAACCAGACCTCCGTCGGCAAGTACGGCGACGAGGTCGGCGTCGCGGTGCTCGCCGACGGCGACCGGTTCGGCGAGCACGTCCTCCTGGACGGCGAGGGCAGCTGGCCCTACTCCGCCACCGCCGAGACCGCGGGCACCCTGCTCACCCTGTCCCGCGCCGACTTCGCCGCCGTGCTCTCCTCGACACCCCATCTCCAGGCCCACGTACGGCAGTTCAGCTCGCTGCCCGGCCGACGGCAGAACCACCACGGCGAGGCCGAGATCGCGATGTCCGCGGGACACACCGGCGAAGTCGCGCTGCCCGGTGCGTTCGTGGACTACGAGCTGAAGCCGCGGGAGTACGAACTCTCCCTCGCTCAGACCGTCCTGAAGGTCCACACGAGGGTCGCCGACCTCTACAACGGGCCGATGAACCAGACGGAGGAGCAGCTCAGGCTCACCGTCGAGGCGCTGCGGGAGCGCCAGGAGTACGAGCTCATCAACAACCGCGAGTTCGGTCTGCTGCACAACGCCGACTACAAGCAGCGGATCCAGCCCCACTCCGGCCCGCCCACCCCGGACGACCTCGACGAGCTGCTCTGCCGCCGCCGCGGCACCAAGCTCTTCCTCGCCCACCCGCGGACGATCGCCGCGATCGGGCGCGAGTGGAACGCCTGCGGGCTCTACCCGGAGACCGCCGAGCTCGAAGGGCGCCAGGTCCTCGCCTGGCGCGGGGTCCCGATCCTGCCCTGCGACAAGATCCCCATCAGCGCGGAGAACACCAGCTCGATCCTCGCCATGCGCCTCGGCGAGGACAACCAGGGCGTCATCGGGCTGCGCCAGACGGGCCTGCCGGAGGAGTACGAACCGGGCCTGTCGGTGCGCTTCATGGGCGTCAGCGAGCAGGCGATCATGTCGTACCTCGTCACCGCCTACTACTCCGCCGCGATCCTCGTGCCCAACGCCCTCGGCGTGCTGGAGAACGTACAGATCGCGCGCTGGCGCCACTAGGGCCCTGGAGGCCCGCGTCCGACAGCCGGTCACGTCAGTTCCCCACCCCATCAAGGAGTTACGGATGCCCGATCCCGGGCTTTCCCCTGCCCTGTCCTCGCTGGAACGGATCCTGCGCGGCCCCACCGGTCTGGGCACGTCGAGCCTCTATCCGGTCCGGCGCGAGGAGCCCCCGGCGCCGTCGGCGCCCGAGGAGCCGGCGGAATCGGCGGAATCGGCGGGACCGGCCGAAGGGGCCGCCGCGGCGGAGGGCCGGCCGATCCCCGGCCTCTACCACCACCCGGTCGCCGAACCCGACCCGGTGCGCGTGGAGGAGGTCAGCCGCCGGATCAAGGACTGGGCGGTGGAGGAGGTCGAACTGTTCCCCGAGGAGTGGGAGGGCCAGTTCGACGGATTCTCCGTCGGGCGCTACATGGTCGCCTGCCATCCGGACGCTCCGACCGTCGACCACCTGCTGATCGCCACGCGGCTGATGGTCGCCGAGAACGCGGTCGACGACTGCTACTGCGAGGACCACGGAGGTTCGCCCATCGGCCTCGGGGGCCGCCTCCTCCTGGCGCACACCGCCCTCGACCCGCTCCACACGACGGCTGACTACCAGCCGCAGTGGGCCGAGTCGCTGCACGCGGACGCCCCGCGCCGCGCCTACCGCTCCGCCATGGAGTACTTCGTCCAGCAGTCCACCCCCTCCCAGGCCGACCGGTTCCGGCACGACATGGCCCGACTGCACCTGGGGTACCTCGCCGAGGCCGCCTGGTCCGAGACTGACCACGTCCCTGAGGTGTGGGAGTACCTGGCGATGCGGCAGTTCAACAACTTCCGCCCCTGCCCCACGATCACCGACACCGTCGGCGGCTACGAGCTGCCGGCCGATCTGCACGCGCAGCCCGCCATGCAACGGGTCATCGCGCTCGCCGGCAACGCGACCACCATCGTCAACGACCTGTACTCCTACACCAAGGAGCTCAACAGCCCCGGCCGGCACCTCAATCTGCCCGTGGTGATCGCCGAGCGCGAGAAGTGCTCGGAGCGCGACGCGTATCTGAAGGCGGTCGAGGTCCACAACGACCTCATGCACGCCTTCGAGGACGCGGCCGCCGACCTGGCCGCCGCCTGTCCCATCCCGAACGTGGTGCGGTTCCTGCACGGCGTGGCCGCGTGGGTCGACGGCAACCACTACTGGCACCAGACCAACACCTACCGATACAGCCTGCCCGATTTCTGGTAAGAACGGATCGATACATGACAAACACCCAGCTCCCCTCTGTCGCCGGCGCCACCGCTTTCATCCCGGCCCCGGCGACGCCCTACCAGGGAGACATCGCCCGTTACTGGAACAACGAGGCCAGGCCCGTGAACCTGCGCCTCGGTGACGTGGACGGGCTCTATCACCACCACTACGGAATCGGCGACGTGGACCACGCCGCTCTCGGGGATGCCGAGGACAGCGCGTACGAGAAGAAGTTGATCGCCGAACTCCACCGTCTGGAGTCGGCCCAGACGGACGTTCTCCTGGACAACCTCGGCTCCATCGGGAGCGACGACACGCTCGTGGACGCGGGCTGCGGCCGGGGCGGTTCGATGGTCATGGCGCACCAGCGGTTCGGCTGCAAGGTGGAGGGCGTGACCCTCTCGGCCACGCAGGCCGATTTCGCGAACACGCGCGCCAGGGAACTCGGCATCGAGGACTCCGTCCACGCCCAGGTGTGCAACATGCTCGACACGCCGTTCGAGACGGGGCAGGCGGCGGCCTCGTGGAACAACGAGTCGAGCATGTACGTCGACCTGCACGACCTCTTCGCCGAGCACTCCCGTGTGCTTGAGGTCGGCGGTCGCTACGTGACCATCACCGGCTGCTGGAACCCGCGTTACGGTCAGCCCTCGAAGTGGGTCTCCCAGATCAACGCGCACTTCGAGTGCAACATCCACTCCCGCCGGGAGTACCTGCGCGCCATGGCCGACAACCGTCTCGTCCCGCAGGCGATCGTCGACCTGACGCCCGCGACCCTGCCCTACTGGGAGCTGCGGGCGACGTCGTCCCTGGTCACCGGGATCGAGGAGGCGTTCATCAACTCGTACAAGGACGGCTCGTTCCAGTACGTCCTGATCGCGGCGGACCGCGTCTGACCTGACGTGGGTGTTTGACCGAGAGCGGGCGTGGTGGTCTGTCGTCCACCGCGCCCGCTCTCCTACAGTGCGTGCTGCGCCGCCCTGCTTTTCGTCCGCCCCCGTGTCCGACCGCGCCGACGTACAGCCGTCGAACAGGAGCATCCCGTGGACATGACCACCCGCCCCGGCTCCGTCCCCGAACTGGACCCCGCACTCGTGCGGCGGTGGCAGGCCGACGGAGGGGAGCTCGTCGACCTGCTCGCCCAGGCACGCGAACGGCTCGGCGGCATCGCCGCGTTCCGGCTCGGTCCGCGGCCGACCGTCCTGGTGACCGACCCGGAGGCCGTGCAGCACGTCCTCGCCTTCCGTCCCCACGTGTACGTGAAGCGCTCGCACCGTGCGCGGCTGCTGATCGGCGACGGCGTCCTGGCCGCGACGGGCGACGCCTGGCAGAGGCAACGGAAGGTGCTGCAGGCGCAGTTCACGGGCAGAGGCATGCGGCGCTACGAGCAACGGATCGGCGAGGCCGCCCGGACGGCCGCGGCGCGCTGGGCCGCGTACGCCCGCACTGGGCAGGAGTTCGACGTCGGCGAGGAGATGCGCCGGTTCGCCCTGGACACCATCTGGCGCTCGATGACGGGGCATCCCCTGGACCCTCTGACGGAGCGTGAGCTCGACTCCGTGCCCGCCGTGGTGGCCGCGCTGCCGACCCTGCCCGCCGACGGGGACGCCGCCCGAGGGGCCGTCGCCGACGAGCTGGCGCGGATCGACGCCGTGGCGAGCAGGGCCATCGCCGCTGTCCGGGACGGAGACACGGCGCCGCCCGGCGGCCCGGGCCTGTTGCACGTCCTGGTCGAGGCGGGCGAAACGCTCCCCTCGTACACCGACCGGCTGATCCGGGACGAACTGGTCACGCTCCTCGTCGCCGGCCACGAGACCACCGCCACCACCCTCACGTGGCTCCATCTCCTCCTGGACCGCAACCCGCAGGCGCGGGAGCACGCGCTCGCCGCGGGAGCCGAGGGCTCCCCCGAACGGCGCCAGGCCGCCCAGGCGCTCGTCCACGAGACGCTGCGGCTCTACCCGCCGGCCTGGATGCTGCCGCGCAGCGCCGCGGAGGACGACGTCCTCGCCGGCCACGAGGTCGAGTCCGGAACCGACGTCCTGGTCTGCCCGTACCTCACGCACCGGGACCCGGACCTCTGGGAGGACCCCGAGTCCTTCGACCCGGGGCGCTTCACGACCCCCGGACGCCGTCCCGGTCACCCCGGGAGCTACCTCCCGTTCGGCATCGGGCCCCGGGCGTGCCTGGGTCTGCAGTTCGCACTGCGGGAGTCGACCGTGCTCCTCGAGCACCTCCTGCCCGTCCACGTACCGCGCTTCCGCTCGGCGCCGACCAAGGCCGCGTACGGCATCACGGTGCGGCCCGACGGCCCGGCCCTCGCAACGCTGGGGTAGGGAGTCGGCGTATTGACGCCACCCGCTGCACAGGCGCGGCCCTGGCCCGCCTGGAGGTACGGATCGCCTTCCGCGAACTGCTGCGGCGCTGCGGCACGTTCGAGATCGCCCACTTCCGGACCGGCCCCACGAAGCTGTTCCGGGGACCGCGCGCGCTGTCCGTGGCGTACGGCCCCCAGAGCTGACGTCGCCCCTCAGTGGGCGAGCGGCAGGCCGCCGAGCAGCTGCGTCGGGTCGCCGGTCGCCTTGAGCCCGTCCGAGGCCTGCTCGACGATGTCGGCGGCGTCGTTCTCCCCGACGCCCAGCATGCTGGTGCTCACCGGCGTCACGTCCAGGGTCGGCTGACTCAGCAGCGTGTCCAGGCCGCCGTCCAGGCTGGTGGGCATCGGGCCCTCGGCGTGAGCGGGCGCGGCGGCACCCGCGATCGCCACGAATCCGGCGAGGACAGCGGCAGCCTTCAGGGACTTCATCATGTTCCTTTCACGGTCACTCTCGTCGCCCTGGGCCGGGCCACCCAGGGCGTCACTGCTCAGGCGACCACGTCTGCCCGGGCCTCTCACCGGTCCTAACGACCGGAGACCGCGGCGGACACATCCCTGGCCGGCGCCGCCTTGCCCAGCTGAGAGGGCCTACGTCAGTCCCGGGTGACGTTCACCGCCCGGCCCGGATCATGTCCGAGCACTTCTCGCCGATCATCATCGTGGTGATGCACGGATTGACCGCGGGCAGGAACGGCATGATCGAGGCGTCCGCCACCCGTAGCCCCTGCACTCCCTTGACCCGCAGCTGCGGGTCGAGGGGGGAGTCCGCGTCGCCCTCGGCGCCCATCCGCACGGTGCCCGCCGGGTGGTAGACCGTGTTGTGCGTCTGGCGGATGTAGGAGAACAGCTCCTCGTCGGTCGTGGCGTCCGGGCCGGGCGCCAGCTCCGCGCCCTTCCACTCGGCGAGCGGCGCCTGCGCCGCGATCTCCCGTGCCAGGCGCAGCCCGTAGGTCATCACCCGGATGTCGTGCTCGTGGGTGAAGTAGCGCGGGTCGACCTTGGGCTTGTCCCGGAAGTCACGGCTGCGCAGCCGGACCGTGCCCTGCGAGCGGGCGCGGGTGACGTTCGGAGTGAGACAGAAGGCGTTGTCGGTGGTCGGATAGCCGCGACGGTAGGTGTTCATGTCGAACGGGACCGAGCCGTAGTGGAACATCAGATCCGGCCGGTCGAGACCCGGTTCGGTGTCCGCGAAGATGCCGATCTCCCACCACTGCGTGGACGAGGTGACCATGGGCTGCTTGGCCTCCCACATGATCACCCCCTCAGGGTGATCCTGGAGGTGGGAGCCGACGCCGGGAGAGTCCACCCGTACGTCCACGCCGTTGTCGCGCAGATGGGCGGCGGGCCCGATGCCCGACAGCATCAGCAGCTTCGGCGAGTCGATCGCCCCGCAGGAGACGATCACCTCGCGCCGCGCCCGTACGGAGTCGACGTGGACGGCGTCCGGCTGCAGGTACTCGACACCCGAGCAGCGCGCGCCGTCGAAGAGCAACCGCCTCGCCTGCACCCCGGTGCGTACCTCCAGATTGGGCCGCCCACCCATCACGGGATGCAGGTACGAGACCGAGGCGGACGAACGGGTCCCGTCCTCACGGCAGTTGATCTGGAACCAGTTCGCGCCGCGCACCACCGTACGGCCGGAGTTGAACGGCACCGTCGGGATGCCGTTCGCCGCACAGGCCGCCAGCAGCGCCCGGCCGCACGGGTCCCGGGGCGGCACCGAGCGGATCGTCACGGGGCCGGAGCGGCCATGGTGGTCGCCGGGGCCGTCGTTGGTCTCAAGGCGCCTGTACAGCGGGAAGCAGTCGGCCGCGCTCCAGCCCGTGCACCCCATCGCGCCCCACTCGTCGAGGTCCTCGGCCGGCGACCAGAAGGCGATGCACGAGTTGTGCGACGAGCAACCGCCGAGCACCTTGGCGCGGGCGTGGCGCATGAAGCTGTTGCCGTTCTCCTGCGGCTCCACCGGGTAGTCCCAGTCGTAACCGGACTCGAGCAGCGCCATCCAGCGGTCGAGGCGCAGGACGGCCTCGTCGCCCTCGTCGGAGGGGCCCGCCTCCAGCACGCAGACGCTGACACCGGGATCCTCGGACAGGCGGGCCGCGACGACCGCCCCGGCGGTGCCGCCGCCGACCACGACGTAGTCGAACTCAGGTGCAGAGGGCTGTGCGGGCATGGTCTCTCCAGTACCAGTACGAGATGTCGCGTGGAGGGGGAGGAGGGAGCGCGGATCAGGGGGCTTCCGCGCGGTGTTCGGCCAGTACGCCCGTACGGTGCCGTTGTACGAACCAGTAGTAGGCGAAGCCGCCGAGCGCCACGATGCCGATGAACAGGAACGCACCCCAGCGCAGGTACCAGTGCTGGGCCCCGGTCGCGTTGTAGACCTCGGCACGGGGCCAGGCCAGGTTCAGGGACATGGCCGCGCCCCACAGCACCGCCAGGATGTTGATCGGCAGTCCGAAACGGCCGAGGGAGAAGTCTCCCTCTCGGGGGTGCCACTTCCCGCGCAACCGCTGGATCAGCATGGGGAGGGTGACCATCAAGTACGCCAGATAGATCATGATGACCGCGATGCTGGTGATGACCGAGAAGATCTGCGGCTGGTTGATGTTGATGACCAGGATGATCACACCCACCAGGCCGATCACGACGGCGGGGATCACCGGGGTCCGGAAGCGGGGGCTCACCTTGGCGAGCACCGATCCGGCGGGCAGGTTGTTGTCCCGTGCCATCGCGAACATCAGCCGGATGCCCGCCGCTTGGACGGCCAGCACGCACACGGTGATCGCGACGACCACGCACCACAGGAAGATCTCACCGATCGTCGACCCGAGCGTCTCCAGCACCACGTACTGCAGGCCACCCGTGCCCAGCTCCTCCGCCTGCAGATTCGGGACGGACATCAGCGCGAACAGCAGGATGAGACCACCGATGACGAAGGACGCGACGAGCGCCCGCAGAATCGCCCGCGGCGCGTTGCGGCCCGGGTTGTGCGACTCCTCGCCGAGCGAGGACGCCGTGTCGAAGCCGTACATCACGTACGCCGACGCGAGTGACGCGGTGAGGAACGCCCCGAAGTAGCCGAGCGTCTCCCCGCTGCCCAGACCGTACGTCTCGGTGAGCACCGTGCTGGGTCCGCGGGTGATGTGCGCGGCGAGGAAGATGATCAGACCCACGGCGGCGATCAGCTCGATGAAGACACCCGCCGAGTTGATCCGCGCCATCAGCTGGACGCCGAAGGCGTTGACCAGCGTGGAGAAGAGGATCAGCACCGTGCCCAGCAGGACCGCGTTGGCCGCGGCGTCGTTCTCGCCGCTGCCGTCGCCGACGAACTGGAACCAGGAGTCGATCTGCGGCAGCGTGATCTGGTACGCGAGGGCCACGGCCGACAGGGTCACCATGGTGGCCGTCATCATCATCCAGCCGCCGAGCCAGCCCACGTGCGGGCCGCCCATCTTCTTCGCCCAGTTGTAGACCGAGCCCGCGACCGGGTAGCGCGCCGCCAGCTCGCAGAAGCACAGGGCCACCATCAGCTGGCCCACGAACACCATCGGCCACGACCACCAGTAGGCCGGGCCGCCGAAGGCGACGCCGAAGTAGAACAGCTGGAACGTGCCGGTCAGGATCGAGATGTAGCTGATCCCCGCGGCGAACGTGTGGAAGTTGCCCAGGGTGCGCTTCAGTTCGGGCCGGTAGCCGAGTTCGGTCACCGAGTCGTCGTCATGCGCGGCTCCGTCGCCGGCACCGGGCCGGTCCTGGCCTGTCGGCTGTGCCGTCACTCGAACCACCTCTGCGCCTTGGGGGCGAGATTGCGCCAGATGTGCTTGGTCTCCTGGTATTCGGCGAGTCCCGCCGGCCCCAGTTCACGGCCGAAGCCGGATTGCTTCATGCCGCCCCACTCCGCCTGCGGCACGTACGGATGGAAGTCGTTGATCCACACGGTGCCCGCCCGGAGCCGGGAGGCGACCCGGTGTGCGCGGCCGGTGTCCTGCGACCAGACCGCACCCGCCAGGCCGTACATGGTGTCGTTGGCGACGGCGACCGCCTCGGCCTCGCTGCCGAACCGCTCGACCGTGAGCACCGGGCCGAAGGACTCGTCCCGGACCACCGACATCCCGGGCGTGCAGTCGTCGAGGACGGTCGGCGGATAGTAGTAGCCGTCGGCGAGTGCCGGGTCCGTCGGCCGTGCCCCGCCGCAGCGCAGCACCGCGCCCTCGGCCAGGCCCGCGGCCACGTAGGCCTCCACCTTGTCGCGGTGTGCCGCCGAGATCAGCGGCCCGGTGCGCGCGTTCTCGTCGAACGGGCCGCCCATCGGGATGGCCCGCGCGCGGGCCACGATCTCGTCGACGAAGGCGTCGTGCAGCGAGTCCTCCACGAGAAGCCGGGCGCCTGCCGAGCAGACCTGTCCGGAGTGCAGGAAGACGGCCATCAGCGCGTAGTCGACGGCCGCCTCGAAGTCCGCGTCCGCGAAGACGATGTTCGGGTTCTTGCCGCCGAGCTCCAGGGCGACCTTCTTCACCGTGGGCGCCGCCGCCGCCATGATCCGGCGTCCGGTGGCCAGGCCGCCGGTGAACGACACGAGATCCACGCGGGGATCCTCGGTCAGCGGCGCGCCGGCCTCGGCGCCCGTCCCCAGGATCAGATTCCCGACCCCGGGCGGCAGCCCCGCCTCGGTGAGCAGCCGCATCAGCAGGATCGCGGTGTGCGGGGTCAGCTCGCTCGGTTTCAGTACGAACGTGTTGCCCGCACCGAGCGCGGGGGCGACCTTCCACGCGGTCTGCAGCAGCGGATAGTTCCATGGGGTGATGAGGGCGCACACCCCGACCGGTTCGTGCACCACCCGGCTGTCCGCGTCCGGGTTGCCGGTGGCGATGATCCGGTCGTTGCCGCCCGCCGCGGTCAGGTTGCCGAAGTAGCG
Source organism: Streptomyces sp. NPDC026092 (assembly GCF_040638605.1). NCBI lineage: Bacteria > Bacillati > Actinomycetota > Actinomycetes > Kitasatosporales > Streptomycetaceae > Streptomyces > Streptomyces sp. NPDC026092. Next base: position 335,921 of record NZ_JBEZYN010000007.1, read on the forward strand.
GAAGCAGGCCGCGATGTCGTCCATGTCGTACTCGGACTCGACGAGCCGCTTGCCGGTGTCCAGGGACTCGGCGCGGGCGAAGGCCGCCTTGTCACGTTCCAGCAGATCGGCGACGCGCACCAGCAGCCGTCCGCGCTCCGCGACGGGCGTGGTGGGCCACGGCCCGCTGTCGAACGCCTCACGGGCTGCGGCGACGGCCGCCGCCGCGTCCTGGGGCCCGGCCTCGTCCACGGTGGCGACCAGGCTGCCGTCCGCCGGGCAGCGGATCTCCCGGGTACGACCGTCGGCAGCGGCGGCCCACGTGCCTCCGATGAACAACTCCGGCATCACGCACCTCCGGGTCGACGGACCGGGCACTGTCTGTGTGCTCCACCCCATGACACTAGGCAGCCTCGGCCGACCCCGCAGAACGAAGACACGCACGGCTGACGCCACCACAGGCGATGTCCACCCGTCGGCGAGCCTTCCCGACGAGGCGGTCGCGGAGCCCCCGACACCGCCCCATGGTTGTCCCGCGCACTCCGTCCGATAGAACTATGGTGTCCCACCACATACGACGGTGACCTGCGCGTTTCTACGGTGTGGCGACACGGAAACGTTCCCCGTCCCCCGCCCCCGTCACACGCCAGGAAGTGGTGCCGATGTCCTCCCCCGCGAGCGCTCCACCCGCCCCCTCGAACCTCAAGCGCATCGTCGCCGCGAGTCTGATCGGCACCACCATCGAGTGGTACGACTTCTTCCTCTACGGCTCGGCCGCCGCGCTGGTCTTCAACAAGCTCTTCTTCCCCGACTCCGACCCGCTCGTCGGCACCCTCCTCTCCTTCCTCACCTACGCCGTCGGCTTCGCCGCCCGGCCGATCGGTGCGTTGGTGTTCGGGCATTACGGTGACCGGCTCGGGCGCAAGAAGCTGCTGGTGCTCAGTCTGCTGCTGATGGGTGGGGCCACCTTCGCGATCGGACTGCTGCCGACGCACGCGACCGTCGGGTCCGCCGCGCCTCTGCTGCTCACCGCGCTGCGGCTCGTGCAGGGGTTCGCGCTCGGTGGTGAGTGGGGCGGGGCCGTGCTGCTCGTCTCCGAGCACGGGGACGCGAAGCGGCGCGGGTTCTGGGCCTCGTGGCCGCAGACGGGGGCGCCCGCCGGGCAGTTGCTCGCGACCGGTGTGCTCTCCGCGCTCACCGCGCTGCTCTCCGACTCCGCGTTCCTGTCATGGGGCTGGCGCATACCCTTCCTGCTCTCGGGTGTGCTCGTGATCGTGGGTCTGTGGATCCGGCTCTCCGTCGACGAGTCGCCCGTCTTCAAGGCCGCGCTCGCCGCCGCAGAGGAGCGCAAGGCCTCCGCCGCGCAGGTCGAGAAGATGCCGCTGATCGCCGTCCTCAAGCACCACTGGCGGGACGTGCTGATCGCGATGGGCGCCCGTATGGCGGAGAACATCTCCTACTACGTGATCACCGCGTTCATCCTCGTCTACGCGACGACCCAGGTGGGCCTCTCCAAGCAGACCGCGCTCAACGCCGTCCTCATCGCCTCCGCCGTCCACTTCGCCGTCATCCCCGCCTGGGGCGCGCTGTCGGACCGGATCGGCCGGCGGCCCGTGTACCTGATCGGCGCGGTCGGTGTCGGCGCCTGGATGTTCCCCTTCTTCATGCTCATCGACCGGGGGACCTTCGGTGCGCTGCTGCTCGCCGTCACCGTCGGACTGATCCTGCACGGGGCGATGTACGCGCCGCAGGCCGCGTTCTTCTCCGAGATGTTCGCGACCCGGATGCGCTACTCGGGTGCCTCCATCGGCGCCCAGTTCTCCTCGGTCGCCGCCGGCGCCCCGGCCCCGCTGATCGCCACGGCGCTGCTCAGCGACTACGGCTCCTCGACCCCGATCTCCCTGTACGTGATCGCCGCCGCGCTCCTCACGGTCGTCGCCATCGCCTGCGCCCGGGAGACCCGCAACCGCGACCTGTCGGAAGTCGCCGAGGACGCCCCTGCCCACACGACCGCCTCAGCCGCCTCCGTTCGCGCCGACGTCTGAGCGCACGACCACTGAGAAAGGCGCCGGTCCCCTTCCTGGGGACCGGCGCCTTCTCGCGTGTTCAGCGGGCGACCGCCGCCGACATCGCGTGCAGGCGCAGGGCCAGTTGGATCTCCAGGGCGCGGGCCGGGGACTGCCAGTCCGGGCCGAGGAGGCGGCCGATGCGTTCGACCCGCTGGGCCACCGTGTTCACATGGACGTGGAGGTCGTCCTTCGTACGCGCCGGGCTCATCCCGCTCGCGAAGTACGCGTCCATCGTGCGCACCAGGTCCGTGCCTCTTCGCCGGTCGTACGCGACGACCTGGCCGATCGTGCGGTCGACGAAGCCCTCGATGTCCCGCGTGTCGGCGAGCAGGAGTCCGAGGAAGCCCAGGTCCTCGGCGGCCGCGCCCTCGCCCGAGCGGTGCAGCAGGCGCAGGGCGTCCAGGCAACGGCGGGCCTCCTCGTACGCGGAGGCGACCTGGTCGGGGGCGGCGAGCGGTGAGGGGACCGGCGACGAGGCGCCCACCGTGACCGGTTCCCGCAGGGCTCCGCCGAGGTGCTTGGCGGTCTGGCGGGCCAGTTCGGCGGCGTCCTCGCCGGGGCCGAGCGGGAGCAGCAGGACCGTGCCGCCGTCGCGCGCGGAGGCCAGGCCCTGCCGGGTGGCGGCCAGATGCGAGGCGGCCGACCAGAGGCGCTGCCGGTCCGCGCTCTCCCGTACGCCGCCCTCGGCCTCGCCCCCTGCTCCCGCGCGGTCGATCCGGGCGGCGAGCACCACATGCGGCGCGTCGACGTCCGTACGGAGCCGGGCGGCGCGCTCGCGCAGCAGCCGGCGGTCGCGGTCGGGGGCGTCGAGGAGGTCGTCGAGGAGTTCGCCCCGTACCCGCTGTTCGGCCTCTCCGGCCGAGCGGCGGGCGAGCAGCAGCAGGGAGGTCACCAGCGCGGCCCGCTCCAGGGTGCGCTGGTCGACGGGGTCGAGGTCGGGCTGCCCGTGCAGGACGAGGGCGCCGAGACACTCGCCGCCGGCCGCGACGGCGGCCACCCACGTGTCGCCCTCACGCAGGGCGTGGCCGTCGGCGAGCCGGGCCGAGCCCGCGCCGTGGCCCTGCTCGATGAACTCGACCCGGCCCCCGAGGACCTCGGAGACCGCGTCGGCCACGTCGTGGACCCCGCCGCCGCGCAGCACCAGTTCGGTGAGCCGGTCGTGGACCTCGGAGGCCCGCTCGATGACGCCGCTGTGCTCGCGGATGATGTCGTTGGCCCGCTCCAGCTCGGCCAGGGCCGAACGGGTCTCGGCCAGCAGGTTGGCGGTGTCGATGGCCACGGCCGCGTGCGCGGCGAAGGAGCCGAGCAGGGCGACCTGCTCCCGGCCGAAGACCCGGGCGCGCCGGTCCGCCGCGAAGAGCACGCCGATGACCTGGCTGCCCAGGGTCAGCGGGACACCGAGGATGGCGACGAGCCCCTCGTCGCCGACGGCCGAGTCGATGGTGCGCGTGTGCTGGAAGCGGGCGTCGTCGAAGTAGTTCTCGGTGACGTACGGCAGGGCGGTCTGGGCGACGAGCCCGCCGAGGCCCTCCCCCATGCCGAGCCGGAGCTGCTGGAAGTGCGCGGAGACCGAGCCCTCGGTGACGCGCATGTACGTGTCGCCCGCGGCCGGGTCGTTGAGGCTGAGGTAGGCGACCTCGGTGCCGAGCAGGGAGCGGGCCCGCTGGACGATGGCGCGGAGCACCGCGTCCAGGTCGCGCAGCCCCGCGAGGTCGTGGGCGGTCTCGAAGAGCGCGGAGAGCTCCGCCTCGCGGCGCCGTCTCCCCTCCAGCTCGGCGCGGACGCGGAGCGCGAGCTGCTTGGCCCGCTCCAGCTCGGCCAACGCCTCGGGGCCCGCGCCGCTCGCACGGGCGAGCAGCACGGGCCGGTCGTACGCCTCCGCCGCGGCGCCTCGGGCGAGGAGCTCCAGGTAGGAGACCGGTTCTTGGGACATGGACACAGGGATACCTGCCGTACGGGTCGGAGCACCAGCCCTGTGGAAAAGCTGTCGGCGCGCGGCTGTGGACAACCGTCAGTGCGCGGTCCAGCCGCCGTCGAGGGTCAGGGAGGCACCGGTGATGAACGAAGCCTGGGGCGCGCAGAGGTAGAGCACCGCCTCCGCGACGTCCTCCGGCTCGATGAGCCGCTTGAGCGCCGAGTCCTTGAGGAGGACCTCGGTCAGGACCCGCTCCGGAGGGATGCCGTGGGCCGCGGCCTGGTCGGCGATCTGCCGCTCGACCAGGGGCGTGCGCACATAGCCGGGGTTGACGCAGTTGGAGGTGACGCCGTGCGGGGCGCCTTCGAGGGCGGCGGTCTTGGAGAGCCCCTCGAGACCGTGTTTGGCGGCCACATAGGCGGACTTGAAGGCCGAGGCGCGCAGCCCATGGACGGAGGAGATGTTGACGATCCGCCCCCAGCCCTGCCCGTACATGTGCGGCAGGGCGCCCCTGATCAGCCGGAACGGTGCCTCCAGCATCACGGTCAGGACCGTGTGGAAGACGTCGGGCGGGAACTCCTCGATGGGGCGCACGAGCTGCAGCCCCGCGTTGTTGACGAGGATGTCGGCGCCCGCCGCCGCCTGCTCGGCGGCGTCCAGGTCGGTCAGGTCCAGGGTCTGCGGGTCGACGGCGCCCGGCAGCCCGTCCGCCGCCTCCACGAGCGCCACGAGGCCGTCGGCGGCCCGGTCGACGGCTCTGACCGTGGCGCCCGCCGCGGCGAGCCGGAGCGCGCAGGCCCGGCCGATGCCGCCGGCCGCGCCGGTGACGAGCGCGGTGCGGCCGGCGAGGTCGAGCCGGACGGAGCCGGGCGCGGGGACGGCCTCGGGCCCCTGGGAAGCGGCGGGGGCCTGGACGACTGGTGCCGGTACGGGACCGGATGTGGTGGGGGCGCTCATGCTCCGCACTGTATGAAGCGCCCCACCCTCAACCGATGTGTGCTGAAGCCATACTTCAGCCGTTCGGCATGGGGTCGAACCATGTGGGTTCGTCGAGGAGTGCCTGCTCGATCCGGAAGTGCGAGAACCGCTTCATCTGCGGCAGGTCGTCCACGTCGAACCAGCCGACCTCCGTCGACTCCTCGTCGTTGACCCGGGCCTCGCCGCCGACCGCGCGGCAGCGGAAGGTGACGTCCATGAACTGGCAGGTGTCGCCGTTCGGGTACACGATCGGCTTGCGCAGGGTCTGCACGATCACGACCCGCTCCGCCTCGCAGCGCACGGCGGTCTCCTCGTACACCTCGCGGACGGCGCAGGCGGCCGGCTGCTCCCCGGGCTCGACGATGCCGCCGACGATGGCCCAGAGGCCGTTGTCGGCCCGGCGGCCCAGCAGCACCCGCCCCCGGTCGTCGAAGACGACGGCGCTCACGCCCGGCAGGAAGAGCAGCTGGTGGCCGGCGCTGGCCCGGATCTCGCGGATGAAGTCAGGTGTACCCATGACTCGACCCTAAGCCCCGGTGGATCAAGCACCCCGGGCCACGATGCCACCGCCGTACCGGAGGCTCAGGCCTCGCGGCTCCGGCGGGCCCGTACGGAACGCAGCATCGACCAGCCGAGTCCGGCGGCGGCCACGGCCACCAGGAGCGCCTCGGGCAGCGTGCCCATGCGGGTGGCCGGGGTGAGCGAGGAGCGCAGCGGCACCTTCTCGACGAGGACGTCCGGGGTGAACATCTTCGTCTGCTCCACGATCCGGCCGTCCGGCGCGATGATGGCGCTGACGCCGCTGGTGACCGGTACGACGACGGCGCGGCTGTGCTCGACCGCCCGGACCCGGGACATCGCGAGCTGCTGGTACGTCATCTCGCTGCGGCCGAAGGTCGCGTTGTTGCTCGGCACCGAGATGAGCTGCGCGCCGTGGGTGACGGTGTCGCGCACGGCCCAGTCGAAGGCGGCTTCGTAGCAGGTGGCGAGGCCGACCTTGGTGCCTGCGAGGTCGAAGACGCCGATCTTGTCGCCGGGGCCGAAGTCGCGGCTGACCCGGTCCACGTTGCTGTTGAAGATGCGGACGAAGGACCGCATCGGGATGTACTCGCCGAACGGCTGGACGTGGCGCTTGTCGTAGGTGGTGACGGGGCCCTTCTGCGGGTCCCACTCGATGAGCGTGTTGCGCAGCTTGCCCGTGGGCGGGGCAATGACGGCGCCGATCACGGTCGGCACGCCGATCTTCTTCACGGCCTGGTCGATGGCGTCCGCCGCGTCGGGGTTGGCGTACGGGTCGATGTCGGAGGAGTTCTCCGGCCACAGGACGAAGTCGGGCTGCGGCTCCTCCTTGCGGGCCACCGCCTCGGCCAGTTCCTCGGTGCGCGCCACATGGTTGTCGAGGACCGCGCGCCGCTGGGCGTTGAAGTCGAGTCCGAGGCGCGGAACGTTGCCCTGTACGGCGGCGACGGTCGCCGTGCCGTCCTCGGCGCGGTCGTCGACCAGCGGGAGGGCGGCGAGGGCGCCGGTGACCGGGACCAGGACGGCGAGGGCGGCGGCCGCGAGCGGGCCGCGCGGGACGACGCCCGTGGCGCGGTACGCGCGGACCTGCCGGATCACCTCGTACAGGCCGAAGCCGCAGAGGGCGACGGCGAAGCCGAGCACCGGGGTGCCGCCGACGGCCGCGAGCGGCAGGAAGACGCCGTCCGCCTGACCGAAGGCGATCTTGCCCCAGGGGAAGCCGCCGAACGGGACACGCGCGCGTGCCGCCTCGGCGAGGATCCACACCGCCGCGGCGAAGACCGGCCAGGCGGGGAGCCGGGAGACGGCGGCGATGCCGAGGCCCGCTGCGGCGATGAAGAGTGCCTCGACGGCCGACAGCGCGATCCACGGGAACTGGCCGACCTCGGACCCGGTCCAGATCAGCAGCGGGAGCAGGAACCCGAGACCGGCGAGGTAGCCGAGGCCGAAGCCCGCGCGCAGCCGGCGGCCGCGCAGGGTCCAGCCGAGCAGCGCGAACCCGGCCAGCGCGAGCCACCACAGCGGGCGGGGCGGGAAGCTCAGGAAGAGCAGCGCCCCGGACAGCACGGCAGCGCCGGGCCGTACGAGTCGCCGAAGTCCGGCCGGGCCGGGCTCGGGTGCGGCGGCGGAGCCGGAGGCGTCGACGGGGGTGATGGTGGTGCTCACGTTGCGGAGTCTACGGCGCGCACCTGTGCCCCGAGCAGGGCGACCCCGGCCGGTCCGGGTGATCGCGGGCGCGATCGCGGAGAGGCCGTGCGCGGCGCGGCGGAGCGTCATCACGCTTCCTTCACTCCTGCCACAACGTTTCTGCGCATCTGCTCCCCAAATCTCGGCCGCCCCGTTACGGTGTCGGCCAGACGGAGCGGGGGTCGACGGGGATGGCTGCATCTGCGGCGCGGGTGGTCGTCGTGCGCGAGCGCGACGGCCGGGGCGTGGACGTGGCCGGGGTGCTGGTCCTCGGCGGCTGTGTCCTGTGGTCGCTCGTCAGCGCGACCGGGCGGGAGGCGCGCCCCGAGGGCGTCCTCCTCGCCGTGCTCGCCCTCACCGCCGGCTACGCCTGCGGCCGGATCGCCGGCTCGCTGCTCCCGGTGGCCGCCGCCGTCGCGGCGGCCCTGGTCGCGCTCGGCCTGGCGCTCGCCTCCGGGCCCGGAGTCCCGGGGGCCACCCCCGTCGGCTCCGTACCGACCGGTCATACGGGCGCGGCGGCCGCGCTGCTCGTCCTCGCCGCCGGAGCGGCCTGCTGCGCGGCCGCGGCGGCCGGTTCGCGGCCCGCCAGGCTCCTGCTGCGCCTCCTCGCCCTGGCCGTGGCGGGAGCGGCGCTCGCGCTGGGCTCGGTCGCGGGGTTCGTCGCCTCGGCCGGGGTCCTGCTCTGCTCCCTGGCGGCCGTACGGATGCGGCGTCGGCTGCTCGGCCTCGTGGGGCTCGCCCTGGCGACGGGTCTGGTGGTGGGTGCCTCGTGGGCCGTGGCGGAGGAGCGGCTTCCGGAGGGGCTCGCGGCCTCCCTGGAGGGCCAGCTGACCGGGCACCGGGTGCTGCTGTGGCAGGACGCGGTCGCGCTGGCGGAGGAGAACCCGGTGCTCGGGGTCGGCCCCGACCGGTTCGGAGCCTTGAGCCCGACGGCCCGGGAGACATTCGCGGCGGACGGCAAGCCGCACTCGGCTCCGCTCCAGCAGGCGGCGGAGCAGGGCGTTCCGGGGGTGGTCCTGCTGGGAGCGGCGTACGGCTGGCTGCTCTGGGGGCTGCGGTCCTCGCCCCGCCCGACGGCGGTCGTGCTCACGGCGGGCGCGTCCCTGACGGCGCTGGCCGCCCTGGCGACGGTCGGCAACGCCCTGAGCTTCACCCCGGTGACCGCCTGCGCGGGCCTCCTCGCGGGCCTGGCGACAGCGGGCGTCGCGGGAGCGGGGCCGGGTACGGGCGGTGGCGGTGGTGGCGGCGGGAGTACCCACCCGGCGGACTGAGCCGGTCAGGCGCCCGGTGGCGCCGTCGGGGTGGCGGGACGGAGCCGGTCGAGGATCACGCGTACGCCCGACTCGGCGTCGTCGACGGTGACCGTGAACGTGCGGCCGTCCTTCAGCCGCAGCAGCAGCGCCTCGCCCCGGCGGACGATGACCGCCTTGCCCTTCTCGGGGCGCCAGCGGTAGCCCCAGCCGCCCCACTCGTGCGCGGTGACCTTCGGGACGTACTCGGCGCCGTCCACCTGCGACAGCAGGATGCGGCAGCGGGGTACGCCGATGTGGCCGCAGCGGACCTCCATGGCCCGGTCGTCGATCTTCACCTCGACATGGACGAAGGCGAGCGTGCCGAACAGCACGAGCAGCCCGGCCGCCACACAGCCGATCACGGCCATCAGCAGCGGCGCGATGCCGGACGTCCACGGCGACTCGACCGCAAGGGTGATGCCGAGGGCCATGCAGCCGGCACCGGCGACCGCCGCGACCCACTGCATGCGGTTGGTGGCGCGGCCCGTCCACACCTCGGGCAGCGGAGCGGCCGTGCCCAGGGGACGGGGATGACGGGGATGTCGGGAATGGTCCCTCATACGTCGCAGCCTACTCACGTTCCGCTCGTACGGCGCTTCGTCCGGCGCGGATGCGACGGCACCGGCGCGGCGTCAGTGCGCGGCGGCCGCGGCCCGAAGCAGCCGGCCTTCGGCGTACCCCAGAGCGGCGGGCGTCAGCTCGCCCGTCCGGCCGCTGAGCAGGACCGTCAGGCCCCCGGTCGGGTTCGCGTCGGGCGCGGGCTCGGCACCGATGCGGCGCAGCGCCTGAGCTGCGACTGCCCCGGCGGAGCCGTGGAAAACCACGGGCGGAAGGTCGGCGGACTGCACGGCCGCACGGATCCGTTCGGCGACCAGTTCGTAATGGGTGCAGCCGAGGACGAGGGCCCGTACGTCGCGCGGGGTGAGCTCCGCGGCGGCGGTCACGGCCCGGTCCACGGCCTCGGGGTCCGCGTGCTCCACCGCGTCGGCGAGCCCGGGGCAGGGCACCTCGGTGACCTCGGCGCCGTCCGCGAAGTCCCGGATCAGTCCGCGCTGGTACGGGCTGCCGGTGGTGGCCGGCGTCGCCCAGATGGCGACCTTCCCGCCGCCCGCGGCGGCGGGCTTGATCGCAGGGACGGTGCCGATGACGGGGATACGGGGTTCCAGCGCGGCGCGCAGCGCGGGCAGGGCGTGGACGGTGGCGGTGTTGCAGCCGACGATCAGCGCGTCCGGCTCAAGGGCGGCGGCGGCCCGGGCGACGGCCAGAGCACGCTCGGTGAGGTCCTCGGGGGTGCGCGGGCCCCACGGCATGCCGTCGGGGTCGCTGGAGAGGACCAGATCCGCGTCCGGCCGCAGTCGGCGGACCTCGGCCGCTGCCGGGAGCAGGCCGATTCCGGAGTCCATGAGCGCGATCTTCACCCGGTCACCCTAGCCGACCACCCTTGCGCCACCGCCGATCTGGGGCAGACTGCGGCAAATGAGCGTGCTTGCCTGGATCGCCGTGGGTTCGCTGGCCGCCTGGGGGTGGCTGCTCCTTGGTCAGGGCTTCTTCTGGCGTACCGATCAACGCCTGCCGATCCGGCGTCGGGCGACCGGCCACGCGCGTGTGGAGCCGGAACCGGGGACCTGGCCGCGGGTCGCCGTCGTCGTACCGGCACGGGACGAGGCCGAGGTGCTGCCGCTGAGCCTGCCGTCGCTGCTGGTCCAGGACTATCCGGGCGAGGCGGAGATCGTGCTGGTCGACGACGGCAGCACGGACGGCACCGGAAAGCTGGCCGGCGAGCTGGCCGCGCGGTACGGCGGGCTGCCGCTGACGGTCACGTCCCCCGGAGAGCCCGAGCCGGGATGGACGGGCAAGCTGTGGGCCCTCCGCCACGGCATCGCCCTTGTACGCGCGCGTGGCCGGGAAGGTGCGCAGAGCACCGGAGGCGGCGGCGATCCCGAGTTCCTCCTCCTGACCGACGCCGACATCGCGCACGAGCCGGACAGCCTGCGGCTGCTGGTGGCCTCGGCGGTCGGGAGCGATCTCGACCTGGTGTCCCAGATGGCGCGGCTGCGGGTCGCGAGCGGCTGGGAGCGGCTGGTCGTGCCGGCCTTCGTCTACTTCTTCGCCCAGCTCTACCCGTTCCGCTGGATCAACCGGCGCCGCCGCCCCCTGGCGACCGCCGCCGCCGGGGGCTGTGTGCTGCTGCGGACGGAGACGGCCGAGCGGGCGGGCGTGCCGGACTCGATCCGGCAGGCGGTGATCGACGACGTGTCGCTCGCCCGGGCCGTACGGCGGGCCGGCGGGCGGATCTGGCTGGGCCTCGCGGAGCGCGTGGACTCCGTACGCCCGTACCCGCACCTCGGCGACCTGTGGCGGATGGTCTCGCGCAGCGCGTACGCCCAGCTCCGGCACAACCCCCTCGTCCTGGCCGGGACGGTCGCCGGGCTCGCCGTCGTCTACCTCGCCCCGCCGGTGGCCCTGGCGGCCGGGCTCTTCGGCGGGGACGCGGTGGCCGGATGGGCGGGCGGGCTCGCGTGGGCGGTGATGGCGGGGACGTACGTCCCGATGCTCCGCTACTACCGGCAGCCCCTCTGGCTCGCGCCCACCCTCCCCTTCACCGCGCTGCTCTACCTCCTCATGACGGTCGACTCGGCCGTGCAGCACTACCGGGGCCGGGGCGCCGCCTGGAAGGGGCGGACCTACTCCCGGCCCGAGGCGGCGCCGGACCGGTGACTCGGGCGAAGGCCGCGTGCCCCAGTGCCGGCCGGTGACTCAGGTGCCCGGCCGGTGACTCACTTGACGGCCGGGGTCCAGTTGAGGCCCCAGCCGTACGCCTCGTCGGCGGTCTGCTGCATGGAGATCCCGGGCTGGTTGACCAGGAAGCGGGCCTCGCGCCGTACGACCAGGTCACCGTTCTCCTGGGTGAGGAGCGCGAGCGCGCAGGTACGGGCCGGCACGGTGCACTCGTCGAGGGAGAACTCGATCGGCGCGCCGCCGCGCGACTGGAGGGTCACCGTCGCGTTCAGGTCCCCGAAGTCGCTCGCGCCCTCGTAGATGACGACGAACACGAGGAGCCGACGGAACGCGTCGGCGTGGTCCAGGTTGATGGTGAGGTTCTCGCCCTCGGCGCGGGCGCCGGTGCGGTCGTCCGCGTCGAGCTGGATGTACGGGGGCTCGTGCACTGAGCCGAAGCCCTGGAGCGCCTGCACCACGCCCTTGGAGCCGTCGGTGAGTTCGTAGAGGACGCACAGGTCGAGATCGAGCGCGGCCGCCGCGTGGGCGGTGGGCTCCCGGCGGCGGCCCAGGGCCCAGCGGCCGGCCCGGGTGTCGTCCGTCTTCCCGCCCCGGGTCGCCCAGTTGAGGTTCACCCGCATCACGCCGCCGGTCGCGCCGACGTCCTTGGTGAGGGAGACCGTCGGGGACTCCTTCGTGAGCGTGACCTTGGTGAGCCGTACGGGCGGCGCGGGGGCGACGGCCGCGACCGGCTCGGCGGGCCGAGTGACGACGGGCTCCGCCGCGGCCGGCTCGTCGACCGTGATGCCGTAGTCCGTGGCGAGTCCGGCGAGACCGGACGCGTAACCCTGGCCCACCGCCCGGAACTTCCAGCCGCCGTTGCGCCGGTAGAGGTCTCCGAGGACGAACGCGGTCTCGACGGTCGCGTCCGCACTCTCGTAACGGGCCAGTTCCGCCCCGCCGTCGGCGTCGATCACGCGGATGAAGAGCCCGGGCACATGCCCGAAGTCGCCGCCGTCGGCCGACGCGGCGAGCACTATCTGTTCGACCTCCGGCTCCACGCCCGCCAGGTCGACGGCGAGGACGTCGGTGACGGGCCCGCCGGGGGTGGTGGGGCCGGACTTGCCCTCGTGGCGTACCGCCCCCGACGCGTGCGCCGGCTGGTTGTAGAAAACGAAGTCCGCGTCGGAGCGCACCTTTCCGGACACCAGGAGCAGCGCGGAGGCGTCGACGTCCGGCACTCCGGCGCCCGTACGCCAGCCCAACTCCACGCGGACACCGCGCGCCGACACCGGAACGTTGGCTCCCTTAAGCATGAGCATGCTCGGCTCCCCCACCCTCACTCCGCGTACCAGGACGTCGTCACGCCATCCAATACCCGGACGCACCCCACGTGGAAGGCCTGTCAGCCGCGCGTCGCCTTCATCTCCGACAGGCCCTTGGCCAGGTCCTCGGCGTTCATGACGGGCACGACGGAGACCTCCGCGTTGAACTGCATGAAGAGGTCCTCCAGCAGGGGCGGCATCCGCGAGCTGTCCTGGAGGTCGAAGACCATCCAGCAGGTCCGTACGCCCTCGTCCACACCGAAGTAGGCGGCTTCCGGCTTGAGCGACTCCATCAGGCTCTTGACGGTCTGCGGCAGGACGCCGGTCTTGATTCCCTCGTTGCCCGCGGCCGTGTCGATGTGGGCCTTCAGCATGACTCTCATGTGGGACTCCTTTCGTCCTCTCCCACCGTTGGACACGCGCCCGGTGGCGGCAACCAGAGGAGGCCGTCCGAGCCCACACCGGCCCCCGGACGGGTGCGGCCCAGGTCCCACACGGCGAGTGCCGTACGTTCCGCCGCGAGCAGCAGCGCGAGCGCCACGACCCCGACCGCGCCCCACGCCGCGTCGGGCAGCCACAGCAGAGCCGACTCGATCGTGCCGCCGAGAGCCGCGGGCAGCACCCACCACAGCAGAGCGGCGAGCGTGAGTGACGCGGCGACCGCCCCGGCGGTGTTCAGGACGATCCGGCGCCGGGAGCGGGCGCGGGCCGCCGCCCTCCGGGCCGGCAGGACGCGCAGGACCGGCGCCGCCACGCACAGCGTCAGCGCCCCGGCGAGGGCGGCCGTCGCCCATGGCAGGACCGGGGCGAGCGGGTCGGTCGCCACGCGGCCCGGATCGGCGCCGGAGAGAATGCGGGCGGTCCCGAGCGCGGCGTGGTGGAACTCCTGGGCCCGCAGCAGCTGGAAGGCGTTCTGCAGGACGATCACGGCCCGGTCGCTGTCGGGCAGCATGACGACCATGGCGTCGTGGCCGGGCAGCGATCCGGACTTCCAGACCATGCGCTCGCCCGTGCCCTCGAAGGTGCCGACCGACCAGCCGAGGCCGAACCGGTCGCGGTCACTGGCGACGTGGCCGCGCTGCGTCTCGGCGATCCCCTCGGCCGAGAGCACGCGACGCCCGTCCAGCAGGCCACCGCCCAGCTCCGCGCGTACGAGCCGACCCAGGTCCCGCACGCTGCCGCCCAGATGGGCGCCGGGCGCGCCCGAGGTGTCGTAGGGCGCCTCGAACGGCGCCGGGTCGTCGAAGAGGAAACGGTGGCCGAGCGCCGGTCGTTCCCGCGCGAAGTCCCGGTCGGTGGCGACGGCGTGCTCCATGCCGAGCGGGCCGAGGACGTTCTCCCGCAGGTACGGGCCGAACGGCTGCCCGGAGACCTCTTCGATCAACGCGCCGAGGACGGCGTAGCCCGCGCTGGAGTAGGCGTAGGACTCGCCGGGCGCCGCGGTGGGAGCGATCTCCGCGAGGTCGCGGACCGCCTCGGCGAGGGCGCCGGGAGCGTTGTCGTAGCGGTCCCCGATGACGGCGGTGGCGGAGGCGGGAATGCCGCTGGTGTTGGTGAGCAGGTGCCGGACCGTGATGCGGTCGGACCTCTCCCGGTCGGCGAGCCGGAACCAGGGGAGGTACGTCCGCACCGGCCCGTCCAGGTCCACCCGGCCCGCTTCCACCAGCTGCATCACGGCGAGCCCGGTGATCGGCTTGGCGACGGAGCCCCACAGGAACGGGGTGTCGGGCGTGACGGCCCGACCCCTGCCGTCCTCACCGAACCCCTTCTCATGCACGACCCGACCGTCCTCGATCACGGCGAGCGCGGCACCGGGCGTACCCGTCGCGTCGAGCCGTCCTTCGACGAAGTCGTCGATCGCCGCCCAGCGACGCCCGTCATCGACAGCCCCCTGGGCAACTCCCACCCCTGTGGCCCCGGAGCTTGCGATCAGTAACGCCGCCAGCACACTCCCGAGCCTCGCGCACCATCGGCGCGCCTTCGTCCCCGCCCGTGCCCCCATGTCCACACCCCTCCCGGATCCACATCCCAGTTTTTACAATATGACCATATGGTTTAAGTGATCCGCAAGGTTCGCGGCCGGTTAGGCTGGCTGCATGCCGAAGGTCGTCGATCATCAAGCGAGGCGCGTCCAAGTCGCCGACGCGGTCCAGCGATTGATCACCGAGCAGGGCCTCGACCGCGTCACCGTCGCCCGTACCGCGGAAGCGGCAGGGGTCTCGGTCGGCCATGTGCAGCACTACTTCTCGACCAAGGACGAGATGCTGCTGTTCACCCACGAGCGGGTCGTCCGGAAGATCCTCGATCGCGTCTCGGCACTCGAAGAACGGTCCAAGCTCCAGCAGTTGCCGATCCGCGACGTGGTCACCGAGGGGCTCGCCCAGTGGCTGCCCCTGGACGCGCCCCGCCGCTCGGCGCTCCGGGTGACGCTCGCCTTCGTCGGGCGCACCGTCGACAACCCCCGCCTCGCCCGGGCGCACGCCGAGACGGGCCGGCTCATCCGCTCGATGCTCGCCAGGGCCGTCCACAACGGCAAGGAGTGCGGCGAGGTCCCGGTCGACAGCGACCCCGCCCTCGCCGCACTCGAACTGCACAGCCTGGTCGAGGGGCTGGCCCTTCAGCTCGGCCCCGAGCCCGACGACAGCGCGGCCCGCACGGCCCTCGACCTTGTCTCGACACGGGTCCATGCCGTGTTCCCCGGACGGTGTCGCCAGTACGGGTGACCCGCCGGGCCCCTGATTCCCCCCTTCGACCGACCAGAAAGTGAATACCCATGACCGACGGGGTCTTACGTCCGACACTGCTCCTGGTGCACGGGGCATGGCACGGCGCGTGGTGCTGGGAGAAGCTGACGCCGGCACTGGAGGCCGACGGGTGGCGGACCCGGGCGATCGACCTGCCGAGCACCGGCCCACGGGCCGGCACGGTCGGCATGCACGACGACGCGCGGGCGACACTCCGCGCCTTGGAGAGCATCGACGGCCCCGTCGTGGTCGTCGCCCACTCGTACGGCGGCATACCGGTCGGCCAGGCCGTCGCCAAGGCACGGAACGTCTCGCACATCGTCTTTCTCGCGGCGTTCCAACTCGATGCCGGTGAAAGCCTCTTGGGCTTTCTCGACGAGCCGGAACCACCGGCGCAGGACGGCCTCCACGCCGTACCGGACAATCCCGTCGCGCTGTTCTACGGCGACGTACCCGCGGCCGACGCCGAGTGGGCCGTCGAGCGGCTGACGCCGCAGAGCGCGAGGTCCAACAGCGACGCCCCGACCGCGGCGGGGTGGCACACCGTACCGTCGACGTACATCCTCTGCGAGGAGGACCAGGCCCTGCCCCCGGAGACCCAGCAGGTGATGGCGGCGAGGTCCGGGGTGGTCCACCGGATCGCGACCGGCCACTCGCCCTTCCTGTCGAAGCCGGCGGAACTCGCCGAACTCCTCGCCCGGATCGCACTCGCGTCGGACGGTTGAACACAGCCCTCGGACTCAGCCCGGACAAGCGCCGCGATTACTGTCGGTAATCCGGCGATTGTCGTGAGTTTCCGGCGCTCGACACCGCCACCCCCGACTCTCGTCAACCATGCGCGCTCCAGCGGAAAAGCCCCCGGAGTTAACGGGCTCTTTAACGTTGTTTTGGCAGGTCAGGTGGACAAAACCAGCGTAAAACGGATGACCCTAAGAATGGGACTCCCCAACCAGCACATCGTGGGCTTAACTTATGGCCATGACCTCCCCCCGCTCCACCTACGGAGGCGGTTACTACACCGCGCCGTCGTTCCCCGACACCCCCATCTACGACTCCCTGGTCGCGGAGCGGGGCACGCCTCAGATCGCCCCGATCCGAGTGCCTTCCGCTTACGACACCGGCAACAGCTACCTGCCGGCGCTGCCGGCCGCGCTGCCCGCCCTCCCGGCGGCACCCAGCCCTGCCCCGTCGTACGGCGGCGGCGGTTCGTACGGCTACCCGCAGGCCGCGCAGCAGATGGCCCCCGTGCCGCTGCAGCACGCCCCGGCGCCGTACATCCCGCAGCAGCCCGGCCGCGGCTACCCGGGCCCGCAGCAGCAGCCCCAGATGCAGCGCCCGGCGCCCAACGGCTACGAGGCCATGCGTCCGGCCGCCGCGAGGCCGGCCCCGGCCCCCGCGCAGTACCAGGACCCGTACCAGCGCCCGTACCAGGGCCAGGGTTACTGACCGACCCGGACGCCGAGCGGCTGGCAGGATGACGGCATGTCGACTCCTCGCCTGCGCTCCGTCCATGTCCACCCGGTCAAGGCGCTGCGCGGTCACGCTCTCGCCGAGGCGGAGGTCGAGCCATGGGGACTGGCCGGCGACCGCCGTTGGGCCGTGGTGGACGGGTCGCACACGGTCGTGACCCAACGCCGTCATCCGCGGATGGCGTTGGTCTCGGCCGAACCGCTGCCGGGCGGCGGCATCAGGCTGTCCGCCGCCGGCCACCCCACGCTGCCGGTCGAGGAACCGCGGCCGTCGTCCACGATCCGGGTGGAGGTCTTCGACACCCCCGTGGAGGCGGTCCCGGCCGGTCCGGCCGCCGACGCCTGGTTGAGCGACTTCCTCGGGGCGGAGTCCCGGCTCGTCCACATGGACGACCCGGCGCGTCGGCGACCCATCGATCCGGAGTACGCGCTGCCGGGCGAGACGGTCAGTTTCGCGGACGGCTATCCGCTTCTGGTCACCACCACCTCCTCCCTCGCCGCCCTCAACGCGCTGATCGCCGAGGGGGACCACGCCCACGAGGGCCCGCTGCCGATGGACCGGTTCCGGCCGAACGTCGTCGTCGAGGGGACCGCGCCCTGGGCCGAGGACGACTGGACCCGGCTCGCCATCGGCGAGGTCACCTTCCGGATCGCCAAGCCCTGCGGCCGCTGCGTCGTGACCACGACCGACCAGCTCACGGCCGCGCGCGGCAAGGAACCCCTGCGCACCCTGGCCCGGCACCGCAGGCGGGGCTCGCGGCTGATCTTCGGCCAGAACCTGGTCCCGGAGCACCCCGGCACCATCCGGGTCGGCGACGAGATCAAGATCCTCGACTGACTCCTGGCCCCCGGTCCCGACAGGCGGGGAACCCGCCCCCGGGGCAGACTCGTTGAGAGGACCCGGGAGGTCCACGGAACGACGAGGGGGTGTGAGCACGTGCGCGCAGCCACGGGAGTCTGGCGCTGGCGGCACAACCCCCTGCGCCGGACCACGGACCTGATCGAGGCGTGGGTCGCCCTCACTGCGGTCGTGCTCCTCGCGCTCGCGGTCCCCGCGGCCGGCTGGATCGCCGGCCAGCGGACCGACGCCTCCCTCCAGCGCGCGGTACGGGCCCAGAGCCTCCAGCGGCTGCCCACGACCGCTCATGTGCTCCGGCTCTCCGACTCCCCCGCCCCCGGCCTGCAGAGCCCCGACGCCGCGGGCGAGCAGCCGGCCCGCCGGGCCGTCGTCGCCCACTGGACCGCCCCGGACGGCACGGACCGCACGGGCACGGTCTCCACGCGGCGGGAGCTCTCCGATCCGGGCGACACCTTCCGGCTGTGGACCGACCGCACCGGGCGCCCGGTGTCCGCCCCGATGCGCCCCGAGACCGCCCACGCACACGCGATCGTCGTCGGGCTGCTCGCGACGATCCTGGCGGGCGTCTTCGTGGAGACCGCCCGAAGACTGGTCGTACGTCGGCTCGTACACCGGCGGTACCGGCGACTCGACCGCGCGTGGGCCAGGGCCGGTCCCGACTGGGGCCGTACGGACGCGGGCAGCTGACACGTCAACCCGGTGCCCTCGCGCGCGCTACGGTGGGGCATCGGATCAGCGGCGACGCATGAGGCGGGGGCAGAGCACACCCATGGCACAGGGCACGGTCCAGGTGACGCACACCGGCACATCGCGGTGGCGGCGCCGCACGGGTGAGTACGCCTCCCTCGCCGCGGCTCTGGAGGCCGCCGGGGACGGCGACGTCCTCACCGTCGCGCCCGGCACCTACCGGGAGAACCTCGTCATCCAGCGCGCCATCACCCTGCGCGGCCCCGAGGGCGGGGTCGGCTCGGTCCGGATCGCGCCCGTGGACGGCGTACCCCTGACCGTACGGGCGTCGGCGACCGTGCAGGACCTGCACGTGGAGGGGCAGGACTCGGCCGCGCCCGCCCTGCTCGTCGAGGACGGCACCCCCGAGCTGCTCGATCTGCGGATCGTGACGCGCTCGGCTGCCGGACTGGAAGTGCGCGGCGCGGCCCGCCCCACGGTCCGCCGGATCACCGTCGACAATCCGGCGGGCGTCGGCATCGCCGTACTCGACGGCGCGGGCGGGGTGTTCGAGGAGTGCGAGATCGTCGCGGCCGGCCAGTCCGGGGTCTCGGTGCGCGGCGGCGCGCATCCGCGGCTCGAGCGCTGCCGGGTCCACCACGCCTGCGGCGCCGGGATCAGCGTCACCGGCGAGGGCAGCGGCCTGGAGGGTGTCGGCTGCGAGGTGTACGAGATCAAGGGCGCCGGTCTGCACATCGCGGCCCGCGCCACCGCGCATCTCACGGACTCCTCCGTGCACCGCACCTCGGCCGACGGCATCACGCTCGACACGGACGCGGCGCTCACGCTCTCCGACTGCGACATCCACGACATCCCCGAGAACGCGGTCGACCTGCGCTCCCGTTCGGTGCTGACGCTGACCCGCTCGACCGTGCGCCGCTTCGGCCGCAACGGGCTCTCGGTGTGGGACCCGGGCACGCGCGTGGACGCCAACCAGTGCGAGATCCACGACAGTACGGGCGACTACCCGGCGGTGTGGGTCAGCGACGGGGCGACCGCCGTCCTCGACGCGTGCCGGGTGCACGACGTGCCGGACGCGCTGTTCGTGCTCGACCGGGGCTCGCGGGTGGACGTCGTCGACAGCGATCTGTCGCAGGTGCGGAACACGGCGGTGTCGGTGAGCGACGGGGCGACCGCGCAGCTCGACGACTGCCGGATCCGGGAGGCGTCCACCGGCGCCTGGTTCCGGGACCACGGCAGCGGCGGCACGCTCGGCGGGTGCACGATCGACGCCGTGCAGACCGGGGTGATCGTCACCAAGGGCGCCGACCCGACGATCGAGCGGTGCACGGTCACCTCGCCCGCGGAGGCCGGGTTCTACGTCTCGGCGGAGGGGCGGGGCTCCTTCCACGGCTGCCGGGTGACCGGCAGCGGCGGCTACGGCTTCCACGTGATGGACGGCTGCCGGACCACCCTGCGCAAGTGCCGTACGGAGCGGTGCGCGCGCGGGGGTTACGAGTTCCCGGAGGACGGGCCGGTCGCGGAGGACTGCACGAGCGACGAGAGCGGGGTGCGCCATGCCCCCGGCGCCGACGCGGGGACTGTCCTGACCGCGTCGGCGACGGCATCGGCGGGCCTGCTCGGTACGGTTCCGCCGCCGCGCTCCCCCGTCAGCCCCGCGTCCGTTCCGGAGCCCGCGCCCTCGTCCGAGGCCGTGGCGGAGGCCCGCTCCTCGCAGGACGTCCTCGGTGAACTCGACGGGCTCGTGGGCCTGGAGAGCGTGAAGCACGAGGTGCGGACGCTGACCAACATGATCGAGGTCGGCCGCAGGCGCCAGGAGGCGGGCCTCAAGGCGGCTTCCGTCCGCCGCCATCTGGTCTTCACCGGCAACCCGGGCACGGGCAAGACGACAGTGGCCCGGCTGTACGGCGAGATCCTCGCCTCGCTCGGCGTCCTGGAGCGCGGCCATCTGGTCGAGGTCTCCCGGGTCGACCTGGTCGGCGAGCACATCGGCTCGACGGCGATCCGTACGCAGGAGGCCTTCGACCGGGCGCGCGGCGGAGTGCTGTTCGTCGACGAGGCGTACGCGCTCTCGCCGGAGGACTCGGGGCGCGACTTCGGGCGCGAGGCGATCGACACGCTCGTGAAGCTGATGGAGGACCACCGGGACGCGGTGGTGGTGATCGTCGCCGGTTACACGCACGAGATGGAACGCTTCCTGACGGTCAACCCCGGTGTGGCGTCCCGCTTCTCACGGACCATCAGCTTCAGCGACTACGTACCCGACGAGCTGCTGCGGATCGTGGAGCAGCAGGCGGAGGAGCACGAGTACCGGCTGGCCGACGGCACCGACGAGGCGCTGCGGAAGTACTTCACGGAGCTTCCCAAGGGTCCCGCGTTCGGCAACGGCCGTACGGCGCGGCAGACGTTCGAGTCGATGGTGGAGCGGCATGCGGGACGGGTCGCCGTGCTCGCCGACGCGAGCACGGACGACCTGACACTGCTCTACCCGGAGGACCTGCCCGAACTGCCCTGATCCGTGGGCCTGTCGGCTTCGGAGTCGGCGTCAGCTTCGGATGCGCGTGGTCGGGGCAGCGTGGGCGGCAACCGGTCCAGGAGTACGGACCGTTCGGCGGCGAACGCCGGGTCCGCCTGGTAGTCGGAGTGGCCCAGGATCGGTTCGGGAAGCGGGTGTGCGGGGGTACGGCCGTAGACGACCGGGTCGAGCAGCGGTGCGCGGTCCACGGCCGGCTTGTCGCCGACGGCGGGCACCCGCACGGGCCCGCCTATCGGGTCGGTGGGCCGGTGCAGGTTGCTCCAGCAGTGCAGCGTTCCGTACAGGGCGCGCAGCGACCCGGGGCCGAAGTAGGCCGGGAACCAACGCCCGTAGAGCCGCTCCAGCGGGGATCCGTAGGTGAGCAGCGCGACGCGTCGGCGGGTCGCGGGCGGCAGCTGCCAGACGGCGGCCGCGGCGAGCACGCTGCCCTGGGAGTGGCCGGAGATGACGAGCCGGCCGCCGGTGTGCCGGGTCCAGGAGCTCATGCGCCAGGTGAGGTCGGGCACGGCCCGCTCGGCGTAGCAGGGCGGGGCGAAGGGGTGCGCGGCGCGCGGCCAGAACGTACCGACGTCCCAGAGGATGCCGATCGTCCGGCGGGCGGAGGCGTCCTTGTAGGCGCGGCGGCCCCAGGTGACGAAGAGGAGGAAGCCGAATCCGATCATCCAGGAGCCGAGGGACTGGGCGGTGGCGGCGACGGACGCGATCGCCGGGTGGGCGCCGTCGAAGGCCCGGCCGGGGACGTTGCCGCTGGCCCAGGCGCCCGCCACGGAACCGGCTCCGAGCAGCAGGGTGGCGGCCGAGACGGTGCCGACGAGGGTGGGGGCGGCATCGGTGAGGGACGCGGTCGCGCGAGCGGCGGCGATCCGTCCGGTACGGACCGGATCCGGGTCCTCCGTACGGTAGTCGGCCTCCACGACGGGTCCGAGCCCGCGTGCGGCGCGGGCGGTCCGTAGGGCGAGGACGACGGCCGGGGCGAGCAGCAGCAGGAGCAGGACCGGGATGACGGACGCCTGCCAGCTGAGCAGCACGGGCGGGGCGATGGCGGAGCCCGCGCCCATCCCGGGTGTCCCGGGCCCGTCGAGCCAGTCGGCCACGCGCTGGGCGACGCCGCCGGACATCACCCCGGCCAGCGCGCAGGCGAGCATCGCGACGGCGGGGCCGCCGAGGCCGTGGAGCGCGGTGCGGGCGTCCTGGCCGGGGCGGTGGAGCAGCACGGCGACCGCGCCGAGGGCGACGACGAGCGCGCCCTGGGCGAGGGTCAGGACGCCGAAGGTCGCGTCGCCGGGGAGCGTTCCGACGGAGCGCCAGTCGGGGCGGGACCAGCCGGCGTGCAGAACGGCGAGGGCGAGCAGGATCAGGGAGCCGGCGGGCAGCCAGGAGACGAGGGCCCGTTCGAGGCGCAGGTCGAGGCGCTTCTCGCTGCGGCCCCGGCGGCAGACGACCCAGAGGACGACGGCGCCGAGGACGATGTAGGCCGACTGGAGCGAGCGGGCGAGCACGTCGAGCAGGGCGTTCGTGGCCTCCCGGTCGTGGCGGGCGGCCGCTCCGGTGATCGCGGCGGCGACGGTCAGGAATCCGGCGGCGGTGTGCGCGGCCCGCAGCCGTGCGACGAGCCGCCGGCCGTACCAGAACCCGGGGCGGCCGAGGGCGGGACGGACCTCGGCGGCGGTTTCGGCTGCGGTTTCGACGGTGGGGTCGTCCGCGACGGGTTCCTGGGGCGTGTCCTCGTCGTAGCCGGTGGGCGGGCGCTGGGCTTCGTACGCGCTCCAGGTCCGGTTGGAGAGGTACCAGAGCAGCCCGACGAGCGCGGCCGGGACGACGGCGGCGAGCGCGAGCCGGCGGCCCGGCTGGGACCACCAGCCGCCGCGCTCGGCGGAGAGGAAGCCGAGCCAGGAGCGGTCCTCCGCGCAGACGGCCGATCCCGCGCACTGCCAGGCCGTCAGGTCGAGCGCGACCTCACAGGCGGCCGCCGTGAGGAGCACCGTGAGGGTGAGGGCCACCAGGCGCACCAGCGTCCCGTACAGCCGGACCAGCCTCGGGTGCCCCTTGGCCGGCGGGCGCATCCAGTGGGCGAGGTTGGCGACCATGAACGGCAGGAGCAGCAGCCACAGGGCGCGGGCGCCGTTGCCGGAGGTGAGGTTGGACCAGACGTACGCCTCCGGGACCGGCCGTTCGGCGTACCGCTCGGGGTGGTCCTCCGCGTCGGCGTCGTCGGCGCGCCGGTGCATGGCGGCGGTGGTGTCGCCGGTGATCCGTACCGTGCGGGGGTCGCCCAGCATGTCCTGCGGGGTGGCTCCGCCGACGCCGTGGACGAGGAGTTCGAGCGCCGCGCCGCCGCTCTTGGGGGCGCGAGAGGCAGGGGCCACTTCGGTGTCTCACTCTCTGGGTGGGAGGATTCGACGGCAGGCAGGACAGTTGGGCAATACAGGCAGCCAGCCAGGCAATCAGGATCGCGGAAGGACGTGCGCCGGTGCAGGTGCTCTCACGGAATCCGCGCTCCATCCCCCAGTTCCCTTCGGAAGGACCGGCCCCGGTGGTGAGCGACCATCAGAATCTCCTCGCGGAGCAGCGGCGCGCCCTCATTCTGGACGAGGTGCGGCGGCGCGGCGGTGTACGGGTCAATGAGCTGACGCGGCGGCTCAACGTCTCGGACATGACGATCCGCCGGGACCTGGACGTCCTCGCCCGCCAGGGTGTCGTCGCCAAGGTGCACGGCGGCGCGGTGCCGGTGGCCGAGACGAGTTCGCACGAGCCTGGTTTCGAGGCCAAGTCCGCGCTCGAACTGGGCGCGAAGGAGGAGATCGCGCGGGCGGCGGCGCGGATGGTGGCTCCGGGATCGGCGATCGCGCTGTCCGGCGGTACGACGACGTTCGCGCTGGCCGGGCATCTCCTGGACGTACCGGACCTGACCGTGGTGACCAACTCGGTGCGGGTCGCGGACGTCTTCCACGCGGCCCAGCAGGGCGCCACGGCGCGCGAGGGGCGGCGGGCGGCGGCCACGGTGGTCCTCACGGGCGGGGTGCGGACGCCGTCGGACGCCCTGGTGGGGCCGGTGGCCGACCAGGCGATCGGCGCGCTCCACTTCGACGTGCTGTTCCTCGGGGTGCACGGCATCTCGGTGGAGGCGGGGCTTTCGACGCCGAACCTGGCGGAGGCGGAGACGAACCGGCGGCTGATGCGCTCGGCGCGCCGCGTGGTGGTGGTCGCGGACCACACCAAGTGGGGGACGGTGGGGCTCGGTTCGTTCGGCCGGCTCGACGAGGTGGACACCGTGGTGACGGACGGGGGTGTCTCCCCGGAGGCCCGTGCGGAGATGGCGGAGCACCTGCCGGGCCTGGTGGTGGCGGGCGAGGAGGAGTGAGCCTCTTCCGCGTCGAGCGCCGCTCGGGGCTGCCGGTCGAGGAGGTGTGGCGGCGGCTGACCGATTTCGCCGCGCACGGCCGCCTGGTGCCGCTCACCCGGTCCCGGACGCTCTCGGCCGGGCCGACGCGGGTGGGCAGCCGGTTCGTGGCCCGTACCGGGGTCGGGCGGCTCGCCTTCGACGACCCCATGGAGGTGGTCGTCTGGGAGCCGCCCGCGCCGGGGCGGCCGGGGCGGTGCCGGCTGGAGAAGCGTGGCCGGGTGGTGCTCGGCCACGCCGTGATCGAGGTGTACGCGGCCGAGGGCGGCGGCGCCCGCGCGGTGTGGGTGGAGGAGCTGCGGCTGCGCGGGGTGCCGGGCGCGCTGGACCCCGTACTGGCGCTGGCCGGGCGGACGTTGTTCGGCCGGGTGATGGACGGACTGCTCTGAGGGCCGACCGCCGACCGTTCTGCCCACACCTGGGCAACTGACGGATCGTCAACTATGGTGGGCGGTCCTCGGATCCACGCCTCGGGAGGGACGATCCATGAATCGCCGACTTCGTCTCGTGGAGCTCGACTTCGCCGCGAGCGCACCCGTACGGCTCGTGTTCTCGGCCGAGTTGGCGGCACCGCCCTCGGCCGTGTTCCGTTCACTGGCCGTGGAACTGGGCTCCATGCCCTCGTGGTTCACGGCGGTCACCTCCGCGACCCCGACCGCCGAGGGCGCGGGACGGACGGTCAGGCTGCGCGGTGGGGTCGTGTTCCAGGAGACGATCCTCGCCCACGACCCCGACACCCGTTACGCGTACCGCGTCGACGCGACCAACGCGCCCGGCGTCAGCGCACTCGTCGAGGAGTGGGCCCTCTCCCCCGCCGGGTCGGGGACCCGGGTCAGCTGGACGATGGCGGTCGACGGCGGTACGCCGTGCCGGCTCGCGATGCGCCTCGCCCGGCCGGGTGTGGGCAAGTCCTTCCGGGACGCGATGCGCCGGCTCGACCGGCGGCTCACTCCGGCCAGACTCCCGTCGCAAGGAAGCGGTCGATAGCGGCGGCGTAGGGCGCGATGTCGAGGCCCTGCTCCGCCAGCCAGGCGTCGGAGTAGTACTTGTCCAGGTAGCGGTCGCCCGGGTCGCAGAGCAGCGTCACGACGCTGCCGGTACGGCCCTGTTCGACCATCTCGGCGACGATCTTCAGCGCGCTCCACAGCCCCGTACCCGTGGAACCGCCCGCCTTGCGGCCGATCGCGCCCTCCAGCGCGCGGACGGCGGCCACGCTCGCGGCGTCCGGGACCTTCATCATCCGGTCGATGGCGCCGGGCACGAAGCTGGGCTCCATCCGGGGCCGGCCGATGCCCTCGATGCGCGAGCCGCAGTCGGCGGTGGCTTCGGGATCGTTCTTCGTCCAGCCGTCGAAGAAGCAGGAGTTCTCCGGGTCGGCGACGCAGATACGGGTGTCGTGCTGCATGTAGTGGACGTAACGGGCGATCGTCGCGGACGTGCCTCCGGTACCGGCGGTGGCCACGATCCACGCGGGCTCGGGGTACCGCTCCAGCCTCAGCTGCTGGTACATCGATTCCGCGATGTTGTTGTTGCCGCGCCAGTCGGTGGCCCGCTCGGCGTACGTGAACTGGTCCATGTAGTGCCCGCCGGTCCGCTCGGCGAGGGCCGCGGACTCCTCGTAGATCGCGCCGGAGTCGTCGACGAAGTGACACTGCCCGCCGTGGAACTCGATCAGGCGGCACTTCTCGGCGCTCGTGGTGCGGGGCATCACGGCGATGAACGGCACGCCGATCAGCTTCGCGAAGTACGCCTCGGAGACGGCCGTCGAACCGCTGGAGGCCTCGATCACGGGCTTCCCCGGCCGGATCCAGCCGTTGCAGAGGCCATAGAGGAAGAGCGAGCGGGCCAGGCGGTGCTTGAGGCTGCCGGTGGGGTGGGTCGACTCGTCCTTCAGGTAGAGGTCGATCCCCCAGGCCTCGGGGAGCGGGAAACGCAGCAGGTGGGTGTCGGCCGAGCGGTTGGCGTCGGCCTGCACCTTGCGGACCGCCTCCTTCAGCCAGGCGCGGTACGCCGCGTCGCTCCGGTCGACGTCGACGGTCGCGACCGCGGCTCGCGCCGTGTTCTCCGTGGTGCTCATACGTCCTTCTCCTCGTCCGGCCCAGCGGTTCCCCCAATGCCGACGATAACTCGCTCACCTGCGCAAACGATCGCTTTGGGGGTCCATAGGAGTCCCTTGGGAACGCCCGTGCGGCCTGGCCGGAAGGGCGGGGCATCCGGCTCGGTCCGCCGGAGCGCTATGCCCCTCTTGCCCGGATATGCTGGGGTACGTGATCGAGTCTGCACGGCCGCGGCTCCCTCGGCGCTACGGCCGGGGGAGGCTTGTACGGCTGTCGCCGGTCATTCTGACCATCGTGATCGCCAGCCTGGCCTACGCCACTCCGCCGGAAATGGCCTTCAGCCGTCTCCTGCCCGCGGCACCGGCGCTCGCCGCCTCCATGTGGCCGGTCCTGCCCACCGTCCTGCTCGGGACGGTCTGTCTCATCCTCATGATCGGCCTCAGCTTCGTCTTCCCCGACCTGGGAACGTGGTGGACCTGCGGGGGCATCGTCGCGGTCACCGTGGCCGCCGCGTACGGAAGCCACGTCCGGCTCAAGCGGGAGCGCACCCTCTTCCAGGTACGGCTCGTCGCCGACGCGGCGCAGCAGGTGGTGCTGAGCCCCATGCCGCGCCGCTTCCGCAACGTCGAGATCGAGTCGCTGTACCTCGCGGCCGCTGCGGAGGCCCGCATCGGCGGGGACTTCTACGAGGTGGTCGACACGCCCTTCGGGGTCAGGCTGCTCATCGGCGACGTACGGGGCAAGGGCCTGCCCGCGGTCGGGGCGGCCGCGGCGATCGTCAACGCCTTCCGGGAGGCGGCCTACGGCGAGCGCGACATGGTCGACGTCGCCCGCAGACTCGACGCCAGCAGCACCCGCTACAACGCCGCCTTCCCTCCCGAGGGGCCGATGGAGCGCTTCGCCACGGCCCTCGTCGTCGAGATCCCGCGCGAGGGCAGACGTATCGACATCCTCAACTGCGGACACCCTCCGCCACTGCTCCTGAACCGCGAGAAACTCCGCCTCCTCGAGCCGGCCACGCCCTCGCCCCTGCTCAGCCTCGCGGGACTGATCGGCGATCACTACACGGTCGACACCTTCGAGTTCACCCCCGGCGACCTCCTGCTCCTCTACACCGACGGGGTCGCCGAGACCCGCGCCCGCAACGGCGAGTTCTTCCCGCTGGCGGCCTGGATGCGCCGACAGCCCCCGACCCCGCCGCGCGAACTGCTGACGGCGCTCCACCGCGACCTCCTCCACTACAGCAGAGGGCGCCTCGACGACGACATCGCCGCCCTCGCCGTACGCCTGGGCGACCCCGGAGGCGGGGAGTCCCCTTGAGCGGGTCTGGTGCGGTCGCCGCCCGCCCGGCACACTGGACGGAGCAACCGGTGCGAAGGGGGCGGAGCGAGATGGCGGAGCCGCAGTTCACGGCCAAGGGCGTACGGATCGAGCGGTGGCCGCGCTCGTTGACGCGGGCGGGCGAGGTCCGGATCGAGGACGGCCGGCTGTCCCTGCTGACCAGCTACGGCCGCGAGATCGACAGCGCCCCCGTGACCTCCGTACGGGCCGGACGACCCTGGTTCGCGAAGCCGGACGAGACGGTCGCGACGGTGAACGGGACGCGCTACCGCCTGACCATGGACGGGCCCGCGCGCGGCCCTAAGGACCGGGCGTCCGGGCCCGGGGGCTTCCTCGACGCCCTGAAGCGGGCCACCAAGGACCGTTGACCTGGGAGAGGTCGCCGCGAGTTGCGGGCCGGTCACCACTGGTTCACCCTGGAACCACCTCACCGAGGGTTTACCGGCGGTGACGCTGTGATCCAGCCCGCCGCCCTGCTGTACGCATGACAGATCCGAATCTTCGTCTTCTTCCGGACCTCAACTTCGGGGAGTCGCAGCCGTGATCAGCGAGCCAAGCAGGCACTGCACGGTGGAGCTCCAGGCCCTGCCGTCGCGGATCGGTCAGGTCCGCAGAATCGTTTCAGCGCACTTGCGCTACTGGCGTCTCGATGCCTTGATCGACCATGCGGCGCTCGGTGTCACCGAGCTGCTGACCAATGTTCACCGGCACGCACAGCCGGACAAGATGTGCACGGTCGAGATCGAGCTGCTGCTCGATCGCCTCACCGTCTCGGTCCACGACCACGACCCGCGGATACCGGACGTCGAGGGCCGAACCGGTTTCGTACACCCCCACGACGCGGACGAGTGGGCCACCTCGGGCCGCGGTCTGGCCATCATCGAGGCCGTCAGCGAGAGCTGGGGCATCCGTCCGCACGACGCCGGGAAGGCCATCTGGTTCACCCTTTCGGCGCCCACCCCCACCGTGGCCGTACCGTCGCACGCGCACGCCGTGTACGGCGCGACCACCGACGGCCCCTTCGTCGGCCACACCCGCTTCCACGGCGCCCACGGCACGAGCCTGGAGGGCGTCCCCTTCGGCTCGCCCAAGGAGCCGGCCCACGCCCCGACGGCGGCCCACTCGGCCCTGGCGGGCTGAGCGGGCGCGGCGCCGCACGGGATGCCGGAGGTCGGATATTGGATATCGGATCATGGATCTTGGATCCAATATCCATGATCCGATATCCAATATCCGACCTCCCCCTCGTCACTCCGTCGCGATCGCTCGCAGCACGTCCAGGCGGGCGGCTCGCCGGGCCGGGCGCCAGGCCGCGACCGCGCCCGCCGCGAGGCCGACCAGGGCGACGACCGCGAGCTGGAGCGGCGGGACGGCGAAGGCGAACGCGCTGTCGCTCGCTCCGTCGGACGCCTTGACCAGGACCCAGCCGAGGAAGCCACCGAGCACCACGCCTCCGACCGTGCCGAAGGCCGCGACGAGGACGGACTCCCAGCGGACCATGGCCTTCAGCTGGGCCCGGGTCTGGCCGACGGCGCGCAGCAGCCCGAGTTCACGGGTGCGCTCGTGGATCGCGAGGGTCAGCGTGTTGGCGATCCCGAGCAGGGCGATGAGGACGGCGAGGGCGAGCAGGGCGTAGACGAGCGTGAGCATCATGTCGATGCCGCTCGCCGAGGACTCGGCGTACTCCGCCCGGGTCTGCACCTCCGGGTTGCCGTAGTCGGCGGCGACGTCCGCGACCGCCGCCTTGCCGGCCTGCTCCGAGACGCCGTCCGCGAAGCCGACGGCGACCAGCCGGTCGGAGTCCTGGGCGCGGTGCGGGGCCCATGCCTCGCGGGTGACGACGTAGTCCCCGGCCAGTTCGGACTGTTCGTAGACGGCCTTGACGGTGAAGGTGCGCCGGCTGCCGTCGGTGAAGGCGAGCTCGGTCGTGCTGCCCGGCTTCAGGCCGGCCTTGTCGGCCTCCGTGTCGGCGACGGCGATGCCGTCGGTGCCGAGGCCGTCCAGCGAGCCCCGGACGTCGCCGAGGTCGAAGGCGCGGGCGAGCGCGGCCGGGTCGGTGACGGTCAGGGCCCGGCCCTCACCGTCGATCTCCGCGACCCCCTGGCCCAGGCCGACGGCGGTCTCCACCTCGGGCAGCTCCGCGAGCGCAGGGGCGAGCCGCGGGCTGAGCCCGCTGCCTCCGGCCCCGAACGCCGGCGTGCTCACGGCCACGTCACCGGCGAAGGACCGGGAGACCGTCTGGTCCATGGTGGCCTTCAGCGAGGCGCCGAAGACCGTGAAGAGCGAGACGACGGCGACGCCGATCATCAGCGCGGTGGCGGTCGCGGCGGTCCGCTTCGGGCTGCGCAGGGCGTTGCGCCGGGCGAGCCCCCGGTTGGCGCCGCGCAGCGGCCCGCCGAGGATCCGTACGGCGAACGAGGAGGCCACCGGGCCGAGGACGACGAATGCGGCGAGCGCGAGCACCGCCCCGGCCGAGGCGAGCCACAGCGACGGCGTCGCGAGGACTCCGGGGAGCACCACGGCGACGGCGGCGAGCAGCAGGCCCGTACCGGCCAGGGCACGCGCGCGTGAGGCGCCCGAGTCGTCCACGGCGGTCTCGCGCAGGGCGGCCAGCGGCGCGGTCCGCCCGGCCTTCACGGCGGGCAGGAGGGCGGAGCCGACGCAGACCAGGAGGCCGACGGCGAAGGGCAGGGCCATGGACAGGGCGCTGATCACCAGTTCCCCTTCGGGGAAGGCGAAGCCGATCGCCGGGAAGAGCGCCTGGAGCCCAGCCGCCACGCCGATGCCGCCGAGGAGCCCCACCGCCGAGGCGACCAGGCCGACGGCGACGGCCTCGACGAGCGTCGAGCCGACGATCTGGCGGCGGGAGGCTCCGAGGGCGCGCAGGAGCGCGTTCTCGCGGGTCCGCTGGGCGACCACGATGGCGAAGGTGTTGTGGATGGAGAAGACGGAGACGAGCAGCGCCACCCCGCTGAAGACCAGCAGGAACGTGGTGAAGAGGGTGAGGAACTGGCCGGAGATCAGGTCGGTGTTCTCCTGCGCCGACCGCTCTCCGGTGATCGCCTCGACTCCTGTGGGGAGTACGGGGTCGAGTGCGGCGACGAGTTCCTGCTGCGAGGTGCCGGGGCCCGCCCGGACGAGGATGCTCGACGCGACGCCCGGCTTCGGCGTCAGGTACTTCTCGGCATCGGCGCGGGTCATGCCGGTGTAGGTGACCTGGGCCATGCCGTCCTCACCGCCGAAGGTGGCCAGGCCGACGACGGTGACCTTCACCGGGTCCGGGGTGCGCAGCACGGTGGTGTCGCCGACGGCCAGGTCGCCGGTCTTCGCCGCGCCCCGGTTCACGACGACCTCACCGGACCGTTCGGGCGCGCGGCCTTCGGCCAGGGCGTACGGGTTGAGGGCGGCGTCGTCGATCCAGTTGCCGGCGAGGGTGGGCGGGCCCTGGCCGCCGATGGGTTCGCCGTCGGCGCCGATGAGCTGTCCCACGCCCTCGATCCGGGGCACGGCCGCGGCGACGCCGGGCACCTGGGCGACCTGGTCGGCGAGGGAGGCGGGGACGGAGTCACGGGTCCCCCGGCCCTCTCCCTCGACGGTGACCACGCTCGTACTGCGGACCACGGCGTCCGTGCCGCTCGTGGCGCTGCCGAAGAGCGAGTCGAAGCTCGTCCGCAGGGTGTCGCCCATGACGAGGGTGCCGGTGAGGAAGGCGACTCCGAGCAGGATCGCGGTGAGCGTGCCGACGAAGCGCCGCTTGTGCGCGCGGAGCGCGGACAGGCTGAGTCTCAGGGAGGCGTTCATGACGGCACCGCCCCACGCTGCTCCCCGTCCGGTGTCCGCGAGCCGCCGTCGAAGGCCTTCATGCGGTCGAGGACGCGTTCGGCGGTCGGCTCGGCCATCCGGTCGACGAGCCGCCCGTCGGCGAGGAAGACGACCTCGTCGGCGTGGGCGGCGGCCACCGGGTCGTGGGTGACCATGACGACCGTACGGCCGGTCTGCCGGACGGTCCGGCCGAGCAGCCGCAGCACCTCCTCGCCGGAGCGCGAGTCGAGGTTGCCGGTCGGCTCGTCGGCGAAGACGACCTCGGGGGTGCCCGCGAAGGCCCTGGCGACGGCGACCCGCTGCTGCTGGCCGCCGGAGAGCTGGCTCGGCCGGTGGTGGAGCCGGTCGCGGAGGCCGACGGTGTCGACGAGAGCGTCCAGCCAGGCCCGGTCGGGGACGGTTCCGGCGAGGTCCAGGGGCAGGGTGATGTTCTCGGCGACGGTCAGGGTGGGCAGCAGGTTGTACGCCTGGAAGACGAAGCCGATCCGCTCGCGGCGCAGCAGGGTGAGCCGCCGGTCGTCGAGGGTGGAGAGGTCCGTGTCGCCGATGATCGCGGACCCGGAGGTGAGCGTGTCGAGACCGGCGGCGCAGTGCATGAGCGTGGACTTGCCGGACCCCGAGGGGCCCATGATCGCGGTGAAGCGGCCGACCGGGAAGTCGACGCTCACCCCGTCCAGGGCCCTGACCTCGGTGTCTCCGCCGCCGTAGACCTTGACGGCGTCCACGACCCGGGCGGCGGCGCGGGCGGTGCGCGGGACGGTGCCGGGGGCGGTGCTCGTCATCGCGCACGCCCCTTGGGCCCCGCCGTGCGGCCGAACTGCTCCTCCAGGACCGTCAGCCGCCGCCAGTACTCGTCCTCGTCGATCTCGCCCGCCGCGAACCGGTGGCCGAGCAGCGCGATCGGCGACTGCTCGTCGTAGGCGGGTCGCGGTCCTGGGCCGCGCCTGCCGCGCCATCCGGTGCGGCGCAGCACGGTGACGACGGTGAGGATCACGGCCGCCCAGACGAGGGGGAAGAACAGGACCCAGGGGCCAGGGCCCGCGTAGGCGAGAGTGTTCATGAGGCTCAGCTCCTCGTACAAGTGTGTCGCGTCTGTAGATGCTTCGAGCCTCGCTCGCGGAGGGGATGCGAGTCGTCGTACGGCCAGCGGCTTCGTCCGTACGCCGTGGGGAGTACGGAGCCCGGGAGCGGGAGCAGATCGGCGCCCGCAGACTTCTGTACCTACTGGTATGTACACTCGCCTCATGACGACGTCCGAGCGACTCATCGAGGCCACCCGCGAGCTGCTCTGGGAGCGCGGCTACGTGGGGACGAGCCCCAAGGCGATCCAGCAGGCCGCCGGGGCGGGGCAGGGAAGCATGTACCACCACTTCGCCGGGAAGCCGGATCTGGCGCTCGCCGCGATCCGCCGCACGGCGGAGGAGATGCGGGCCGTGGCCGAGGTGTCCTTGAGCGGCGGAGGATCGGCGTACGCGCGCGTGGAGGCGTATCTGCTGCGCGAGCGCGACGTGTTGCGCGGCTGCCCGATCGGCCGGCTGACGATGGACCCGGACGCGATGGCGAGCGAGGAGCTGCGCGCGCCGGTCGACGAGACCCTCGACTGGCTGCGCGGCCGGCTCGCGTTTGTGATCCAGGAGGGCCTGGACAGCGGCGAGTTGGCGGGTCCGCTGGATCCGGTCGAGCTGGCGGCCACGATCGTGGCGACCGTGCAGGGCGGCTACGTGCTGGCCCGCGCCTCGGGCTCCCCCGCCGCCTTCGACACCGCCGTGCGCGGTCTGCTCGCCCTGCTCGGCCGGCTGTCGTCCCGTACCGCCTGAGCACCCGCCCAGCTCAGAACCCGCCCAGCTCAGCACCCTCCCGGCTCAGCACTTCCCAACTCAGCACCCTCCCGGCTGAGCATCCTCACCAGAAGCGGAGACCGCCCCATGCACGCGATGCAGTACGAGATCACCCTCCCCGCCGACTACGACATGGAGATCATCCGCACGCGGGTCGCGACCAAGGGTCACCTGCTCGACGACTTCCCCGGGCTCGGCCTCAAGGCGTACCTGATGCGGGAGCGCGCGGACGGGGCGCCGGTCAATCAGTACGCCCCGTTCTACCTCTGGAACACCCCGGAAGGCATGAACTCCTTCCTCTGGGGCCCCGGTTTCCAGGGGATCGTGAACGACTTCGGCCGGCCGGTGGTGCAACACTGGACGGGCCTCGCGTACGAGGAGGGTCCGGCGGTCGCGGCCGCGCCGGCGACCGCGACCCGCCGGAAGTCCCCGGTACCCGAGGGCATCACGCCGGGCGACGCGGTGGCGGAGGCGATCGGGGGGCACGGGAAGGAGTCCGGGCGCGAGGGCGTCGTCGCGAGCGCGCTCGCGATCGATCCCCGGCACTGGGAGCTGCTGTCCTTCACCCTGTGGGCGGAGGGCGCGAAGATCCCCGCCGACGCGGGTGAGCGCTTCCAGGTGCTCCATCTGTCCGCGCCGGAGCGGGACTTGCTGGTCGGATGACCGAGACTCAGGCAACCGGGACGAGGGTGAGGTAGGCCATGTTGAGGACGCCTCGGTAGCCGTTCAGCCAGGACGACCGCTGGCGGTCGACGCGTTCGCGGGTCTCGGTGGCGAGCGGGTGGTCGGGGTGGGCGGCGAGCCAGAGTTCGGTGTCGTGGCGGTAGCCGGACTCGAACTCCTCCCACTCCTCCCGGCTCGCCGTCTCGATCCACGCGGGCCGGAATCCCTCCTCGATCGCGAGGTCCACGAGCGCGCCGAGGCCGAGGTGGTCGCCGACGTGCGCACCGGGCCACATACGGGCGAGCTCCTCGTCCGTGGGGGTGCGCTCCCAGAAGCCCTCCCCGAGGACGACCCTGCCGCCGGGCCGGACAAGTCGGCGCAGCTCGCGCAGGGCGGCGGCCGGGTCGTGGGGCTGATCCGGCTCGCACAGCGCCTGGCTGGAGCCGAGGCAGAGGACCGCGTCGACCGGGCCGCGCGTGGTGCCGAGCGCCGACTCCGCCACGAACGCGACGCGCTCGTCGAGCCCGCGCCCCTTGGCCAGGTCCCGGCCCCTTGCCAGATCCTCCGCGTTGATGTCGAGCCCGACCCCGGTCGCGCCGGGGACGGCCTCCAGGACGCGGAGCAGCAACTCGCCCCAGCCGCAGCCGATGTCGAGCACGGTGGCCGGCTCGCTCTCGGCGACCCGGCGGATCATACGGTCGGCACGTGCCTCGGAGAGCGGCCCGTGGAAGGTCAGACTGCCGAGGCGCGGCGGAAGATCGAAATCGGTCATGAGGTGGAACGGTAGTTCCCCGGGGGCGGCTTGCCGAACGGTTTGCCGAGCGGATGGCCAGACGGTTTGCCGAGCGCGCCGGGGCCGCGTGCCCCGGCGGGCCGTGTGCCCCGGCGTCCCGCGTGTCAGGCCGCCGAGCGGCCCAGGGCGGCCAGCGGGTCGTCCAGGACCGGCTGCCAGGCCAACTCCGCCGCGCCCACGAGGCTGTTGTGGTCGAGCGTGCACGCGAGGATCGGCACGCCGCCGCTGCGGCCCCACAGGCTGCGGTCCGCGACGACCGCGCGGAGCCGGTCGGGGTCGGCGTGGAGGAGTTCGCGATGGAGCCCGCCGAGGATGATCCGGTCCGGGTTGAGGATGTTCACCAGGCCCGCGAGGCCGAGGCCGAGCCGGTCGATCAGCTCCTCGGTGGCGGCCCGCACCCCCGGCTCGTCCGGGCTGGTACGGAGCAGGTCGCGGGCCTGCTGCAGCAGCGACACCTCCGGGCCCGGGTCGCGGCCCGCGACCGTGAGGAAGGCGAGCGGGTCGGTCTCGACGTCGAGGCAGCCCCGGCTTCCGCAGTGGCACGGGCGGCCCTCCGGATTGACCGTGAGGTGCCCGACCTCCAGGGCGAGGCCCGAACTGCCGGTGTGCAGGCGGCCGTCGAGCACGAGCGCGCCGCCGACGCCGCGGTGGCCGGTGGCCACGCAGAGCAGGTCCTTGGCTCCCCGGCCGGCGCCGTGCCGGTGTTCGGCGAGGGCGGCGAGGTTGACGTCGTTGCCGGTGAAGGCGGGGCCCTCGATGCCTGCGGCGCGGACGCGCTCGGCGAAGATCTCCCGTACCGGCGCACCGGCAGGCCAGGCCAGGTGGAGCGGGTTGAGGGCGGTGCCCTCCGGCTCGGCGACCGCCGAGGGGGCGGCGAGCCCGGCCCCC
Organism: Streptomyces sp. NPDC026092; assembly: GCF_040638605.1. Taxonomy (NCBI): domain Bacteria; kingdom Bacillati; phylum Actinomycetota; class Actinomycetes; order Kitasatosporales; family Streptomycetaceae; genus Streptomyces; species Streptomyces sp. NPDC026092. The sequence continues at coordinate 371,499 of NZ_JBEZYN010000007.1, forward strand.
ACGCAGCGGCGGCCGCTCGCGCGGAGCAGGGCGGCGCCGGCGTCCACGACCTCGCCGAGGACCTGGGCGGGGTCGGCGGAGACGGTGACACAACCGGGCGCGGTGGCGACGATCGTGCCGCCGAGGCCGACGAGCGCGGCGCGGAAGCCGTCGGCGTGGACCTGGGCGGCGAGGGCGACGGGGCCCTTCTCGTCGACGGCGAGCCGGTGCGAGGGGCGACCCTGCGAGCCCGCGGCGGCGCCGGGGTTGGAGTCGACGCGGATCAGGCCGAGGGCTTCGAGTTCCGCGGCGACGGCGCCGGCCGTGGCGCGGGTGACGCCCAGTTCGGCGGTGAGCACGGCACGGGTCGGCGCTCGGCCCGTGTGCACCAGTTCCAGCGCGGGCCCGAGCGCGCCGCGCCCCCTGTCGAGCCGTGTTTTGGTCGTGGTCGCCTTGCCGTTCATGGGGGCGAGTCTCCCATGATCGGACCGGGTCGCGGTCTGCGCGGGCCGGATGCGGGGGTAGGGCGCGGGCGGCGACGGGGGCCCGCCGTCCACGCGGCGGTGCCGAGGCACCGCGCGGCCGAGACCGAGCCCGATGGGGCCGAGACGGGGCGCCGCGTCAGGCCGGGACCGGCGCCGAGCGGGCGGAGACCAGTGCCGAGGGATCCAAGACCCGGTGCCGAGCGGGCCGCCGGTTGAAATCCGTACCGCCTCGCCCCTATCCTGAGTTTGTGCCGCTACTAAACAAAGTACGGACGGCCGTACCGGGGGGCCCTGGCGGAGACACCGCCCCCTCCCTGTCCCGCCTCCGCTCCGCCCTGACCCTCTTCTTCGCCCTCGACGGCTTCCTGTTCGCCGGCTGGGTGGTCCGGATCCCGGCCATCAAGCAGCAGACCGGCGCCTCCGCCAGCGACCTCGGGCTCGCGCTGCTCGGGGTCTCGGCCGGCGCGGTGGTCACCATGACGCTCACCGGCCGCCTCTGCCGGCGCCACGGCAGCCACGCCGTCACCGTCGCCACCGCGGTCCTGCTCTCGCTCTCCATCGCGCTGCCCGCCCTCACTCGCTCCCCGCTCGCCCTGGGCCTCGTCCTGCTGGTCTTCGGCGCGGCGTACGGCGGAATCAACGTGGCCATGAACAGCGCCGCCGTCGACCTGGTGGCCGCGCTGCGTCGCCCCGTGATGCCGTCCTTCCACGCGGCGTTCAGCCTCGGCGGGATGCTCGGCGCGGGGCTCGGCGGCGTCGTCGCCGGGAGCGTGTCGCCCACGGCGCACCTCCTCGGCCTGACGGTCGTCGGCCTGCTCCTGACGGTTGCCGCAGGTCCCGTACTGCTCCGCGAGCCCTCCCCCGCCCCGCCGGAGGCCGCCCCGGCCGCGAGCGGCGCCAGGACACGAGGCAAGACCGGTGCGCGCGGGCTCGTCGTCGTCTTCGGGGTCATCGCGCTCTGCACCGCGTACGGCGAAGGCGCCCTGGCCGACTGGGGCGCCCTCCACCTGGAGCAGGACCTCCACGCGCACCCCGGCCTCGCCGCCGCCGGCTACTCCCTGTTCGCGCTCACGATGACCATCGGTCGGCTCACCGGCACCACGCTCCTCGAACGGCTCGGCCAGACCCGCACCCTCGTGGCGGGCGGGGCGACGGCGGCCGCGGGGATGCTGCTCGGCGCGCTCGCGCCCAGCGTCTGGGCCGCCCTGCTCGGCTTCGCCGTGACCGGCCTCGGACTGGCGAACATCTTCCCCGTCGCCGTGGCACGGGCGGGCGCACTCGCCGGTCCGAGCGGGGTGGCCACCGCCTCCACCCTCGGCTACGGCGGCATGCTGCTCGGCCCGCCCTCCATCGGCTTCCTCGCCGACTGGTTCTCCCTGCCGCTCGCCCTGACCACCGTCGCCGTCCTCGCGGCGGGCGCCGCCGTGATCGGCTACGCGGCCCGCAACGCGCAGGCCCCGACGGCCCGGTGAGCGATCCGGGCATCGAGCCCGCCGTCGGGCCCGCCCTGGCAGAATCCGCCGTATGACGTTCATGACGGTGGACGAGCACATCGCGGCCCTCGACACGGCGGGCCAGACCCTCGCGGACGCCGCCGCGGCGGTCGGCCCGGACGCCGATGTGCCGACCTGCCCCGGCTGGCGGGTACGGGACCTCCTGCGCCACACGGCGATGGTCCACCGCTGGGCGACGGGCTTCGTCGCCGAGGGGCACGCCTCCTACCGCCCCGCCGATCCCGAACCCGACCTCGACGGCGACGACCTGCTCGCCCACTTCCGCACCGGCCACGCCAGCCTGGTGGACGCGCTGCGCGCGGCGCCCGCGTCCCTGGGGTGCTGGACGTTCCTGCCCGGCGCGCCCCCGCTCGTCTTCTGGGCACGGCGCCAGGCGCACGAGACGACGGTCCACCGCGTGGACGCCGAGTCCGCGCGGCCCGCGCACGGCGCCGGACCCGTGGCCCCCGCCCTCGCGGCGGACGGCATCGACGAGTTGCTGTGCTCCTTCCACGCCCGCGAGCGCAGCCGGGTACGGACGCCGGAGCCACGCGTCCTGCGGGTCCGCGCCACGGACACCGGTGACGTGTGGACCGTACGGCTGTCACCGGAGGCACCGCGCACGGAACGCGGCGGGCCCGACGCCCCAACCCCTGCCGACTGCGAACTGAGCGGTCCCGCCGACCGCCTCTACCTCACCCTCTGGAACCGGCTGCCCGACAGCGCGGTGACCGTGGCGGGCGACGCGTCCCTCGCCAGGCTCTGGCGGGAGACGTCGGCGATCGTCTGGTCGTAACAGTCCTGCACAGGAGTCATCAGCCCAGCCAGCCCGGGCGGACCAGGCCCGACTCGTAGGCAAGGACGACCAGTTGGGCGCGGTCGCGGGCGCCGAGCTTCACCATGGTGCGGCTCACGTGCGTCTTGGCGGTCAGGGGGCTGACGACCAGGCGCCGGGCGATCTCCTCGTTCGACAGGCCGATGCCGACCAGGGCCATCACCTCCCGTTCCCGCTCGGTCAGTTCGTCCAGGCCGCTCACGGCGGCCGGGGCTTTCGAGCGGGCCGCGAACTCCTCGATGAGCCGTCGTGTCACGCCCGGCGAGAGGAGGGCGTCGCCGTGGACGACGGCGCGTACGGCCCGGACCAGCTCCTCCGGTTCGGTGTCCTTCACGAGGAAGCCGGAGGCACCGGAGCGGATCGCCTCGAAGACGTACTCGTCGAGCTCGAACGTGGTCAGCATCACCACCTTGACTGTGCCGAGCCCGGGGTCGGCGGTGATCGCGCGCGTGGCGGCGAGGCCGTCGAGCCGGGGCATCCGGATGTCCATGAGGACGACGTCCGGGCGCAGTTCGCGGGTCGTGCCCACCGCCTCCTCGCCGTCGGCGGCCTCGCCCGCCACCTCGATGTCGGGCTGGGCGTCCAGGAGCGCGCGGAAGCCCGCCCGTACGAGCGACTGGTCGTCGGCGAGCAGCACACGGATCACGGCGTCTCCTTCGGGCGGACGGGAAGGACGGCGCGCACCCGGTAGCCACCGTCCGGGCGGGAGCCCGCCTCGATCGTGCCACCGAGCGCGGTGGCACGCTCCCGCATCCCGGCGAGTCCGTTGCCGCTGCCGCCTGCGTCGCCGCCGGTCGCGGGTCCTTCGTCGTCGACGCGGAGCTCCACGCGGCCGGGCCCGTAGCCGATCACGACGCGCGCGGTACGGGACCCGGAGTGGCGGACCACGTTGGTCAGCGCCTCCTGGACGATCCGGAAGGCCGCGAGGTCCGTGCCCGGCGGGAGCGGTACGGCCTCCCCCTCGGTCGACGTCCGTACGGTGAGCCCCGCGGACGCCGCCTGTTCGACCAGCTCCGGGAGCCGGTCGAGGCCGGGCGCGGGGGTGCGCGGGGCCTCGCCGGGGGCGCGCAGGGTGTCGAGGACCTGGCGGACCTCCCCGAGCGCCTCCTTGCTCGCGGCCTTGATGGTGGTCAGCGCGGTGCGGGCCTGCTCGGGGTCGCTGTCGAGGAGTGCGAGGCCGACGCCCGCCTGGACGTTGATGACGGAGATCGAGTGGGCAAGCACGTCGTGCAGCTCGCGGGCGATCCGCAGCCGCTCCTCGTCGGCGCGGCGCCGCTCGGCCGCCGCGCGTTCGGCCCGCTGGGCGGCCCACTGTTCGCGGCGGACCCGGACCAGTTCGGAGGCGGCGAGGATCGCGACGACGAAGGCGAAGACGGGGATCTCCTGGCCCCAGGGCGCGGCGGAGTCTCCGGCAGGGGGCAGGTGGCGGTAGAGCCAGTGGGCGCTCAGCAGGTGCCCCGCCCACAGCAGGCCGAGCGCCCACCAGGCGGCGCGCCGGTGGCCCTGCACGACGGCCGCGAAGCAGGCCACGGCGACGAGGAGGAAGACCGGGCCGTACGCGTAACCGGCGCCGAAGTAGACGAGCGTGACGGCGGCGGTACCGAAGACCACGGGGACCGGGTGGCGGTGTCGCAGCAGGAGCAGCGCGGAGCCGAGGAGCAGCAGCGAGCGGCCGAGGAGGTCCAGCGACTCGCGGTCCGGCTGGTTCCTGGCCGCGAAGCCCGAGCCGACCATGACGAAGACGGCGAGCAGGAGGGTGGACCGCCAGGGCAGCCCGTCGCCGGGCTCGCGGTCGGCCCAGCGCAGCGGCCAGGGCGGTCCGCCCGGCGCACCACGCGCCCAGGGCGGACCGCCGTATCCGTGTCTGCGCTGTTCGTCCATGTCCGCCACGCTAGACGCGGTCGGGCGGCCGGAGCGTCAGCCGGGCGTGGTGATCGGGCGTACTCCCGCCGTAGTACGTCCTCCCTCACTGTTCCTGCCGGACCGCTGCGGGCAGGCCCGGGCCAGGGCCGCTGCTAACTGGGCCCGGTATCCCCACACGGCCGACGGACGCTCGCGACGCTCATCGGCACCTCCTCGGCCCCGACAGCCTCCTCTTCCCCGCGAACGAACCGCGCCGGCGTCAGACGCCGATGTCCCGGACGCTGATGTCCTCGAGAGACTCCCGGCGTACGAGTGTCCGCGCGGTGCCGTCGACCACGGCGACGACCGGGGGGCGCCCGACCAGGTTGTAGCCGGAGGCCATGGAGAGGTGGTACGCCCCAGCCACCGGAACGGCGAGCAGGTCTCCCGGGTGCACGTCGCCGGGCAGCGGCACGTCCTGGGCGAGAAGGTCGCCGGCCTCGCAGTGGCGGCCGACGACGGTGACGCAACGGGGCTCGGCGGTCGAGTGACGGCCGATGAGCCGGGGCGCGTACCGCACTCCGTACAGCGCGGGCCTGGGGTTGTCGCTCATGCCTCCGTCGACGGCGACGAAGGTCTGCGTCCCGGTGCGCTTGACGGCGAGGACCCGGTAGAGACAGATGCCCGCCGGGCCGACGATCGCCCGCCCCGGCTCGATCGTGAGGCGGGGGACGGACAGCTTCGCCTTGCCGCAGCCGTCCGTCAGTTCGGCGCGGACCCGCGCGGCGAGGGTCGGCACGTCGAGGCTCTCCTCGCCGGGCCGGTAGGCGATGCCGTGTCCGCCGCCGATGTTCAACTGGGGCAGTTCCAGGCCGTGTTGTTCCCTGATCCGGGCCATCAGCCCGATCATGCGGCGTACGGCGGAGACGTACGGCCGCACGGTGGTGATCTGCGAGCCGATGTGGCAGTGCAGTCCGACGAGTTCGAGGCGCGGCTGGCCGAGCACCCGGGCGATCGCGTGCTGCGCGGATCCGTCGGCGACGGACAGGCCGAACTTCTGATCCTCCGTGCCCGTACGGATGTGGGCGTGTCCGCCGGCCGCGACGCCGGGGACGACCCGCACCATGACCTGCTGCCGCTCGCCCGCGGGGACGAGGGCGGCGAGGCGCGCGATCTCCGACGTACTGTCCAGGACGACGCGTCCGACGCCGAGGCGGACGGCCGTCGCGAGGTCCTCCGGGCTCTTGGCGTTGCCATGGAGGACGATCCGCTCCGGCGGGAAGCCGCTGGTGACCGCGAGGGTCAGCTCGCCCGCGGAGCAGACGTCGAGGCCGAGGCCCTCCTCCCGGACCCAGTTGATCAGGCCGCGGCAGAGGAAGGCCTTGGCCGCGTAGAGGACGTCGGCGCCGGGAAAGGCGGTGCGGTACGCGCGGCAGCGGTCCCGTACCTCCTGCTCGTCCAGGACGTAGAGGGGCGTACCGAAACGTTCGGCGGTCTCGGTGAGCGAGGCACCGCCGACGCTCAGGTCGCCGCCGCGCTCGGCGCGGGTGGAGCGGGGCCAGATCGACAGGCCCTCGGGCTCGTGGTCGGCGGCCGAACGGCTCTCCAGCGAGATGGTCATGACGCTCCCTCAGCCGATCAGCAGGTTGACACAGGAGACGCAGGAGACGACGGCACCGGCGATCGCCACGCGCAGGAGACCGACGCGCCGTGGGTCCCGGCGCCAGGCGGGCTGCCCGGGGGCTTGCGCCGGCGCGTGTGCGTGGGCGGGCGCGGGGGTGTGGGTGCGGGTGGGGGCGGGCGCGGAGCTCGGGGGGTCGACGGTGAGGTCGGTGACGCCCAGCGGCGCGGTGAGGGCGCGGAGCGCGGGCTCGGAGAGCCTGATGCAGGCGTGGTCGGCGCCGAGGGTGGCGCGGAGCTTGGCCCGGGTGGTGAAGCCGACGGCGGTACGGCGGCCGAGGGGCGTGCGGAAGATACGGGCGGAACAGCCCGCGGGACCCGACCGGACGGGGACGAACAGCGGTCCGGCCGGGACGGGTTCGGAAGGCTCGGGGTCTTCGGCGTACGTGGTGTCGGACATGGCATTCCCCTCACGACATGGTGTGCCTCGGAGCCGCCCGGCCCGGTCGGCCGTGCGCGCTCCTGTGACGCTATGCCCGTCGCCCCGGGCGTCGGAGAGTTCGCTGACGCGTACTTGACGGTGAAGCGGCCACCCGTAACGTGCTCATGACGGGGTGGCCGCGCCGGCCGACTCGTGGCCAGGGACGGGCTACCGGCGGGACTCCGCCTTGGGCAGGAGGCCGATGTCGCGGCCGAGGCGGGCGGCGGCCGTGGCGAAGAACGTCTCCCGGTCCTCCACGACCCGGTTGAACTGGCCGAACACCTCGAAGGAGACGAGCCCGAAGAGCTGCGACCAGGCCACGACCATGGAGACGGCCAGGGCGGGCGGCAGATCGTGGGCGAAGTCGGCGGCCATCCGTTCCGCCTCGGGGCGCAGGGCGGCGGGGACGGGCGGCGGGGCGATGCCGTCGGTGGTGAAGGCCTCGCGGGCGATGGCGATCAGGACGAGCGCGACGCGCGAGGCGGGCTCGATGGTGTCCTGCGGGGCGGAGTAGCCGGGCACCGGGGAACCGTAGATCAGGGCGTACTCGTGGGGGTGGGCGACGGCCCAGGCACGGACGGCCCGGCAGACGGCGGTCCAGCGGGCGAGGTGGTCGTTCGGGGCGGTGGCGGCGCGGGAGTCGGCGAGGGCCTGCTCGGCGGCGGCGCCGACCGCGTCGTAGGCGTCGACGATGAGGGCGGTGAGGAGGTCGTCACGGCTGGGGAAGTAGCGGTAGAGCGCGGACGACACCATGCCGACCTCGCGGGCGACGGCGCGCAGGGAGAGCTTGGCCGCGCCTTCGGCGGCGAGCTGGGTGCGGGCCTCGTCCTTGATGGCGGCGGTGATCTCGATACGGGCGCGGGCGCGGGCTCCTTGGACGCTGGTCATGGAGAGCAGTGTGCCACTTTTCGGAGCACTGCTCCAAAGAGAGTGCATCAGACAGAAACAAGAGCACTACACCGAATCGAGAGCACTGCTCTTGCTTTGGGGCAGCGATCCGTGCACACTGATCTCAAGAGAGATCAGTGCTCACAGTTTGCTTGGTCACCCATCGCCTCGGAGGCACCCATGTCCGCTCAGCCCAGCCCCGCTCAGCCCGGCGCCTACGTCGCGAAGCCCGGCTGGTTCACGGTGAACGTCCTGAACAGGACCGTCTCGTGGCTCACCCGCCGGGGCGTCAGCGTCTGGGGCTCCCGCGTCCTCGCGGTGCGCGGCCGCAAGAGCGGCGAGTGGCGCCGTACGCCCGTCAACCTGTTGACCCTGGACGGCACGCAGTACCTCGTGGCGCCGCGCGGCCACGTCCAGTGGACCCACAACATGCGGGCGGCCGGCGGCGGCGAGCTGCACCTGGGCAAGCAGGTGCAGCCGTTCACCGCCGTCGAGCTGACCGACGACGAGAAGCCCGCCCTCCTGCGCGCCTACCTCAAGCGCTGGAAGGCGGAGGTGGGGGTTTTCTTCGACGGGGTCGGCCCGGACTCCACGGACGCCGAGCTGCGCGCGATCGCCCCCAAGCACCCGGTCTTCCGGATCACTCCGACCGCGTGACCCCGGAACCCGAGGGACCCGAACCGTCGGGCGCGTCCGACCCGTCCGACGGCCCCGCCGCGCCCGGACCTGCCGCCTCCGGATCCCCGGACACCTCCGGCGCCTCCGAAACTGCGGCCGTCACCTCCGCCACACCGGCCCCGGGGTCGACCGAGGCCGACCCCGACCCCGACCCCGACCCCGCCCCCGACTCCGACCGCTCCGACTCCGCCCCCGCCTGCGCGGCCTCCGACTGCGCCGCCACGCCCCGGAGCGTCGTCCCGCCCGTCGGCGCCATCCGGCGGTCGAGGACGTCGAGCGCCCGCCGGGCGACTCCGTTCGAGCGGACGAGGCCGGCCAGCGAGCTGGAGCCCCGGGTGATGTCCGCGAACGCGTTCCAGGCCGGGCGCAGACCCGTGAGCGTGGCGTGCAGCAGTCCGGGCCGGCGCTCGAAGAGGGCGAGCATCCGCCGTCCGACCGCCATCTCCACGCCGAGGCCCGCCTTGATGGCGAAGGCGTAGTTCAGCGCCTGGCGGCGCGCGTCGACGGCGTCGTTCGACTCGGCGATCCGTACCGCCCACTCCCCCGCGAGCCGGCCCGAGCGCAGCGCGAAGGAGATGCCCTCCCGCGTCCACGGCTCCAGGAGCCCCGCCGCGTCGCCGCAGACCAGGACCCGGCCGCGCGAGAGCGGCGAGTCGTCGCTCCGGCACCGGGTCAGATGCCCGGAGGAGATGGACGGCTCGAAGCCCGCGAGCCCGAGGCGGGCGATGAAGTCCTCGAGATAGCGCTTGGTGGCCGCGCCCTCGCCGCGCGCCGAGATGACGCCGACGGTGAGCGTGTCGCCCTTGGGGAAGACCCAGCCGTAGCTGCCGGGCATCGGCCCCCAGTCGATGAGGACCCGTCCCTTCCAGTCCTCGGCCACCGACGCCGGAACCGGGATCTCCGCCTCCAGGCCGAGGTCGACCTGGTCGAGCTTCACGCCGACATGGGCCCCTATCCGGCCCGCGCTGCCGTCGGCGCCGACGACGGCCCGGGCGAGCAGGGTCTCGCCGTCCGCGAGGACGACGGCGACCGTGCGCCGGTCGGGCACGGCGGGTCCGTGCTGTTCGACCCGGGAGACGGTGACGCCCGTGCGCAGCTCGGCGCCCGCCTTCTGGGCCTGCTCGACGAGCCCGGCGTCGAACTCGGGCCGGTTGATGAGGCCGAAGAGCATGCGGCGCGAGCGGCGCGTGCGTGCGAAGCGGCCGTTCAGGGAGAAGGTGACGGCGTGCACCCGGTCCTGCAGGGGCAGTTCGAAACCGGGCGGGAGCGCGTCCCGCGAGGGGCCGATGATGCCTCCGCCGCAGGTCTTGTACCGGGGCAGTTCGGCCTTCTCCAGGAGCAGCACGCGGCGTCCGGCGACCGCGGCCGCGTACGCCGCCGAGGCGCCGGCGGGACCGGCCCCGACGACGACCACGTCCCAGACCGTCGCGGCGTCCTGCGACTCTTCCGCGCGTACCTCTTCGGCGTCTGCGTTCTCGCTGCTCACGATGTGCTTCTGCTCCTGATCCGACGATGATCCAAGCTCTCGGGGCATCCTACGGCGCGGCCCTCGGGACCCCGCGCCGTAGGATCGGCGATACGTTCGCCGTACCACCGATACACGGCGACACCCTCACAACGTCGCACCCACCAGGAGCGTGCCCATGACCGCGAATCCGATCGCCGAGACCGTCGCAGGCCTGATGCCCCGTGCCAAGACGGAGCTCACGGAACTCGTGGCATTCGAGTCGGTGGCGGACGAGGCGGTGGCTCCCCGCAGCGAGTGCGAGGGGGCGGCGAACTGGGTGGCGGACGCGCTGCGTGCCGAGTCCTTCGAGGACGTGGCCCTGCTCGACACCCCCGACGGTTCGCAGTCGGTCTACGGCGTGTTGCCCGGCCCGGCCGGCGCGCCGACCGTCCTCCTCTACGCGCACTACGACGTGCAGCCGAAGCTGGACGAGTCGGCGTGGGTCACGCCGCCGTTCGAGCTGACGGAGCGCGAGGGACGCTGGTACGGGCGTGGCGCGGCGGACTGCAAGGGCGGGTTCATCATGCACCTGCTCGCGCTGCGCGCCCTGAAGGCGAACGGCGGGGTGCCCGTCACGGTCAAGATGATCGTGGAGGGTTCGGAGGAGCAGGGCACGGGCGGGCTCGAGCGGTACGCCGAGGCGCACCCGGAGCTGCTGACCTCGGACGCGATCGTGATCGGCGACACGGGCAACTTCCGGCTCGGTCTGCCGACGGTCACCGCGACCCTGCGCGGCATGACGATGATCCGGGTCCAGATCGACACGCTCGAAGGCAACCTGCACTCGGGCATGTTCGGCGGCGCTGCGCCCGACGCGCTGGCCGCGCTGATCCGGGTCCTGGACACGCTGCGCGCCGAGGACGGTTCGACGGTCATCGACGGTCTGCCGGCGGACGCGGTGTGGGAGGGCCTGCAGTACCCGGACGACGACTTCCGCGCGGACGCGAAGGTCCTGGCGGGCGTGGGCCTCCCGGGCAACGGCACGGTCGCGGACCGGCTCTGGGCCCGTCCGGCCGTCACCGTCATCGGCATCGACTGCCACCCGGTGGCCGGTGCGACGCCGTCGATCCCGTCGACCGCGCGGGCGCAGATCAGCCTGCGGGTGCCGCCGGGCCAGGACGCCGCCGAGGCGACGAAGCTGCTGTACGCGCACATCGAGAAGCGTGTGCCGTGGAACGCCCGGGTGTCGTTCGAGCAGGTCGGCCAGGGCCAGGCGTTTCGGGCGGACGTGACGAGCCCGGCGTACGTCTCGATGGCGGAGGCGATGAAGGTCGCGTACCCCGGTCAGGAGATGCAGACCTCCGGCATGGGCGGCTCGATCCCGCTCTGCAACACGCTCGCCTCGCTCTACCCGGAGGCGGAGATCCTGCTCATCGGTCTGAGCGAGCCGGAGGCGCGGATCCACGCGGTGAACGAGTCGGTGTCGCCGGAGGAGCTGGAGCGGCTCGCGGTGGCGGAGGCGCACTTCCTGCAGAACTACGCCCGCTCGAAGCAGGGTTGAGCGGGAGCGGGTTTAAGCGTTGGGCGAAGCTCGCCGACAGCGTAGTTCGATACGGCGGACCTGCGGGGCTCCGTAGGTTCGCCGTATGGAACTGATGGAACTGAGCGAGATCAATCCCCGACTGCACATGCTGCACTTCTCCATAGGCCAGGCCTATCTGTGGCGGGACGGGGAGGAGTTGACCCTGATCGACGCCGGCTGGGTGGGCTCGGCGGACGAGATCGAGACGGCGGTACGGGGCGTGGGCCTGGACCCCGCCCGTATCCGCCGGATCGTGCTCACCCACTGCCACCGCGACCACGTGGGCTCCGCGCAGGAGTTGGCCGACCGCTTCGGCGCGCGGATCCTGGCCCACCGCCTGGACGCGCCGGTGATCCGGGGCGAGGCCCCGGTCCCCGAACCGGACCTGCTCGACTGGGAACTCCCTCTGTACGCACACGGCCTGACCGTCCCCGAGGCCCCGCCCACCCGCGTCGACCGGGAGGTGGAGGACGGCGAGGAGCTGGGCTTCGGCGACGGCGCGCTCGTGGTGCACACCCCGGGCCACACGCCCGGTTCGATCGCGGTCCATCTGCCGGAACACGGCGTCCTGTTCACCGGCGACACGGTCGCGTCGGTGCAGGGGGTCACCTTCGGTGTGTTCCACGTGGACCGCGACCGCGCGATGCAGTCGATGCGCCGCCTGGCCGACCTGAAGCCCTCGGTCCTGTGCTGCGGCCACGGCGCCCCGGTGAGGGAGGACACGGCACGCCAACTGGCGGAGGCGGTGGGCTAGGGCCTGTCCGGCGGATCAGGGTCGGATAGGCCGCGGCGTCTGGTGCGGTGCATCGCAAGGCGCCGGAGCGTCTCGATAGCGGAGCTATCGG